>CAZBIH010000087.1:0-3987 GCA_964492015.1 uncultured Planctomycetia bacterium | reverse complement strand
GCGCAAAAGATCCGATCTGATCCGATTTGGCGTGGATCTCATTATGAGACGCAAATTTATTTTTCTCTTCAAATTGCGCCGTATGAAACACGCCGTCAGCATCAAAGTGACGATTCTCGTCATCACCCCCTTGCCGCTCACGAAAATCCGCAAGAGCCTTAGGGGCCTCCGCATGTGCGGCCTGATCAGCGGCGGTCTGAGCCGTGTCTAGGGCCGCTTCTACGGCAACCTGCTTGTCGTGAAAATCGGCATCATCGGTACTAGCTTTAGATCGCGTATCCGCGAGAGCCGTAGCCTGGGTGTCATGAAACGTTTGATCTGCCGCCGGATCCAAATTGTGAAAAGTGTCATCAGCGGTTTTTTGCTGCGCTTTCAGGTTCGCGACAGCAGCCTCCTGCGCGGTGTGCAAGGTTTGCTCCGCGGTATTGTGCGTAGCGTGAAGCGCATCATGATCGACGTGCGCGGCCGTGTGCACTGCCATTTGATCTGCAAGAAGCTTTGCTCGAGCCGCATTGGCGGTTGCATGATGCGCAACCTCCGCGACTTGCTTTGCCTCGTCAAGCTCTCTAACTTTTATGTCCTGTTGATCATGAAGCTCAATGCGCGCTTCATCAATTGCGGTGTGGCGAGCGGCATGCGCCGTATCAGCCGTCGCATGTGAAAGCGTGTGTGCATCGCTCTGGGTTCTATGGAATTTCTCCTCGGTCGTATTAAGAGCCGCTAGCTTTTGGTCGCTGGCCAGCTGTTCTTGTTCCTGAAGGCGTGTTTGGGCCGCATGAAAAACATCGTGAAGGTTTTTCGCTGGCGTCACAGTCTCAAGGACCGGGTTGGTGCTCTGTGTTGAAGCGGAGTCAATGATGGGATCCAAGGAGGGCCCTGTCTGCTCTCCGATATTCGGCAGAGGGGTCAAAGCATCGCCTCCGGTAGGAGGTAAAGGGCCTCTTGGCGTTAATGGCAGGGGGCCTCCGGTCGGCCGGAGAATTCCACCCATTCCACCTCCGGGATTAAGCTGTGTGTCAATGAGGGTTTCGCTCTGCCAGCCAACTGTCTGGGCTTCCGCGACTGAGATCGGTGATAGAAAACTAAACACAGCGATCAAAGTAACAAAACTTATTAATTTCACCGAATGGGCTGATCGTTTCATGGTCTTTCTCCTTATTTTATTCAAATCGTCAAAAAGCCTTGCTATAAAGAAGCTGCGCGCCGCCGATATTTCTCGTATATTCAAAAAAGCCATTGTCATTGTCGGCATTCACATGGCGATAGAAAACCCGCAAGCCTATCTCCGGCGTGAAATAATGCGTGAGCGCCCCGTAAATATCCCAAATAGAATCCTGCCTTTCACCCCTATCCAAACTCGACAACGAATCAAAATGCAGGTAATTATTGAACTCATATCCCGTCATAAGATCAAGATCCGTATTTTTAAAAATACCGGCATGATAACCCAGGCGCGCTGTCGTCCCAAGAGAGTCAAAATTACTGCCCGTGGTCGAAGCGCCGTTGAGCTCACCGCGGAGAAAAATATAATTTTTTGGATTATTTAGATACCAGTACTGGGTCAGCCCCACGTCCTGATAAATGCCGTCACGCGAACTTTGGGCGGGACGTGAACCATCGGGCCCAAATTCAGCGCCCGTCAACCGATAGAACAAGACGGTCCGGGTATTCTCTGTAAAACGGGTATCCGCGCTGAGAGTGCCGATATTCCGGGTCGAGAAAGTATTACCATCCAAAAATCCGGCTTTCAGGTCATACTCCAATCGAAGCGTCACCTTACGGCCGAACCACGTGACGCGGTGCTGAACATCCGCGCCTGCTTCCAAAGAAGTGAAATTAAAATCATCAAGCCCGCTGTCGTGAAAGGTCTGGCGAAAACCGCCCTTAAGATCGATCGCCGTGTCACGGCTAGAATGGACCCGCCGGCGGACAATGAACTCCGCCAACTGCCGCCCCGCGTCAGAACCCTCACTGCTGGCCAACGCCTCATCGCTGGGCTTAAGCGTCACATTATCATCATATTCGTAACCGTAGCGCGCGGATAAGCGCCACAGGCGCGCCGAAGTATCTTTCTTTTCGGGAGCCTTGGCGGCAAGACGCGCCTTCGCCCAATCTTTGTAGATCGTATTGCCCGCGTTTTCAACGACCCACTTCCACTCCGTCTGAGCAGCCGCGCTTTTCCCGCTATCGCTGTAAACAACGCCAAGAAAATATCGCGCCGGCACATACCCCGGATCTTTGGCAATGATCTTTTTGAGAATGTCCGCCGCTTCGTCGAAGCGGTCCAGGCGGTCCAAAGCCATGGCGCGGTAGCGCTGGATCAGAACATCGCCGGGAAATTCTCTCTGAAGGCTCTCAAATCCTTCCAGCGCATTCTTAAAATCACCGTTCTGATAAAACTCCACCGCAGGGCTGGCCAAAAAAAACTCATTCGAAATAGCCCGCTCAAGATTGCCGGCTCCTTCAGCCATAGCCAAAGACGAAACAAGGGCTGCCGCCGTCCCAAAGAATAAAGAAAGAAATAAATTAAAACGCCCGGAATTTTTCATTATCGAGTCCCTGCCGGCTGTTGCTCAAATCCTTCTTGAGGCTGGCCGGGCGCCGATTTTGGAACTCGGCCGGACGGAGCCGGATTCTGGACCTCGGAGTCAACGATCGCTTCAGACCGCATACTCCCTTGATCGTGAGCCGCACAGCCCGTCAGGATGACCGCCGCGTAAAAGACGGATGCGAAAAAAATTGTGCTCAGCAAGAAACTGCCCCTCATTCTCAAGTGATCCACGTCTTAGCTCCTATTATTTTTCTGCCTGAAACACGCGATGGGCAAATCAACATCAATAAAAACTTTTTTATAAATTACACTTTCAACTGTATGAGACCTAAATCTACATGATGATCGCCCTGCTGTCAACCAAAATTTGGTAAAAAATCAACTAAAATAAGCCTTAAATTTAACAGGGTTTAGCTGAGTTGGGTTGGGATTAAATATGCTAAAACAGATATAAAACTCTTTCCGTACTTAGTTCCCAGCGCCCTAAATGTACTTAGTACAATCCGCCCCAAAAGTACATAGTTGACCCATCCCCGTATCCTCGACCCGCCATCAGGGCGCGGCCCGGCAGTCGGTATTTCCAATTCAACCTTTCGCTAACAAAATTCCACCGGTTTTACAGAATGCGATGGGCATTTCACGGGCCAAGCCCTGCCTCCCAAGTTAGTCGATATCCAAAATCCTGAAAATAATACCGACGAAAAACGACCCCCTTGTCGTCCTGTAGGGTGAGGGGAACAATCAATTTAAAAATAAGGCTAATAATATGTATAACTATATGGTATACTTTGTATGGAAGTAATTTCGGGTAGTTTTTGCTGGGACGAGGGCAAGGAAGCGGAGAATATTCGAAAACACGGTGTTTGTTTTGCCGTTGCCGCAAGGGCGTTCTCGGACCCGGATCGTGCGGTGGTCCGGGATGCTGATCACAGCGCGGCGGAGGAAAGATGGTTTTGTATTGGGATCGTAAATGGTCAACCGATGACGGTACGGTTCACTTATCGGGGAGAGGTGGTCAGAATAATTGGAGCCGGATATTGGAGAAAGTGGAGGAGGTATTACTATGAAAAAGGAAGTTTTTGACGAAAACATGCCTCGCGGCAAGGTCACTCGGGTCAGGGATTTTCTGCCTCCCCCGGGTGAACTGATCATGCCTGAGCAGCCGGTGAAGGTCACGATGATACTGAATAAACCCATTGTTGATTTCTTTAAGCAGCAGGCACATCGGCATCACACCAAGTATCAGCGGATGATACGTGAAGTACTTGGACAATATATGAACCAGTACAAAGAAGTGAAGACAGCCTAAGAAAGTATAAGGGGTCATTCACCGGACGTGGTCCGAGATACGTTCGTGAGTTAGCACCGTTCCGTTAAATATTACAGCGTCAGCGTCTCCGCTTGGGGTACCATGCAATTTAAATGTCAAATGTCAA
>CAZBIH010000086.1:0-6622 GCA_964492015.1 uncultured Planctomycetia bacterium | reverse complement strand
AGGTTGCGGGAATAGAGGCCTGTTTTTAACTAGACAGAGGAGGCTGGGGGGGGTAACAGTCCTCGACATTCAACATTTCGCAATGTATTTCAAAGACCCGAATCGCGCTAAATCCCACGAAGTGACCCTGTCTTTTTCAAATCGAATATTGAAATGACTTGAGTATGGTCGTCCAGATCGTAATTTTCTTTCCCCGGATAAATAACGAACAATTTATTCAATTTTAGATCGCGGACTGCGATGCGCATCGAGGGCGTCAAACTCGGCCGGTTGCTCAGCTTGATCTCAAAACCGATCTTTCGTCCATTCTTGAGAAAAAGAAGGTCCAGTTCCGCGCGATTGTGCGTAGCCCAGAAATAGGCATCATCCGGCTGTATCTGCTTAAATAATTCTTCGATCACATACCCTTCCCAAGATGCTCCGCGTTTGGGGTGGTCTTGAAATTCCTTTTCATTTTGAACCCCGAGCAGCAAATGCAGAAGCCCCGAATCACGGACATAAATTTTAGGGGCTTTCACCTGCCTTTTGCCAAGATTTTCATGCCAAGGCTGAAGCTGGCGCACCATTAAAAGATGATCCAGGTGGTCCAGATATTTACGCACCGTCGGTTGGCTGACCCCAAGCGATGCCGCGGGATCAGCCGCATTCCAGATCTGACCGTGACTGTGAGCCAGCATGGTCCAAAACCGCCGCAGGGTCGGGGCCGGGATATTAAGGCCCATTTGCGGGACATCCCGCTCAAGAAAAGTCTGCACAAATTGCTTGCGCCACGCAAAACTGATCTCGTTCGTGCGAGCCAAAAAAGAATTCGGGAATCCGCCGCGGAACCAATGTGTTTTTAGTTTGCGATCTGTCACCTCTTCGAGAGAAAAACCGCTCATGGCGATCGTCTCGATCCTTCCGGCTAGAGACTCAGAAGACTGTTTTAAGAGCGCCGGATGGGCACTGCCAAGAATTAAAAATTTAGCGGGAGACGGTTTACGGTCTGACAAGACACGAAGCAAAGAAAAAAGCTCCGGTTTGCGCTGAATTTCGTCTATAACGACAAGCCCGCGCAGACCGGCAAGTTCGGATTTCGTGTCTTCAAGCCGCAATAGATCATCCGTGTCTTCCAAATCAAAATAATTTTTATTCTCTGCGGATAAGAACTCACGCGCGAGGGTTGTTTTACCGCATTGCCGCGGCCCAAGCAAAGCCACCACCCGGCTACGCTTGATCGCTTTTTGAATCTGCTGAATCAGACCGCGTCTCTTGATCATACAGAAATGATACCATGAAATTCGAAATTGTCACTTTCAAATTTCATGGTCTAAAAAACAGCCCGGAGACCCCCACAACTACGGCGCCGGATCCGACGGGATGAACTGGGTGCTGGATACGTCTGGTGTCAGTCCTTGACATTTGACAAATTAAAGTAATTAGGGTCAAAGCGTTACACACTTTTTCTCACACACATTTTCTTTGACTTTGGACGCATAACCGTCCTATGTTATGATGCCCAAGGGAAATTTTATGAAAAAAGACAACCATTACCGCCGCATGATCTCTTATGTAAAGCCGCACCTAAACCAGCTATACCTGGCTTTTGGAGCGATGATCGTCAACTCGCTTCTTTCGGGCCTTCCCATCATCGGGCTCATCATTCCGTTTGTGGACACAATTCTCGCCGGAAAACCGGTCGTGATCCCTGAAAATAAGCACATTCCGCCTTTTGTTCTGGATATGATCCACCAGGTAAATTCTCTGCCGAGGCTCGAGCTTTTGAATCTGATCATTCTTTGGACGATCGGGCTTTCTTTTGTGAGGCTTTTGTTTGAATATTTGCAATCCTATTTTATGAACGATGTCAGTCAGGGCGTCATCCGGGACTTAAGAAATATTGTTTATGAAAAAATTATCAGTTTGCCTTTGAGTTTTTTTGGAAAGTCACAGACGGGGATGCTGGTCTCGAGGATCACCCACGATACGACGGTGGTGCGCGACGCGATCTCGGAGGGGCTCACCGATTTTCTTTTTCAGCCGGTGCAGATCGTGGTCAATATTTTTGTGCTTTTGTCGGTAAAGTACATGTTTAATATTCCATGGACTCTGGTGTTCGTGATCTTTGTCCTTTTGCCGCTGGTGATCTATCCGGTGATGCAAGTCGGCCGCCGTCTGAAAAAGATCAGCCGCTCAAGCCAGGAGCAGGTGGCCGCGATCAATTCGACGCTGTTTGAATCGATCTCCGGCATCCGTATTGTGCAGGGTTTTGGCATGGAAAATTATGAAAAAGAGCGTTTTCGCGTCCAAAACCAAGGGCTCTACAAAACGCTCATGCTTTCGATCAGCCGCATGATCATCGTGAGCCCGCTGACCGAATTTATCGGGTTCGTCTGCCTGGGCGTTGTCCTGTGGATCGGGGGAAGGCTGATGATCGACAGCAATATGTCGCCGGGCGCTTTCATTGCATTTTTAATGGCGCTCTTTTCGCTCCTAAGGCCTTTCAAGAGGCTTTCTCGTGTGCATGGGATCAACCAGCACGCGCTGGCGGCTGCGGAGAGGATCTTTGAAATTCTCGACACCCCCAATGAGATCATCGAAAAAGACGGGGCCAAAACCCTGGCTCCTATCAAAAAGGAGATCGAATTCCAAAATATTTCTTTCAGTTACGGCGAAAAAACTATTTTTTCAAAAGTGAATTTCAAAGTTAAAAATGGGGAGATCATCGCGATCGTGGGCCCGAGCGGCGGGGGGAAAACTAGCCTGGTGAATCTCATGCCTCGGTTTTATGACCCGACCGGCGGAAAAATTCTTATCGACGGTGTGGACCTGCGAGACGTGACCCTGAAATCTTTGCGCGCGCAAATTGGGATCGTGACGCAGGAGACGATCTTGTTTAACGACACCGTTAGCGCGAATATCGCCTATGGCCGTTCTAAAACTTCTCAGAGCGACATTGAAGCGGCGGCGCGTGTGGCCAACGCGCATGATTTTATTTCAAAGCTTCCACTCAAATACCAGACCGTTGTGGGGGATCGCGGCGTGCGGCTGTCGGGGGGTGAGCGCCAGAGGATATCCATTGCGCGGGCCGTGCTCAAGAACCCTCCGCTTCTGATCCTGGATGAAGCCACATCCGCTTTGGATTCGGAATCGGAGCTTTTGGTTCAAGAAGCAATCCATAATCTCATGAAAGGCCGAACTGTGCTTGTGATCGCCCATCGTTTTTCCACGATCAAGGATGCCAGCCGTATCCTTGTCATCAATGAGGGCGGGATCTCTGAGATGGGTACCCATGATGAGCTCATGAGGCAAAATGGGGTGTATCGGCGGTTGTACGAACTGCAGTTTAAGGTTTAAAACAGCCCATTTTGGCCTAGATTTTATCGCTTGAACCCCCCTTAAACTTTGGTATAATGAGTGGCTTCAAGGAGTTAACTTCAAACGGCGTGTGCCGTTTTGGGGTTTTTTCACGTTGTTTTTCCTCTAAAATTTGACTTCGATCTTGAGGAAAAGGGAGAACGATTTTTCGTACATAAGTCCTTATAAATAGGGCACTTGTGCGTTCCCTGATAATCTGTTGTAAAGGAGAATTAAGTGTCTAAAGAGCTCATCCAAGGTTTACTCGAAGCAGGTTCGCATTTCGGCCACCAGACCAAGAAGTGGAATCCCAAAATGAAGCCCTTCATTTTTGGCGAAAAAAATGGCATTTACATCATTGATCTTGAAAAAACAGCCGATCATCTGGTGAAGGCCTGTAATTTTTTACGCAGCATTGCATCTCAGGGGCTTCCTATTCTGTATGTCGGCACCAAACCGCAGGCTCAAGCGGTGATCGAAGAAGAGGCTAAGCGCGCCGGGATGTTTTATGTGAATGCCCGCTGGCTCGGAGGCGCTCTGACCAATTATCAGACGATCAAGAACAGCATCCGCCGTTACAAAGAGTTGATCCAGATGAGGACGGATGGAACGTTTGACGCGCTGACGAAAAAAGAAGTCGCCGATCTTGAAAAAGAAATTACCAAGCACGAAAAGAACCTTATCGGGATCGCCGAGATGGGCCGTCTTCCGGGTGCGATGTTCGTGATCGATGCCAAGAAAGAAGACATTGCCATCAAGGAAGCTAATCGTCTGGGGATCCCGGTCGTTGCGATCGTGGATACGGACTCCGATCCGGATAGAATTCAGTACCCGATCCCTGCCAATGACGACGCGATCCGTTCGCTGAAATTGATCACCCGTGTGATCACCGACAGCATTCTTGAGGGCTCACAGAAGGTCAATCGTGCTCAGGCGGATACCAAGGACGAGAGCGGTGTTGAAGCCGTGATGGCCGAAGCTTCCAAATAAATTTTTGTCCCCAAGGAGAATCTGATGACGACGGGTGTCGATACGGTAAGAGAACTTCGCGAGAGAACGGGTGCCGGGATCATGGATTGCAAAACGGCACTCAAGGAATGCTCGGGCGATATCGAAAAGTCGATCAATTTCTTAAGAAAAAAAGGCATGGCCTCCGCGGCCAAGCGTGCCGGCCGTGAAGCTAAAGAAGGCCTCGTCACTATCCAAGTCGAAGGTAAAAAGGCCGTGATCGCCGAGACCAATTGCGAGACGGATTTTGTGGCTCGAACGGATGATTTTAAGAGCCTAACCGTGCTAGCGATGCAAGAAGTTCTTGCCCACGGCGAAGCCGCTATCTCCAATGAAAAAATTTCCCAGAAGGTCGCCGAGTTGTCAGGCAAGATCGGGGAGAAAATGCTGGTGCGCCGCGCAAAGCTCGTGCAGTCACAGAGCGGCGTATTTTTCAGCTATATTCATTCAAATCAAAAACTCGGCGCGGTCGTCGAGCTCGTAGCCTCAAAGGCGGAGTCGGTAAAGGATCCGCTGTTTGAAGAGCTGGGGAAAAATCTTTCAATGCATGTGGCGGCGTCCAATCCGATCTGCCGTGTGCGCGCCGAAGTGCCGGCGGCTATTCTCGAGCGTGAAAAAGTGATATTTCGTGAAGAAGTCAAAGGTAAACCCGACAATATCATTGAAAAGATCGTGCTCGGAAAACTTGATAAGTTCTATCAGACGCAGTGCCTTCTCGAACAGCCGTTCATCAAAGACGACAAGCAGTCCATTCAGCAGCTTTTGAACGAGACCGGAAAGAAGCTTGGTGATACAGTGGAGCTCAAACAATTTGTCCGTTTTCAACTCGGAGAGAATGTCAGTGTTTAAGATGAAAAAGTTCAAGCGTGTCCTTCTCAAACTAAGCGGTGAGGCCCTGCAGGGCAAGCAAGACTATGGGGTCGATCCCGATGTGGTGGATGATATTGCCGAGCAGTTGAAAGAGATCAAGAGCCTTGGCGTTCAGTTGGCCATTGTCATCGGCGGAGGCAATATTTTCCGCGGGTTTCAGGGTGAGAATCGCGGAATGGACCGTACGACCGGGGATTACATGGGAATGCTGGCGACGGTGATCAACAGCATGGCTTTGCAGGACGCTTTGGAGAGAAAAGGCGTGTTTACGCGTGTTCAGACCGCCATTGCGATGCACGCGGTCGCTGAGCCCTACATCCGCCGCCGCGCGATCCGCCATCTGGAAAAAGACCGCATTGTTATTCTTGCAGGCGGCACGGGGAATCCCTATTTTACGACCGATACCACCGCGGCTTTACGCGCGATCGAGCTGGGCGCTGAAGTGATCTTGAAAGCCACCAAAGTCGACGGTATTTATTCCGATGACCCGAAAACAAATAAAGACGCCAAACGTTTCAAAAAACTGCGCTACATGGACGTATTGAAAAAAGGCCTCAAAGTGATGGATTCGACGGCGATCAGCCTGTGCATGGATAACGACCTGCCGATCATCGTGTTTGACCTTCTGAAACAGGGGAATATCCGCCGTGTCATCACGGGGCAGGACATCGGGACCACGGTATCTAAATGAGCACGCAAAACGTACTCCGCGAGAGCGAAGACAAGATGAAGAAGACGATGGACGCGACCAACCAAAGCTTCTCGTCTATCCGTACCGGCCGGGCCAATGCCGGGATGGTTGAAAATTTAAAAGTCGATTATTACGGTGCGATGACGCCGCTTAAGCAAATGGCCAATATCAATATTCCTGAGCCAAGGATCCTCATGATCAGCCCTTGGGATGTCTCCGCGCTCAAAGCGATCGAAAAGGCTATTATGGAGTCGGATCTGGGGATATCCCCCGTGATCGATGGAAAATTGATCCGCATCTCGATTCCGCCTCTGACGCGCGAGCGCCGCGAGGAACTGGTCAAGATCGTCCATAAGCTGGCTGAGGAAGGCCGCGTCTCGATGCGCTCCAACCGCCGCGAAGGCAACGAGAAGATCAAAATTTTGAGCAAAGAAAAAAAGATCACCGAGGATGAAAATTTTAAAGCCGAACAGGATATGCAAAAGCTCACCGACCGCTATATCCAAATGATAGACCAGGCTCAGTCCGCGAAAGAAAAAGAACTCACCCAAACTTGATTGATCTTTAAATCGGCAGCTATGCTGGCAGAAGACTCTCCTAAAATATGAAGCCAGACAAAAATAATTTTGCATTTATTGACAGTCAAAATCTAAATTTATCTATTCTTGATCAAGGGTGGAGACTTGATTTCAAACGATTCCGGGTCTACTTGGAAGA
>CAZBIH010000085.1:0-6655 GCA_964492015.1 uncultured Planctomycetia bacterium | reverse complement strand
ATGACCGGCGCGAAGCCGTCAATGCCGGCAGGCAGGCGCTCGAGGTCAATCGAGTTCATGTCAATACTGCCTGGATTAGTCGTCAGTCGTCCGTCGTCAGATTTTTCCCTTCATCTGACAACTGATCGCTGATGACCGATGACTGAAGTCTGATGTCTGATGTCTGACGACTGACGACTTTCAGCCACCGGCGAGCTGGATTGGGCGGGGATCGGGCGGGCTGTCGTTTTATCTGTATTCGGCGGTTAAAGCGCCAGGCTTGTCTTGATCGCCTGGTCAATTTTTTTTAGATACATCGGAGGAACTTGCCCGATCCGGGCTTCCATGCGGGATCGATCGATTGTTCGGATCTGGGAAAGAAGAACGGTCGATCTGGATTTTAACCCGCCCGTACCTTTGGGGAGACAGACGTTCACAGGATATTCTTTAGAGAAATCTTTTGTTGTGAGCGGAGCTATAATTGTTGTGGCGGCCGCTTCATTGCCGATGTTATTCTGGATGACCACAACCGGCCTTCGGCCGGCTTGTTCAGAACCGCGCGTTGGGTCAAGGTTTACCCAAAAAAGATCGCCGCGCTTAATCGACATGCTTCCAGGATTCCCGGTCCGCTTTTTCGAAATCTTTCATGACATTTTTCGACTCCGCGGCCATTTCCTGATACCCTTCTTTCAGCAAGATGTCCACGGCTTTCTGACGTTTAAGCTTTAAATAAGTGCGGACCGCTTTTTGGATCAAAGTGCTCCGTTTCGTGCGCTCCTGTCTTACTTCGAGGTCCAGCTCTTTTTTAAGGTCTTCCGGAAATGTGATATTAAGATAAACCATAATCGCCGCGCTCCTTTTCAGGGTTCTATAGTCAACTCTACAGCTAAAGTATATAGCAGACTATCTACTTTCGCAAGGGAAATAAGCACGGCATGGATTGAGGATGGTTTCGTTTTCTTTTACCCTCCGGGGATTAAGCACTCTGTCCCTCAAGGCGGGATAACTTTTCCGCGTCTTCTTCTTTGCGCGGTTCCAGGCCGAACAGCGGCAGGACGCTGGGCAGCGGGGCGATGCCCAGGTTATCCACCGAGTGCTGCCTTGGGCGGATAATGACCGGCGCGAAGCCGTCAAAGAATTCGGTCCTCCATCTCCGTTATCCTGCTCAGGATATTATGCAGGATGGCGATCATCTGGGTCAGCAATTCATTTTGCCGTGGATAGCGCGGTTTGATCTTGCGCAAAGCCTCAATAGACTTGCGGATCGCGTCTTTGCATATGGCAAACTGGGCCACCGCGTCGCAGAGCGAAATGTCCCCGTCCGTCATCGGCTCGTGGAACCCGCATAATCCCCGATGCAATTTGACCGGCAAAAGCGTGTGATACCAGGCCACGGTTTCAAAATCATGCATCAATTCCGGATTAGCTCTTCTGTCGGTAAAGAACGTCTCCTTCAAAAATTCATGCGCTTTATGACTGTACTGCCGGGCCGTCTTTTCAAGCGGATTGTTATGGACAAAGTCAATGTGTTCTTTGATCTTTTGTATTTCAGGGATATCATTATCGTCAAGGTCGATCTCTTGTTCTTCGGTAAATTCCTCCAGCGCCTCTCCTATGGACTCGTACTGTTTTTTCATGACCTCCGCGGTCATCTCAGGATCATCCGGTTCCCGGCCATGGGCGATACAGGTGACTTTGCGCTCCAGCTCATCCAGATACAGGCTGCAACGCGTCTGCCGCTCGCGCGGACAGCGCTCGCACCAGCGGTCACAGAAGTTGTAGGGAGATTCTTTCTCCCACCGTACGTTTTCTCCTCTGATTTTACGTAACCGTTCACTTTCCATGACGATCAGACTACCGTGAGAAAAGGGTCCCCTTTGGATATTTTTGTGAACGAGATCTTGATCCCGCGATTAAGTGACCGGGCCAGTTTTACAAGGGTGTCAAGGGTCAGGTTAATACTGTCCCCCGTCTCGATCTGGGAGATGAACTGCTGGGAAACGTTCAACCGTTTGGCCAGGTCCGATTGTTTCAGGTGTTGCGCGTCCCGGAGTTCCGCTATCTTTTGGGCCAGCGCGACTTTGGCCCTTTCCAATTCGTAACCCTTCCTGAATTTGGGGTCCTTGAGTTGTTCATTCAGATCATGTTGAAAGTTTTCCAGTCTGATCTTTGCCATTTTGCGCCTCACGATCTTTCTATGTTCTGGTTTTCCCCAACTTCACTTTTACGCCGGATGGCCAACGCCAGGTCGTGTTCGGGTATTTTGTCCGTCTTTTTTCGGATCGCATGGACCAAAACCACGCCGTTTGTCAAAAAGAAAAAATATAGGACCCGGTTCGCTTTGGGGCGGAGCTCATAGATCCCATCCCTAAGATAATCCGCCATCGGCCGGCGCAAGTTGTGCCCCTGCCAGCGCAGTTCGTCGATATAAGCGTAAACTTTCTCCTGCTCTTTTGCGGGAAGACCGTGAATAAATTCTTTTACCGGATTATGGCCCCGCGGATCAACAAAATAATAAATATCCATCGGTGTTTCTCTGGTTAAAGTATACAAGTTAAAGCTTGTATTGTCAAGGGCAGTGCTCTAACGCTTTAAGGGGGATTATTGGGCGGCTGGGGGGGTGCCGTCTAGTTCAAACTGGACACGTCAAGTTCATCGTCTCTTCTTCGCGGCTCGAGGCCGAGCAAAGGCAGGACGCTGGGCAAGGGGGTAATGTGAAGGCCCATTCGTTTACAAAAGGCCGAGCGACCGAGCGTAAGCGAGGGAGTCGAGGGACTACATCAATTGACCCTGGATAACTCCGCCCCTTCTTCCTCTTTTCCCGGTTCCAACCCGAGTAAGGGTAGAACACTTGGCAAGGGAACGATATTGATAATAACGGGCGCAAAACCATCGATCCCCGACTCAATGATTTCTTGCAGTTCGGTCGGATCGAACTGGATGTCCACCCCGGCGCCTTGTTTTTCGAGGTCGATTTCGTTCATGTCGATACCGCCAACCTCGTCTTGATTTTCCGTCATCCCGACAAGCCTGTCGGCTGTCGGGACTCGTTCTTCGCTCTCGCTCGAACTCGCCGGCGAGCTGGATTGGGGCAAAGATGTTTCTAGCCTTTGAAGGGCATTTTTTATTGGATCTGCTTCGTAACTTGTATACCCTTTAGACTCCATGGTCGCCAATAGTGTCCTTAATGGCTCAAGAGCTCTTTGATCTCCTGTATTGGCCAAAGCCTCTGCCACCTCTCTATAAAAAGGATAATCGAATTTTTTATTCTCAGAGAGCGTGATTAATGGTTCGACGGCACGGGAATCCTTTAATTTGCCAAGGGCTACTACAGAGGCACTCTGCACAAAGTCATCCTTATCGTTTAAACCTTGCA
Organism: uncultured Planctomycetia bacterium; assembly: GCA_964492015.1. Classification (GTDB taxonomy): domain Bacteria; phylum Omnitrophota; class Gorgyraeia; order 2-02-FULL-51-18; family 2-02-FULL-51-18; genus CAMDWQ01. The sequence continues at coordinate 3,300 of CAZBIH010000085.1, read as the reverse complement.
ACAATGCGGGCACCGCGCGCGTATCTCCTAATTCTCCTAATCTTTTCGCTGCATGGCTACGCGCTTCGCCTAAATGGCTCCCTAATATTTCTATATATCTGTTCATTTTTTGTTCTGTGGTGGCTCCAAGTATATCCAAATATTCTTCTGCCACAGCACGCGGGCCGGAGTTGCTGCAGCAAAGCGTGCGGTCCTCTCGTAATAGTTTCAGCAATGGCGCTATGGCCCGGGTATCGTTCGATTTTCCAAGAGTTGTAGCAACTGCTTCCTTCACGGCCGGAATTTGATCTTCTGTCATTCCGATCAGCAACTCGAAGGCACGGCTGTCTCCAGATTCGCCCAGTTGCAACACAGCATGCTGACGGGTCTGGTCTCCATCGCTTGTTAAAGCTTTTATATATTCTTCCACCAGCCGTTCATTGCTAATTCCAATATTCTTTAAAGCCCTTGTTACCGTTAGAAGCGCCCAGAATTCATGATCAGCGGACAAATATTTGAGCAAAGGTTTTATGGCACGTTTGTCTCGCCATTTTTCCAACCTTTCAGCAGCTTTTTGTTTCGTAGAAAATTCACCGTTTTCAAGTAAGTATAAATTTCCCTTAAGTGTATGGTGGCTCCAGAAATAATATAAACCGCCCGCGATCCCGCCAGCGAGTGCCAATAAGCCTCCTATCGTCAAAATTTGGGAGTGTTCTCTTGCAAGTCCCATAATCTGATTTCCATAATTCCCAAACCCGATATCAAAAACCTCCCCCGCCTTGACGGATAAAATTTGCCCGTTTTCCTGTAACGCTCCAATGATCCCAGCCGGGACGCTCAAGAGATCGTCTGCAGAAACCGGTGAGCTGGATTGGGGCGTGTCTGAAGGACTGGATTCATAAGAGGTATTGTTTTTATTCTTATTAGCCAAACGGATAAAATAAATCGCATATGGCACAGGATCAGTGCCTTCGTCAATATTCGATAAAAACTTTTTTCCAGGATACTTCGTACTAGTTACTTCCATTTTTCCATCTAATTTCAGAATTTGTTCAACAACGTCTACCCCTTCTCCAAAGGCAGAATTCCAAACCATGGCAAAACCGTCCGGTTTAAGAAGCATTGGAAGGCCTTTCGCAAAGCGTTTTAAAGATTCGCCGCCGATATCATTATCTTCCCATTCTTCAAGGCTTTTTGGTGTCCTATCAATAGGAGGATGGTACGTCGGCATGTTCCAGATGATCCGGTCAAATTTTTTGTCAAAGACAGGAACTCCCTCTTCGGAGATAATGTTGTCATGAATTATGGCCTCTACTTTAAATCCGGCAGCTTTTGCGGAAGCTCTGATATTGGCCACTTCGAAAGGATTGATTCCTACCGCATAAATCTTCTGATCGGTTTGAAGCGAGACAAACCAAGCATCAAGGCCGCTTCCCGGTCCGACAACTAGGACATCATGAAATTTTTTGATATCCAAGTTCCTGTTCACAGCCATGATATATTCCCAATCACTGTAGGCATTTGAACCCGGATGATAGACCGTTGGAAACACTGGAAGAAGGGCTTCCTTGACTTCTGGATTCTCTCCTCTTAATGACTTATTTTCAAACATATACTGGAATTTCTCTGTATAAAAAGCATCGACAAAAGGAAAGCTGCCCCGCGTATCAAGTTTTGCATAAAAATGCGGAACCCATCGAGGTCGCCGCTCAAGTTTTCCAAGGAGACCAGTTTCCTGTCCATAGGCAAATAAAGCATCCCTGTCCAATTGCAATTCCTTGACATAATTTTTCCATTTTTCAACAATGTCAGGACTGCCCAGTTGCGGAATTTCAAAATAATATTCACTGAAATCAAAAAAGTGTGGTGTCCTCTGCCCTGTTTTAAGTTCAAATGTCTTCGGGAGAACCGGATAAATTGCGATCAGATATCCTTTCTTGTTTAGCACCAATTCAAAATCGGTCGTATCAAAAAGCTCATAGGGGAGAACGCTCAATCCTTTAGGTGCTTTATGTTTATTTTGCAGTTTAGGGACACGGATCCTTTGGATTCTAAGATCGTTAGGCCCTTTTCTGGTTAAGATCATCTCGGCTCGATCAAGATCTAAAACCCTCAAGATCTCTCGTGCCGGCATATTCTGAAGCTCCTTAGATGAGCCATTGAGCATTGGTGAGGAGGCGATGGGTAAAATTTTTCTATTCTTTTCCGGGGTGCTGATAACGGTTGCTTTGTATCCTGTGCCTTCGAACCCACTCCCGATGATCGGACTGCTGGAATGTTGGAGCGGGATATTCCGCAAGAATTCGCCCCCCGAGAAATACTTGCGCGGGATGGTTTCGCGGCTTAACCGGTCATAGTCTTCCTTAATGTAGTTAAAGACGCCTTTTTTGTAGGCTTCCATGTATTGATTATAGATTTGATCGACGATAGAAGATTGAGAATCGATGATAGATCCATCTTCCCCCTTCAATTGTCCATCTTCAAGACGAATTCCATTAATAAGTTTCTTATCCACATAAACTTTTGATAACAGGCTGTTCTTGATGGTCTCTTTGTACCATTTGGCGAGGATGAGTGAGTGGTAGATCTGGCGCAGGGGCGCGAAATTTTGGCCGTAATTTACCTCGTGTTCAATCTCGGGCAGAATAATTTCACGGATGATAGACGTAGAAATATTGTTTCCCGCGGGGGTAGGGGCAGGGCTTGTCCCTGCCTTGTCACGGGCACCCACAAGGGGCGCCCCTACGTTGCCCGCGACATAATCTTGATCCAGCATCACCTTCAATTTCGCCTCCACAATGTACACCGTCTGCCCGTGCTCATAGACCGTCGCGGTTTCGGGCAGGATCCAGACTTTGTTAAAGGTATCGACCGGAATTTCGGTTGTGCCGTACTTCTCTTTGGCTTGTCTGTAAACTTTGTCCCAGAACTCCTTGCCGAGCTCTTTCTCCGGATACATCAAGGAGGCGGTCAATTGTTTGAGGATGTAATCCTGCGCCAGCATGTCACGGCCCAGTTCGGTTTTGCCCAGCTCATCGGGGATAATACGGTCTTTCTCATACGGCGAAAGGTTGACCCAGAGGTCGTCTTTGGGAATCGTCATTGAGGCGAGGAAATATTTGACCAGCCGCTGGGATTCATCTTTGATTTGATCTTGCGTAAAATTGGTGTTGCCGCTGTCGATGATGAAATCGAATTGCAGAGGGTTATCGGGGTGAATGGTCATGCCCTTCAAGAGGACCGGCACAAACGCCGCGCTGGGGCCAACCATCGTTCCCGGTACGGGCAAATTTAATATTGTAGGGACAGGTTTCAAACCTG
>CAZBIH010000084.1:3113-6792 GCA_964492015.1 uncultured Planctomycetia bacterium | reverse complement strand
GGGAGCTCGCTTCGTTTTGATACGAACGCGTTGGTGATCATTGACGCGCAGATGAATCCCCGTGGAACGCGTATTTTTGGGCCCGTACCTCGCGAACTTCGCGATAAAGGATTTATGAAAATTATTTCTTTGGCTCCGGAGGTCATTTAGTCATGGGATTAGGTATACGCCGCGGCGACAAGGTTAAGATCCTCGCAGGACGCGATAAAGGCAAGACCGGAAAAGTCATTCACGTGTATCCGAAGAAGGGCCGCGCGCTGGTCGAAGGCATTAATATGGCCAAAAAGCATGTGCGCCGCAGTCAGCAAAATCCTCAAGGGGGCGTTTTGAGCAAAGAAATTCCGATCCAGGTGTCCAATTTGAGTTTAATGGACCCGGCTTCCAACAAAGTTTCACGGATCAAGACGCTTGTCGCCAAAGACGGTTCCAAGCAGAGGATCTCAGCTAAGAGCAAGGCGGTATTCGCATAACATGGAAAGAAAACTGACCACCCTTCAAAAGTTTTATGAAAAAGAGGTCGTTCCTCAGCTTATAAAAAAATATGGATACCGTAATCCGATGCAGGCTCCCCGCTTGAAAAAGATCGTGGTGAACATGGGCGTCGGTAAAGGTGCCGAGGATATCAAGATCGTCGAGCAGGCGCAGAACGAGCTTTCCAATATCACCGGCCAGCGCGCCGTGATCACCCGCGCCAAAAAGGCCGTTTCCAATTTCAAGATCCGCGAGAAATCGCCGATCGGCTGCCGTGTGACGCTTCGCCGCCGCATGATGTATGAGTTCATGGAACGGTTGACCCGTGTGGCGCTTCCGCGTGTGCGTGACTTCCGCGGTTTGAACGCGCGCGGATTTGACGAAGCAGGCAACTTTACCTGCGGCATTCATGAGCAGAATATTTTTCCGGAGATCGAGACGGATAAAGTGACGCGCACTCAAGGGATGGACATTACTTTTGTGATCGATTGCGCCTCCAAAGAGGAATCCTACGAGCTTCTGACCCTCATGGGTGTGCCTTTCAGGCAGCGCGCGGAGAAACCGGCAACCCCCAAGCCTCAAGCAGTCGCGGCATAAAACAGGAAAAATCATGGCCAAGCTTTCTTTGATCATCAAGCAGCAAAGACCCCCGAAGTTCAAGACACAGGCGTACAACCGGTGTCAGCAGTGCGGCAAGACCCGGGGGTACTACCGCAAGTTTAAGCTCTGCAGGATCTGTCTGCGGGAATTGGCGTCCAAGGGCGACATTCCGGGACTGGTCAAGGCAAGCTGGTAAATTAAAAAGGAAAAATAGAATGTCACTCAGTGATTCGATCGGCGACGCGCTTACCTGCATTCGTAACGCGAATCGCGTCAAAAAAGAAAGAGTTGATATCAAGGCCTCCAAGGCCCTGGTTGAGATCTTAAAAGTTCTGCGCCAAGAGCGGTTCATCCATGATTACCGTCTCATCGATGATAAAAAGCAGGGGATCTTGCGTGTGTATCTGCGTAAGACCAATGAAGCACTGAGAAAGATCACCGGCATCCAGCGAATTTCACGTCCCGGCCTGCGCATTTATAAACAGAAATCGGAGATACCCACCGTTTTAAACGGCTTTGGGATCTGCATTTTATCGACGCCGCAGGGGATCCTCTCCGGCGAAGATGCGCGCAAGAAAAATGTCGGCGGCGAAGTGCTGGCAAAGGTCTGGTAACTGATGTCACGCGTCGGCAAGAAGCCCATCACAATACCCGCAGGGGTTAAGCTTTTACTCGAACATTCGATGGTGAATGTTGAAGGCCCCAAGGGAAAGCTTTCATTTCGTGTTAATTCCCGAGTGAAAGCATCGCTCAAGGAAGGTGTTTTTACGGTGCAGCCTTTTAGCGATGCCAAAGGCGATCGCGCTTTGCAAGGTACGACGCGCAGCTGCGTGTTTAACATGATCCAGGGCGTGACGGAGGGATTTACCAAAGAACTCACCATCGAAGGTGTTGGTTTTAAAGCCGCGATCCAGGGAAAGACGTTGAATCTAGCTCTTGGATTTACGCATCCGGTTCTTTTTGAAATTCCCGAAGGATTGACGGTTGAGACCCCCAAACCCACGATCGTGGTCGTCAAGGGGATCGACAAGGTCCAAGTGGGCCAGTTCGCGGCCAAGATCCACAAAGTTTATGAGGCGGAGCCTTACAAAGGCAAGGGCGTGCGGTATACAGGCGAAGTCATCCGCAGAAAAGCCGGAAAGACGGTCACCAAATAATGAGACGCAAAATTCGTGAAAATTCAAGCCGCCAGGTTCGTCACTACCGCTCTCGTAAAAAAGTGGTAGGCACTCCCGAGCGTCTGAGGCTCTGCCTGTCGCCGAGCATCAACCATTTGGAAGCGCAGGTCATCAATGATCATGACCAGAAGACGGTATTCGGGATCTCGACCAAGTCGGAAGAGTTCCAGAAAAGATCCGGCCTCAAGTCCAACGGCAACGTGAAGGCCGCTGAGGCGTTTGGAAAGTTTTTTGCGGATCAAGCCAAGGCGAAGGGGATCTGCAAGGTAGTTTTGGACCGTTCCGGCTATCTTTATCATGGCCGCGTCAAAGCGTTTGCCGAAGCGGCGCGGGCACAGGGCCTTTCGTTTTAACAGGATACAAAAAGGAACCTTCGATGGATAAAAAAGATTTTAGTTCAAAGGGCAAGGGAAAAGCGCCTGTCAAATCCGACGTTGTGAACACACCTCTAAACCAGGCGGCCGTGAGTGCTGTGGCCGCGGAAGTCGTTGAGACGGTAAAAAAAAGAAGTGACCGTCGTCCACGCCGTAATCCTCAACAGGACTCGCAATCCGAGTTCATGGAAAAAGTGGTGGCGGTGAATCGCGTCGCGAAAGTTGTTAAGGGCGGTAAAAGATTTTCTTTCTCAGCGCTGGTGGTCATGGGGGACATGAAGGGCCGCGTAGGTTTCGGTCTCGGAAAAGCCAATGAAGTCCAGGACGCGATCCGCAAAGGAATTTTTCAGGCCAAAAAGAGCATGTTCCGTGTTGCCATCAAAGGCACAACGATCCCTCACGAGGTGATCGGGCATTTTGGAGCGGCTCGTGTGATGATGAAACCGGCGATGCCGGGAACCGGTGTTATTTCCGGAGGCGCGGTGCGTGCTGTCTGTGAATCTGCCGGGATCAAAGATATTTTGACCAAGTCTCTGGGTTCGGACAATGCGCTCAATGTGGTTCGCGCGACGACCGACGGTTTGATGAGGCTCATGGAGACCAAGCCCAATGCTTAACGAACTCAAGAGGCCCAAAGGCGCTAGAAAGCGTTGTAAGATCGTAGGCCGCGGACGCGGTTCAGGGCACGGAAAGAATTCGGGCCGTGGAAACAAGGGACAGAATTCGAGAGCTTCGGGGGGTGTTCGCCCCGGTTTTGAAGGCGGACAGATGCCCCTCATTCGCCGTATCCCCAAGCGTGGTTTTACGTTTACACCGAAAGCCAAATACGAAGTCGTTTCTTTGGAGAGTCTGAGTAAGTTCAGCGCCGGTACCGCCATCACGCCGGAAGTTTTGAAGACCGCCCGGCTTGTCAACCGCAAGGCGCCCAAAGTTAAAATTTTAGGGGATGGGACTCTCAAGCATCCCTTGACCATCAGTGCGCATGCTTTTTCTAGATCCGCGCTGGAGAAGATCAAGAAAGCCGGCGGCAAAGCCGAGATCATCGCCGTGGCTACC
>CAZBIH010000084.1:0-3013 GCA_964492015.1 uncultured Planctomycetia bacterium | reverse complement strand
CGGCTTCCTAATGCTCCAGGCATTTGTCGATTCGTTTAAGATCCCGGAACTAAAAAAGAAGATCTTAATTACTTTCGGCATTTTTATCGTTTTTCGTCTCGGTACTTTTATCCCGACGCCGGGGATCGACGGTGCGAAGCTGTCGATGTTCTTTGAAAATTTAGCCAGGACTCAAGGCAACAGCCTTTTTGGCGTGATGAACCTTTTTTCCGGAGGCGCCATCCACCGCCTGACCATTTTTGCTTTGGGGATCATGCCGTATATCTCAAGCTCCATTATCATGCAGCTTTTGACGGTCGTGATCCCTGCGTTTGAAAAATTAGCCAAGGAAGGCGAGATGGGCCGCCGCAAGATCAATCAATACACGCGCTACGGCACCATTGTTCTTTCCATCATTCAGTCTTTTTTTATCGCATTATGGCTGGAGAATCCGGCGCGTTTTGGCGGCCTTGAGATCGTGCAGTTTCCGGGCTGGTCTTTCCGGTTGTTGACCGTTTTGACCTTGACCACAGGCTCCGCGTTCATCATGTGGCTTGGCGAGCAGATCCAGGAAAAGGGGATCGGCAACGGCATGTCGCTTTTGATCGCCATCGGCATTCTTTCACGCGTACCGACATCGGTATTTCAGCTGGTAGAGCTGATGAAGCCCGGGCACGCTGCCGCGGCTGGAATGGGGCAAATAGACGGGCTTAAGATCCTATTTATGCTGGGTATCATGGTGGCAGCGATCATGGCGGTCGTGCTGCTCACTCAAGGCGAAAGAAAAATTCCGGTCCAGTACGCCAAACGTGTGGTTGGCCGCAAGGTATTCGGCGGGCAGTCGACGTTCATTCCGTTCAAGGTCAATAACGGCGGTGTGATGCCGATCATTTTTGCGCAGTCTATTATTTTATTTCCGGCGACCATCGGCGTGTTCGTGCCGAATCATTTTATTCAGCAGGCGGCCGCAGCTCTTTCTCACGGGAACATCGGTTATCAGCTGGCGATCATGTTCCTGATCGTGTTCTTCAGCTATTTTTATACGGCGATCGCTTTCAATCCGATCGATGTGGCGGAGAATATGAAAAAGTACGGTGGATTTATCCCGGGGGTCCGTCCCGGAACGCCGACCGTAGAGTATTTTGATTTTATTATTAATCGTATTACATTGCCGGGCGGAATTTTTCTGGCGATCGTGGCTGTCGCGCCGGATGTATTGGGATATGTATTGCACGTGCCGCCCCAGATCGCGGACTTTTTTGGCGGTACGGCGCTTTTGATCGTGGTGGGTGTGAGCCTGGATACGATCAAGCAGATCGAGTCACAATTGATCATGCGGCATTATGAAGGGTTTATGAAGCATGGCCGTATCAAAGGAAGACAGCGGGCGGCTTATTAAAATTTTAGGATGGGTGCGATGAGACTTGTTCTTCTAGGCCCTCCGGGCGCAGGCAAAGGGACGCAGGCGCAGGTTCTTTCAAAAAATTTAAATACTCCGCATATTTCGACGGGGGATATGTTGCGTGAGGCGCTTCGCTCAGCCTCTCCGCTGGGACTGAAGGCCAAAGGCTACATGGATCGCGGGGAGTTGGTTCCCGATGATCTGGTCATTGAGCTGGTAAGGGAGAGGCTTTCGAGGGCTGACGCAAAGAATGGTTTTATTTTAGACGGTTTTCCGCGCACACCGGAACAGGCTGAAAGCCTCGCCAAGACGCTTGACGGTTTGCACATGCCGATGGATGCAACACTTTATTTTAAGACAAGTTTGCTGGTGATCATCCGCCGCTTGGGCGGGCGCAGGATCTGCAGTGAGTGCGGCAAGACGTACCATAGGACCAATTTCCCTCCAAAGGTTGAGGGAATTTGCGACGTCTGCCAGGGCAAATTGATGCAGAGGCCCGATGACCGCGAAGAGGCGATCGAGAACCGGCTTAAAGTTTACGAAAAGCAGACAGCACCGCTCATTGACTATTATAAAAAGAAAAATCTTCTTGAGGAAATTTCAGGCGATCTGGAAGTAGCCGACCTGAATATCGTTTTGGAAGAGATCTTTAAGAGAAAAGGCCTTGTCGGGAATCGAATACAAAACTCCCGCTGAATTGGCTAAGATGCGCCAGGCCGGGCGCGTCGTTTCGGGGTTGTTGAAGCTCATGGAAAAAGAAGCCAAGCCGGGAGTTAAGACCGGGACCCTGGACAAGATCGCCGAAGATTTTATACGTTCGCAGGGAGCTTTGCCGGCGTTTAAGGGTTATTATGGTTTTCCGGCTTCGATCTGCGCCTCCGTGAATGAAGAAGTGGTTCACGGGATCCCCGGAGAGAGGATCTTAAGAGAAGGCGATGTGATCGGGGTGGATGTCGGGGTGAAGCTCGACGGTTATTTTTCGGACGCGGCCCGCACGTTCGCGATCGGAGCTGTGGATGCCGACAGCCGCAAGCTGATCGAAGTGACCCGCGCCGCGATGAACGAAGGAATTAAGCAGGCGGTGGCCGGGAATTACGTTTCTGATATTTCGTGGGCGGTGCAATCCTACGCGGAAAAGAACGGCCTTTCAGTCGTTCGCTCGTATGTGGGGCACGGGATAGGGCGCAATCTTCACGAAGACCCGCAGGTGCCGAATTTTGGAAAGCCGCATCAGGGGCCGAAGCTCGTGGAAGGCATGGCGCTGGCGATCGAGCCGATGCTGAATTTAGGGACGCATGAAGTGCAAGTTTTGAAGGACGGCTGGACCGTGGTGACCAAGGACGGCAAGCGGTCAGGGCATTTTGAGCAAACGGTTTTCGTGGGAAAGATTCAAGCAGAGATCGTGACCGAATAAGTCACGGGGGAGATTTGAAGAATGGCAAAAGAAGAAGCGATACAAGTTGAAGGGATCGTGAAGGAATCGCTTCCTAATGCCATGTTCCGGGTCGAGCTTGATGATCAGCATTTAGTGATGGCGCATGTATCCGGGAAGATGCGCATGAATTTTATCCGTATCCTTCCGGGGGATAAGGTGATGCTGGAATTGTCACCGTATGATCTAACGCGCGGCCG
>CAZBIH010000083.1:5407-6990 GCA_964492015.1 uncultured Planctomycetia bacterium | reverse complement strand
ATGGCTGGCTGGTATGCCAGAAGTTAAAAGCCGATGAAAAATTTAAAAAGATCCCCATTATTTTAATCAGTGGCATGTTGGTGTCGGACTCTTCCGCGGACCTCTCCGTCGAGAAATGCGACTATTTGATAGCCAAACCATTCGAAATGCAGAATTTGCTCAAAAAAGTGAAAGAACTGATCCAACCCCCCTCCCAGATCCCCGCTTAGACCAATAAATAACTTATCAAAAATTATCAATTTTAAGCTTTTATTACACCAAAAGACCGTGTATACTAATTCGTTGGAGTCTTTATGATCAAAAAGATCGCGATCGTTAACGGGATACGCACCCCTTTTATCAAAGCTTGGACCCTTTTTGAGGATATGCCGGCCCAGAAGCTGGGGGCTCTGTGCGTGACGGAGCTCTTGCAGAAGACCGGCATCGACCCCAATCTCGTGGATGAGGTGATCATCGGTTGTGTGGGCCAGCCTATTGACGCGGCCAACGTCGCGCGCGTTATCAGCCTGTACGCGGGCATCCCCAAATCCAAACGCGCTTACACCGTCAATCGCAATTGCGCGTCCGGTTTTGAGGCGGTCACCAGCGCGGTCGAGAAAATTTCCGTGGGAATGGACGAGATCGTCATCGCTGGCGGCGCCGAGTCGATGTCCAACGCGCCTCTGGTTTTTTCCAAGGAAGCCTCCAAAATTTTTATGAAACTTGGCCGTACCCGGAATTTGATGGAAAAACTTTCGGTGATGTCCTGGTTTCGCCTCAAACATTTCTCGCCAGAAGCGGCTCTGAGTAAGGCTCTGACCGACCCGACCTGTGGCCTCAACATGGGGCAGACCGCCGAAGTGGTCGCCAAAAAATTCGCGATCTCCCGCGAACGTCAGGACAAGTTCTCTCTGGAAAGTCATCTGCGCGTTATCGCTTCGCGCGCCAAATTAAAAGAAGAGATGATGACGGTCTTCATCCCGCCGTCGTTTGATAAGACCGCGACGGAGGACAATGGCGCGCGTGAAGGCCAGACGATCGAGGCTCTGACGAAACTCAAACCTATTTTCGATCGCTACTCAGGGACTGTCACCGCTGGAAATTCTTCACAGCTTACGGATGGCGCCTGCTCGCTTCTTCTGATGGAGGAAAGCAAAGCCAAGACGATGGGGTATGAGGTCCTCGGCACGATCGCGGCTTACGATTATGTGGGCCTGGAGCCCAGCGAGATGGGACTGGGGCCGGCGTTTGTCATTGAGAAAATTTTAAGAAAAACAGGCTTGAAGCTTTCCGACATCCAACTTTTTGAGATCAATGAAGCGTTTGCCGCGCAGGTGCTCGCGTCGATGGATGCGTTGGCTTGTAAAAAATTCGCCGCGAAATATTTCCCCGGAGGCCAGCCGGTGGGTGAGATCGATCCTGCACTTTTAAACGTCAACGGCGGCGGCATCGCTCTGGGTCATCCGGTGGGAGTCACCGGTGCGCGCCTTATCTTGACTTGTCTAAAAGAGATGAGACGCCGTAATTTACAAAGAGGGCTGGTGTCGCTCTGCATCGGCGGCGGCCAGGGCGGCGGCGTTCTTTTGGAGAGAAGTTAAATGGCC
>CAZBIH010000083.1:0-5307 GCA_964492015.1 uncultured Planctomycetia bacterium | reverse complement strand
TGGCCGGCGCCTGGAAATTATCCGTTGAAAATGGCCTCGGAAATCTCGTTTTTGACCATCCGAATGCTGAAGTCAATATTCTCACCCCCGAACATCTTCAGAATTTAAGCCTGACACTCGATGAAATTTCTTCCCGCACAGACCTCAAGGCGCTTTTGATCACCAGCGCCAAGAAAAAAATATTTATCGCCGGCGCGGATATTAAGGAGATCGAAGGGATCAATTCCAAGGAAGACGCTTTTTCAAAAGCCGAAGAGGGGAAGAAGGTTTTTCAAAAATTGGAAGATCTGAAAGTTTCGACATTTTGCGTTATCAACGGCGCTTGCCTCGGCGGCGGTTATGAATTAGCGCTTGCCTGTAAGTACCGCACCGCTTCTTTTTCCTACAACGTCAAAATTGGATTACCCGAGAGTAATCTGGGAATTCTCCCCGGTTTTGGAGGGAGCATTCGCCTGCCGAGGCTCATTGGACTTTTGAAAGCACTGCCGGCGATCCTGGCGGGCCGCATGATGTCTGCTGAAGAAGCTCTAAAAAACGGTTTAGTAGACAAACTTTTTCCCGAGTTGACGCTCTTGAAAGACTCTGCCGTATTTGCTCTAAAAGTGGTCGAAAAAGGCTGTCCGCGAATACTGAAGAAGAAAAATTTAAGCACCTGGTTTTTAGAAGACACCCCCATGGGCCGTTCGATCGTATTTGGGCAAGCCCGAAAAGGCGTGATGGAAAAAACCAAAGGTGTGTATCCGGCACCTTTCGAGATCATTCACCTCCTCCAAAAAACTTACGGTAAAAAAGGAAAAAATGTTTACCGCCTCGAGAGCGAGCACTTTTCAAGGCTGGGGACTTCGGGCATTTCCAAGAATCTCATTAAAGTTTTCTTTTTAAGCGAAAAATACAAAAAATTCAAATGGACGAAGCTTGAGCTTAAATCCGACGGCATCGAAAAATGCGGAGTCGTCGGTGCGGGAGTCATGGGCGGCGGCATCGCCCAGCTGGTCAGCCAAAAGGAAATTCCCGTACGCGTCAAAGACTTGAATGAAAAAGCCCTCGCGGGCGCTTTGAAAGAAGCCATGAGCATTTTCAAAAGCGCGCTGAAAAGAAGAAGGATCAAAAAATACGAAGTTGAAAGAAAGATGAACTTGATCTCCGTAGGTTTGGATAACAGCGGCCTTAAAAATTGCGGCATGATCATCGAGGCGGTGGTCGAGGACTTGGGCATCAAACAAAAAGTTTTCAAGGAAATGGACAGCCTCACGGATAAAAATGTGATCCTGGCTTCCAACACTTCCTCTTTGCCGGTGACGAAAATGGCGGAAGTCTGCGCGCATCCGGAACGCGTGATCGGCCTGCACTTTTTCAACCCGGTGAACCGCATGCCCCTGGTCGAGGTCATCCGCGCGGCGCAAAGCTCGGAAGAAACCATTGAGCGTACCGTGCAATTCTCGCGCCGCCTGGGGAAAACCGTGATCCTGACCGAAGACAGGCCTGGGTTTCTCGTGAACCGCCTTCTTCTGCCTTATTTAAATGAAGCGGCGTATCTTTTAGAACAGGGGATGTCCGCCGAAAAGATCGACAAGATCGCCGAGGATTTCGGCATGCCCATGGGCCCGATCGAGCTTGTGGACCAGGTAGGCATCGACGTGGGCTACAAGGTCGCACATATTTTGCAGGAAGCTTTCGGTGACCGCATGAAAGTCGCCAAAATCCTGGAGGACGTGAAAACCAAAGGCCTTTTGGGCAAAAAATCGAAAAAAGGTTTCTATGTTTATGACGGAAAAAAGAAAACGGTTAATCCCGAAGTCAAAACCGGTTCAGGCTCGAAGGTATCCGACGAGGATGCCTTAAAGCGTATGATCTACATCATGATCAACGAAGCCGCCCGCTGTCTCGAGGAGAAGGTCATTGACTCCGCCGGCACCGTCGACATCGGCATGATCATGGGCACGGGTTTCCCTCCGTTTCGCGGGGGTCTTTTGCGCTATGCGGACTCGGTAGGCGCGGCCTCTATCCTGAAGGATTTGGAACGTTTTCAGAAGGAAGTGGACACTAAGCGCTTTGAACCCTGCAACTATCTGCGAGAATTGGCTAAAAAAGGCATTGGTTTTCACGTTTAAAAATTAAGTTTTAGTCTTTTTCCTTCCACCTGTTTATGTTAAAGTTAGTAGCAGCAGGTTAAACCAAGGAAGAGTGGATGCCGGATACGCCTGAACAAAATTCCAACATTTTTGAAAAAGATATCCTGAAGAAATTCTTCGGCACGCCGGCGGCTCCTCAAAATTCCCCTAAACCTCTTTTTACCAATCCTAATTTACCGCGCATTCAAGGCGCACCTGCGGAGGAAGCAAATCCCGTTGAGGAAAAACCCAAGGCCCGGAAAACCAAGTCCAAGGTCCGCAAAGTTTCAAAACCGGCGGTTCCGGTCGAGCCGGAGATCCCTTTTGTGGCGCCCGAACATCTTTTCCAGAGAAAAGGCCGCGTGTTTTCGGTCATCAATCAAAAAGGCGGTTGCGGCAAGACAACCACCGCGATCAATCTGACCGCGGGGCTGGCCCAGCAGGGTTTTGAGGTGCTTTTGATCGATATCGACGCGCAGGCCAATTCGACTTTGGGCTATGGCCTGCGTCTTGCGCCCGAGGAGAAAACCGTCTATCACGTATTTCGCGGATCGATCTTTACGGATGAAAATCGCGTGTCCATGGACCTGATCCGGAAAACTTCCGTGCCGCATGTTTCGATCCTGCCTTCTTCCAAATTTTTGGCGTCTCTTGCCAGCGAGATCTTAAGCACCAAGGATTGGGAATACATCCTCCGCAATTATCTGACGGGCATCAAAGATTCTTTTCACTACGTGATCATTGATTGTCCTCCCGCCTTGAACGCGCTGACGGTCAATGCGCTGACTGCTTCCGATGAAATGATCATTCCTCTTCAGACCCATTATTTTTCTCTTGAGGGAATGAAAGAGCTGTTTCTGACGATACGTTCGGTGCAGGAAAAATTAAACCCTCTTTTAAAAAACGGATTGATCCTGCCCACGCTCTACGACAAGCGTGCCCGCATCAACCGCGATATGCTCGAGTCCATCCGAAATTATTTCAAGGATAAGGTGCTTGAGAGCATCATCCACATGAACGTGAAACTGGCGGAGTCGTCGATGCATGGAGAGCCACTCCTGACGTATGACCCGTCCGCGCGCGGTGCTCGGGATTATCGCAGTTTGACACGTGAGGTAGTTTTAAAGGATGACCTGATATTTAACGGAAAGCCGGAAGAGATCCTGGCGAAATTCATTCTCCAATGAAAAAAAATAAAAAAACTACAGACTCTATTTTAAAAGACATTTTTGATTCGATCCATCAAACAGAAGAAGCCTCGGCTCATCCGTTGGCTGATCTTTCAGCACCTGTCTCACCCAACGACGCGGAAGCGTTCAAAAATTCTATTCTTTCCTCAGCTCCTGTCAATCGCGTAGAGCCGTTCATTGAGGAAAAAGAGGAAGAGACCGTGGCCCCGACGGAGGAGATCCCTGTTCCCGTGGCCGTGACAGAATCCTCTGTCATCCCGAGCGTAGTCTCGTCTCCGCCAATGGCGGATCCGCCCTTTGGCGGAAAAGACGGGACGAAGTCGAGGGATCAGAATGATACATCAAGCAGTACAAAAGTTTTGAACATTGCGGCGGTCATCGCCGGAATTTTTGCTTTCGTAGCAGCGCTTCTTATTTTGGGGGTGATCTGGCGTGGCCAGGAGGCCAAACCGGGTCTGGCACCCACTACTATTCGCTCCGCGAAACCACATCCGGCAATACCCACTGTTTCTGCTCAAGCGACGATGGCTCCGCATCCGATTTTAGTCAAAATTGACCAATTGGGCCATGAGGGGATACGTTTTAAAAATTATTCCGTCAAAAATAGCAAACTGATGCTTCGTGGATTTGTGGCCAACCAGTCATTTTTGGTTAAATTTGTCAATGTGATGAATGCTTCTCCTTATTTCAGGAACACATGGATCTCATCAGTCCAAGAATCGAAGACTAAAACCTACCAAAAATTTTACGAATTCCAAATTTACGCGGATATCAGATCTTAACCAGTTCCTTTAAAAAATGAGGTGTTTTATGAGGATGGCGATTCATAAAAAAATGATAGGGGTATTGCTAAGTCTTTCGATGTTTTCTGTGCTGATGGCGTCGGATGTCCAAAAGGGATGGGCGGCGGATGCCGGGCTTGACGCGAACGTGGACGCGGCGCTGGAGCGTTTTTACGATGAAGTAAAGGGCGGAAAAAAATTGGCGCAGGACGCCAAGGGTGTTTTGGTTTTCCCGTCCGTGTTGAAAGCCGGTATCGGGATCGGCGGCGAATACGGGGAAGGCTCTTTGAAGATCAAGGGCAAGACGGTCGATTACTACAGCACGGCGGCGGCTTCGATCGGTTTTCAGTTGGGCGTGCAGAAAAAATCCATCATCGTTATTTTTTTACAGGAGGATGCGCTGAATAAATTTCGCGCCAGTTCCGGTTGGAAAGCCGGTGTGGACGCCTCGATCGCCGTGGTGACCGTCGGCGCGGGCGGAGAGATGGATACCGCGAAATTGAAAGAACCTATCGTCGGCTTCATCTTCGGCCAAGCCGGGCTTATGTACAATCTGACCTTGGAAGGGGCCAAGTTTACCAAGCTCAATAAGTAATTTTTTAAAGCCAGACTAAGTTAGACGCCTGCCGGATCGTTTCGGCAGGTGTTTTTTATGGAGATAAGGGGACATCATACTTAATTCAAATAATTAAGTATGATGTCCCCTTATTTATAGGGTATTGACAAAACCATCACTGTTCTGTATATTCTACATACTCTATAGGATTAGTAGAGTAATAAAAGGACAAGATTTATGCTTTCTAAAAAAACACGTTACGCTCTGAAAGCCTTGCTGTTATTGGCGGAAGACGACAAGCAGAAGAAGGGCCCGGTCTTGATCTCCGATCTGGCGCGCCGGGGCAAGATGCCTCAGAAATTCCTAGAGGCAATTCTTCTGGAGCTTAAAAACCGGGGAATTTTGACGAGCAAAAAAGGCAAGGGTGGAGGGTATTCGCTGGCTAAAAAGGCTGAAAGCATCCAATTTGGCGATGTGATCCGCTACCTGGAAGGGCCTCTGGCGCTTTTACCTTGCGTCAGTCAGACGGCTTATGAGCGTTGCAATGAATGCGCGGATGAGGCTACTTGCGGCATCCGCATTCTCTTCAAAGAAGTGCGCGACGCGACGGCGAAAATTTTAGATGAAACTAGCCTGGCAAAAGTGGCTGAGGTTGAAGGAAAAATTTC
>CAZBIH010000082.1:0-7035 GCA_964492015.1 uncultured Planctomycetia bacterium | reverse complement strand
TATCATTTAAAGCATGTGGGGACGATCTTTAAAAGGGTTTTGAAAAAATAGTCATCTCGAACAAAGTGAGAGATCTCGCTTTTATGAGATTTCTCAGCCTAACGGCTTCGAAATGACAATGGAGAAAATATGAAAGCCAAAGTTTACGTGACGCTCAGAAAATCAGTGTTTGATCCTCAAGGAAAAGCGGTGCAGGAAGCGCTCGCGTCGATGGGATTCAACGAAGTTCAGAACGTCCGCATGGGCAAATATATTGAACTAGATCTCGGAGCTACTGAGAAGGCCAAGGCGGAAGAAAAAATTAAAGTGATGTGTGAAAAACTCTTGGCAAATACTGTTATTGAGGATTACAGGTACGAACTCAACTAAATGAAATTCGGCGTCGTCGTTTTCCCCGGTTCCAACTGTGATCATGACTGCTATCACGTTCTAAAGAACGTGTTGCAGAAGGACACCGATTTTATCTGGCACAAAGACCATGACATCACAAAATACGACTGCATCATCCTTCCCGGCGGATTCAGCTACGGGGATTATTTGAGGACGGGTTCTATCGCACGCTTTTCTCCTGTCATGGAGAGTGTGATGAAGCACGCGGACCGCGGCAAGCTTGTGATCGGCATCTGCAACGGTTTTCAGATCCTTTTGGAGGCGGGGCTTTTGCCGGGAGCGATGTTGAGGAACCGCTCGCTTCAATTTATCTGCAAATTTGTAGAGCTCAAAGTCGAGACCAACAACACCCCCTTTACCAAAAAAGCCAAAAAAGGCGAGAGCCTGAATATTCCTATCGCTCACGGCGAAGGAAATTATTTTGCCGATGAGGCGACTCTTTTTGAGCTCAAGCAAAACGACCAGATCGTCTTGAAATACCGCGAGAATCCCAATGGTTCTCTGGAAGACATCGCCGGCATCTGCAATTTTAAACGCAACGTTTTCGGCCTCATGCCTCACCCGGAGCGTGCTTCTGAAAAAGAACTAGGCTCGACGGACGGCCTCAAAATTTTTCAATCCATCGTGGAGTCCTTGAATTGAGTCCCACAGCCCGAGTCGCCGTTCAGACGGTTGAGATCACGCCCGACATCATCCAAAAGCACGGGATCACACCCTCCGAGTATGAGGAGATCAAAAATATCCTGGGCCGCACGCCCAATATCACCGAGCTTGGCATCTTCAGCGTGATGTGGAGCGAGCACTGCTCTTATAAAAATTCAAAGAATGCTCTGAAGCTTTTGCCAAAAGACGGCAAACGAATGCTCGTCAAAGCCGGTGAGGAGAACGCGGGCGTTGTCGATATCGGCGACGGCTATGTGATCGCGTTCAAAGTCGAATCGCACAATCACCCTTCGGCGATCGAGCCGTTCCAGGGCGCGGCGACAGGTGTCGGCGGGATCCTGCGCGATATTTTCACGATGGGCGCGCGTCCTATCGTGGCGATGAATTCTCTGCGCTTCGGGAAACTCGCGGACAAGAACGCGACCCCCGAAGAACTCACGACCAAGAGGCTTTTCTCCGGCGTTGTTTCCGGCATCGCTCACTACGGCAATTGTTTTGGCGTGCCGACCATCGGCGGCGAAGTTTATTTTGACGAAAGTTATGAGGGAAATCCTCTCGTGAACGCGTTTGCGTTGGGTCTGGCTAAAAAAGAAGAGATTGTGAAGGCCAAAGCCGAGGGCGTTGGCAATCCTGTATTTTATCTGGGTGCCTCAACCGGCCGTGACGGCATGGGCGGCGCAAGTTTTGCCTCCAAGGATCTCACATCGGAGTCGGAAAAAGACCGCCCGGCAGTACAGGTGGGCGATCCGTTCATGGAAAAGCTTCTTTTGGAAGCAGTGTTGGAACTTTTGAAATC
Organism: uncultured Planctomycetia bacterium; assembly: GCA_964492015.1. GTDB lineage: Bacteria > Omnitrophota > Gorgyraeia > 2-02-FULL-51-18 > 2-02-FULL-51-18 > CAMDWQ01. The sequence goes on along the minus strand of CAZBIH010000082.1, from coordinate 5,186 downwards.
AGACTCCGTTGTTGGCATTCAAGATATGGGCGCCGCCGGTTTGACCTGCTCGACCTGCGAGACAGCTTCTCGTGGAAGTATGGGTATTGAGATCGATGTTGCCAAAGTCCCTCAGCGCGAGATGGGGATGATCCCCTACGAGATCATGCTCTCCGAGTCTCAGGAGCGCATGCTCGTCATCATTCAAAAAGGCAAAGAGCACATTGCCAAGAAAATTTTTAAAAAGTGGGACCTACACGCCGAAGAGATCGGTTTTGTCACCGGCGACGGACTCCTACGCGTCAAAGAAAATGGCGTCACCGTCGCTGAGATCCCGGCCAAACGCTTGGCCGACGACGCACCGCTTTACACCCGCGAGGAAAGAGAGCCAGCCTATTATAAGAAGTCCCGCGAGTTTGACCCCAAAAGTCTTGGGCCTGCCGGAGATCTCAACGCCGCGCTTTTAAAAATTTTGGATTCACCCACCGTTGCCAGCAAAGAATGGGTCTATCAGCAATATGACCACATGGTCCGTACGAATACGACCGTGCTTCCTGGTTCCGATGCGTCGGTGGTGCGTGTGAAGGGAACGAATAAATCTATCGCGGTCTCGCTGGATTGCAACTCCACTTATTGTTATCTCGATCCTTATGAGGGCGGCAAGATCGCCGTCGCGGAGTCGGCGCGCAATGTGGTTTGCTCGGGTGCCCGGCCGCTTTCCATCAGCAATTGCCTTAACTTCGGTAATCCGCACAATCCTGAAATTTTCTGGCAGTTGAAAAGATCCATCGAGGGCATTCGTGACGCTTGTCTTGAGTTTGATACGCCGGTGTCCGGCGGTAATGTTTCGCTGTATAATCAAAACCCTCGGGGGGCTGTGGATCCCACGCCGGTGATCGCGATGGTGGGTTTGATCGAAGGCCTGGAGCCCGTAACTTTTTTTTTCAAAAAAGAAGGGGATACTGTGATCCTTTTGGGAACGAATCGTGAAGAACTGGGCGGTTCGGAATTTTTGAAAACAATTTTTAATACAAAATCCGGGAAAGTGCCTCACCTGGACTTAAAAGAAGCCAAGATTTTGATCGATCTCATGATGAAGCTGACTGAAAAAAAATTATTAAGATCCGCTCACGATTGCGCGGAGGGCGGGTTGGCGGTGGCACTTGCTGAATCCTGCATAGGCGCCAAAGGACAGGAGATCGGAGCCGCTGTGAAAGTCGAAGCGGGAAGCCTTTCGAAGGAAGCGCTTTTGTTCGGAGAGTCTCAGTCGCGCATCGTGATCTCGGTGGATCCGGCGAATTTGGCTGAAGTGGAGAGTATGATCCAGTCTTTTGCATTCGCGTATCAAGTGATAGGAAAAGTTTCGGGCCGTGAACTTAAAATTAATGATTGGATCCAGGTGCCCGTGCCGGTGTTGAACAACACCTGGAGAAACGCCCTCACTAGAAGGATGAGCTGATTTCATGGATGAACTAAAAGATAAATGTGGAGTTTTTGGGGTATTCGGCCATCAGGATGCGGCGTATTTGGCGTATTTGGGCCTCTACGCGCTTCAACACCGGGGGGAAGAATCCGCAGGGATCGTGACTTCCAACGGGCGCAAAATGTCTGCCTATTTGGGAATGGGCCATGTGCAGGATGTATTTGACGGCAATCATCTGGAGAAGCTTCCCGGGGATCGCGCGATAGGCCATGTGCGCTATTCGACGACGGGTTCGAGCAATTTAAAGAACGCTCAGCCCATCCTTGTCGATTATTCTCGCGGCGAAGTCGCCATTGCCCACAACGGAAATCTCGTCAATGCCAATATTTTACGCGCGGAACTTGAGGCGTATGGCTCTATTTTTCAGACAACGACGGACAGCGAGATCATCATTCATTTGATGGCCAAGCCTTCGCTTCGCAATGTCAAAGAGGGCGTCATGGAAGCGCTTTCGCGTGTCGAGGGCGCCTATTCCATCGTGCTTTTGACCAATGACATGCTCATCGCTGCGCGGGACCCCCAAGGGTTCCGTCCGCTGTGGCTGGGGAAGCTTGGCGGCGCTTGGGTCGTCGCTTCAGAGACTTGCGCGTTTGACATCATGGATGCTCAAGAAGTGCGTGAAGTTGAGCCGGGAGAAGTAGTGTTCATTACGGCGGCGGGAGTTGTTTCTGAAAAAGTAAAAGTAGAAAATAAGAAACACGCGCACTGTATTTTCGAGCATGTTTATTTTTCACGGCCGGATTCCAAAATTTTTGGCGAGAGTGTTCATTTGGTCCGTACCAAATTCGGGCGTCAATTAGCCAAAGAGTCTCCTGTGGTTGCGGACATTGTCATTCCGGTGCCGGACTCAGGCAACTCAGCGGCGCTCGGCTACTCGCAGGAATCCGGGATCCCCTTGGAAATGGCCATCATCCGCAATCATTACGTGGGCCGTACGTTCATCCAGCCCACTCAAGGGATCCGTGATTTTAAAGTGCGCATCAAATTCAATCTGATCCGTGAAGTTTTAAAAGGCAAGCGCGTCATCGTCGTGGATGACTCGATCGTGCGCGGCACGACGTCTAAACTGCGCGTGAAAAGCCTTCGTCTGGCCGGCGCCAAGGAAGTCCATCTTCGCATCAGCTGTCCGCCGCACAAGTTTCCATGCGCGTACGGGATCGATTTTCCGACCAAGCAGGAATTGATCTCCAACAAGTACACTCCGGAAGAGATCCGCAAATATCTCGAGTGCGATTCGGTGGAGTATCTGTCGTTGGAAGGCATGCTTTCCTGCGTCAGTTATCCAAAAGAGAACTATTGTACGGCCTGTTGGACAGGGAATTATCCGGTGCCTTTTGAAGCGGTGGATAAATTCCACGCGGAGAAATGTCGTTGAAAAATACGAAGAAAAGTTTTAGCTACAAGAGATCCGGTGTTGACATCGACAAAGCCGAGGCGTTCATCGAAGAGATCAAGCCTCTAGCCAAAGCCACGCGCCGTCCCGAAGTCATGGCCGGTATTGGCGGTTTCGGCGCACTGTGCCGTTTTCCTGAAAAATACAAAAAACCGATCATGGTCACCTCCACCGACGGGGTCGGGACCAAGCTGAAGGCCGCTCAAGTCACCAGGCTTGTCGAGGGCCTCGGGATCGATCTTGTTGCGATGAATGTGAATGATATTTTGACGCTGGGCGCCGAGCCCCTCTTTTTCCTGGATTATTTCGCTGTTGGAAAGATCGATGTGGCGATGATGAAGTCGATCGTCAAAGGGATCGCCGATGGCTGTAAACAGTCCGGATGCGCTCTGATCGGCGGCGAGACTGCCGAGATGCCGGGGCTTTACAAACATGGTGATTTCGATCTGGCGGGTTTTTCGGTCGGCATCGTCGAAGAATCCAAGATCATTGACGGAAGTAAGGTACAGCCGGGACATGTGATCGTGGGCCTGGCTTCCAGCGGCATTCATTCCAACGGATTTTCTCTGGTGAGAAAAGTTCTAAAAGAAGAATTTATTAAAGAGCATGCCGCGGAGATCATGAAGCCCACGAAGATCTATGTGAAACCCATTCTGTCCCTTTTGGAAAAAGAGTCCGTATTTTCCATGGCGCATATCACCGGCGGCGGATTTTTTGACAATATTCCGCGTGTTCTGCCGGAAGGCTGCGGCGCTCGTATCCACATGGGCAGCTGGCCGATCCCGCGTGTGTTCCGCTGGATCGAGGAAGCCGGCAACGTCGAGGCGCGCGAAATGTACCGGACTTTTAACATGGGAGTCGGATTTATTCTCGTGACTCCCAAGGAAAACGCGCTTAAAGTCATTTCTCATTTAGCGAAATTCAAACAACATGCCTGGATCGTCGGAGAAATTGTAAAGGGAAAAGGGGTAACCGTTCAATGAAAGTACTTGTGATCGGAAGCGGCGGCAGGGAACACGCCATTTGCTGGAAATTATCTCAGAGCCCAAAATTGACCAAGCTTTACGCGGCGCCCGGAAATGCGGGGATGGCTGAGATCGCTGAAATTGTGGATATTCCGGCCAAGGATCAGGAATCGCTCCTTAAATTTGTCAAAAAAGAAGCGATCGATCTGGTGGTGGTCGGCCCCGAAGCGCCTTTGGTGGATGGGATCGTGGATAAATTTGAAAAAGAAGGGATCAAAATTTTTGGCCCTACCAAATTCGGCGCTCAGCTGGAAGGCTCTAAGGTTTTTTCCAAAGAAATGATGAAGAAATTGGATATTCCCACGGCGGATTTTGAAGTGTTTAGCGATGCTGAGGGTGCGATGAATTGTATCGCGCGTCACGGCGTACCCATCGTGATCAAGGTCGACGGCCTGGCCGGCGGCAAGGGAGTTGTTGTGGCTGCTTCCATGCCCAAGGCGATGGAAGCCATTCACCTGCACATGGTCAAAAAAGTTTTCGGCAGAGCCGGGGACAGGGTCATCATTGAAGAGTGTCTTTCCGGGGAAGAAGCCTCGATCATTGCGGTCACCGATGGCACGACCGTGCATCTTTTAGCCTCAAGCCAGGATCACAAGCGTCTTTATGAGGGGGATCACGGCCCCAATACCGGCGGCATGGGCGCTTATTCACCCGCGCCCGTGGTCACGGCGGATGTGGAGAAAGAAGTTTTGAAAAGAGTATTCATGCCCATTGTGAGGGAATTCAAAGACCGGGGGCATCCGTTCAAAGGATTTTTGTACGCGGGGATCATGATGACACCCAAGGGTTTTCGAGTGCTCGAGTTCAACACGCGCCTGGGAGATCCTGAAACGCAGGCGATACTGCCGAGAATGAAAAATGATCTTTTAGAAGTGATGTTGGCGACGGTGGAAGAGCGTCTTCACTCGATGAAGTTGGAGTGGAAAGACGAGGATTGCGTGTGTGTCGTGATCGCGGCGGAAGGTTATCCTGAGTCGTACGAGACAGGCAAAAAAATCGCCGGGATCTCGATTGCCAAAGAAGATCATGATATTCACGTCTTTCACGCGGGAACCAAACGTGAGAACGGAGAGATCGTGACGGCCGGCGGGCGTGTTTTGAACGTCGTCGGCTCCGGACGCAGTTTTTTTGAAGCGCTCTCAAAAACGTACAACGCCGTGGAAAAGATATTTTTTGATAAAATGTATTACCGAAAAGACATCGGCCACCGGGCTGCGAAGGTATTAAAATAACACTGTCATTCCCGAAATCTTTTATCGGGAATCAAACCTAGACGTGATCCCCGATTAAAGATTTCGGGGATGAC
>CAZBIH010000081.1:1902-7224 GCA_964492015.1 uncultured Planctomycetia bacterium | reverse complement strand
TTCCGCAGAGCCTGATCCCTGTAAGCCTAAACCGCATCTTGCCCAGAGTCTCTGAACTTCCGATCAAGACAGATGGAGCGCGATTGGTAGTGACTGAGTTGAAAGGTGAAAGTTCAAAGTTGAAAGTAAAAGAAAAGAAGAAAAAAGTTGGAATAACTTTAAACTTTCATCATTCAACTTTGAACTCAAGAAACGCCGCGCGGTTGGCGGCGCAGGCCGTGGATGAAAGAATGAGTCCGGCGGTGAAGGTCGAAGCATGGCATCTTGCCGATAGCGGCCAAGCGTGGTTGCGTGTGTCTCTGGTTGGAAGCAATGAAGAAGTTTATGGCGGTCGAGTTGTTGCCAAGGATAAAACAATGGCAACTCTTGAGGAAATGGTTGAAAAAATTGCTGTGAATCTGGGTAATAAGTACGCCAAGAGAGCCATTGATAGAAGAAAAGTTGAGGGCGTTCTCAGATCTTTAAGCTACCAGCCTACCGCGAAAGAAAAGAAGCTCAAATGGAATTACAGGGAGCTCAAGGCTCTTGTTTTAGCCCTCGCTGAGAAAGGGATGCTTTGGAGGAGTGGTTATCTAAAGATGTCGAAGGTGGATCAGGAAAAGGTCGATGAGCTTCGCGGGGCGACAATTGCAGCCGCACCGGTGCGCGGAACAGATTTTCTTCTTTTTCAAAGGCGGGTGACGGACGGGGATCTGACCCGTGCGATCGGGGATGACTCCACAGCCAAGGACCTTGTTTTTCACAAGCTATTAGGATCTATCGACCGCCCGGGCATTCTTAGGACTACGCTAAAATTGTTAAAGCCTGATTTAAAGACCTACCGATTGCTTCCGCTTTATTTGCAAGAAATTCAAGCCAGAATCGATCGGTTGACGGCCGCGCGACTAGCCAGGCCAGCAAAGCCATCGTTGGCGGTTTGGCGGGATTCCGGTGCGACACATGTCCGTGTAGCCGATTATCCGGAGATCGTCGCTTCGACGAGGGAGGAGTTGGTGACAGGATTAGGCTCTTTGTTTCAGAGGTTATGGGAGGAAAGGGCGATCTTTTTGGTGGTGGGCGCGGTTTATAGGACCCAAGAAGAAGCGGATGGATCATTTTTAATTATGATCCAAGGACTCCAGTCCGATTGGAGGAATTCCGTGATCTGGGACAAGCCGGAAAGTCTCCTGAGTGCGTTGAGACGTCTAAATATATTCAAGATTACACGTCCTCAGCCAGCCCGGTTGGCGGCGGGATCATTTTCAAATGAGGGGTGGCGTCAGAAATCCGCGATCTTATACAAGGATATTTTGGAGCAGGCGCGAGAGGGCCTCCAGGCCTATTTCACAGAAGAAGTTCTTCAAGAGCGCATGGATGACCCCACTTATCAAAAAGCCACGGCGAATGTTTACCCCAATTTAGTCTTATGGCTTTTGGACCCGCATAAAACGATCAAAACCAAGATGGGGATTGTGCGCGCGATCAAAAGAAAAGATTGGAAGGGGATCCTTAACGCCTATTTTGACGATGCGACGTTTGGCACGGCCGGAGTTAGAAATGAAGCGGCTGTGGATGAGGAGGATTTCTTTGATCTTGTTGAAAATGGCGTCAATCCTGAAATTTTTAGGCCCGTTGATGAGACGACCGAGCTTTTAAGCAAGAAGGGCGCGGCAAAGTCGGAGGCTCAAAAGGTTCTTGCGGCGGATCCCGGCGACACGGGATATATTCTGAAGGGCCCCAATACGATCAACGATGAGAATGTGTTTAAGACGTATGCGCAGGTCGTATCGGAGGAGATCAAGAGTATTGCATCCTCACAGGGCCGGCGCGGAAAACTTGTCGTCAGCTATGACAGCCGAGCGCAGGGCGCTTATTTTGCCCAGATCATTGCAGCGGTTGCGGCGGCCAACGATGTAGAAGTCATTTTATCCGATCAGGCATTGCCAATGCCCATCCTTTCGTTCGCCGTCACTCATTTTAAAGCGGATATGGCGATTCTTATTTCCGCCAGCCATAACAAAAAGAAATCCAACGGATTTAAACTCCTCAATAACGTCGGGGCCCAGCTGGATTCTCAAGGAAGGCAGAAGATTGTGGATCGGCTGTTCGGGAACGCCAAGGCCGGAGTCCAAAGAATACAATCATCCGAAATTAAAATCGCGCCGCTTGAAAGAAATATCCAAAATGTCAGTTTCATGGGTTCCGATCGTGTTGTGGATGGATTTGATTACCATGGTAGGCCTCTTGTGGATATTTTGACACCGCATCGCGAGTTGGTCCGCGAGCGGATGTATCGGCCTGAGTTGCTGAAATCTCAAGGGGCAGGGATTAAAGTCGGTTATAGTCCATTTTATGGTGCCGGTAAAGATGTCGTGCCACCACTTTTAGAATCATTAGGCATTCCCAAAGAAAATATTTTTATTCCCAAGAAGTTCAATCATCTGGATCCTACCATGCCGGAATTTGATAAGACTCGGTCCCGATTGCCGGATCCGGGAGACCCGGAAGCTTGGAAGGCGATTTTTCAAGAGACGATCAAGGAGTTGATGGGAAGCGGGATGACAGAAACACAAGCCTTAAACGCTATTTTAGATCAAGACGTCTGGATAGGCACCGATCCTGATTCTGATCGAGGTGGTTTTGGCATCAAGATCAAAAAATCAGCGATCCCTCTGGCGGATGAGCCACGGCGGCTTTTGGGAGCGATTACATTTGAAGAAATCCTTGGAAGAAATTTAACTCCTGAAGAAACCACGATGGTTGGCGATCTGGGAGGAATGAGAATACTCCCAGCCAACGATGCGTGGACGCTTCTTTTGGACTATGACTTAGAAGCGCTCAAAGAAAAAGAAGGTTCAAATTTTGATCGCAGTAAAGTCTATGTCGTCGAAAGCCATGTGACGACCTCAGGGCTTCGGGAAGTAGCCGAAAAACACGGCGTGCAAACAGCGGAAACGCATGTCGGATTTTCTCTCTTGGCTGTCGAAGCTCAGAAATTGATGGCGAAGGGGAACGAGGTCGTGATGATGGCTGAGGAGAGCAACGGCTATAGCACGGGCAGACATACTTTTGAAAAAGACGGTACTTTGGCGGCTGTCAGGATCCTGGAAGTTTTGGCCCATGCAAAGTCACGCGGCAGGACTCTGGAAGACGAGCTGGAAAAAATTTACACTGATCCCCAAATAGGGTTGTTTGCTACAGGAAATCTCCCCTTAGAGTTTGACGGAGTCACGGGGCTTTCTACGCGCACGGAGATCATGCGATGGATCCAAAATACATTGGTGCCGCACTTACAAGAGAGCCTTCAGGGCACAGAGCCCTATTCGATCAACGATTTTGAGGTTGAAAAGCTGGAAGTCTACAAGACAGGTAAATACGACAAAAATACTTTCACGGGCTTTGCCGATGAGGGCGTAAGAATATTTTTAAAATCAAAGGACGGAAAAAGCCGAGTCAACCTTACGATCCGCCCCTCTGGCACAGAGCCCAAACTTCGTTTTTACACAGAGTTCCATATTGTCGGGTTGGATAAATCTACACTTGACGCGTCCATGCGCCAGGCGTATGAAGGGCTTTCTGCACTGACTCAGTCTTTTCAAAAAGTGGCAAAGAACAAAAATTATATAATAGCCGCCGCGCGGTTGGCGGACCAGAAAGTCCGGCAAATAATGGAGGATCTTTATAACACCCCTAGCTTGATAGATGAACATGAACTGAACCAACGATTGATTCTCCTTGGCTCCCAATATGCTCAACTGATAGAAAGATTCAAAAATCAATCCGAAAAACACGAGTCACCTTTCTCAACGAGCATCGTTTACACGGACCATCATCATCCGATCAGCCGTTGGATATTAGAATCTCCGGATCTTCACGGCGAGGACAATCATTTTAAATTGGCGTTTTCGGATGCTCCGACCAAAGCATGGCTCATGTCCCTTCTGATCAGAATTCGCAATCGTAAATTGTCCTATTTCTCTCCAGGCGCTTATGTGGAAGAAAGGACATCCTCCCCAGGGGGAGGGAGTATTTTTATGCTCGATCACGCGGTCGAGGGCCGTCGAGAAATGAAGGTATTTAACGTTCAGTCCGATGCTTTTAAAAAAAGTATTGAAAGAGAAATAAAGGAATTCATGGGAGAAGGAAAAGAACAGGAACTCGGAGATTTTTTGAACAAAGTCAGAATCGTCATTAGCGAACGTGTAGTGCTGGACGAAGTTCTTCGCGAAGATCTTCGGGAGAACCCTTTGAGCGGTGTCTTGTCTTACAAAGATTTGAATCTTTTGTCTCCTCTTGAGATTGTGAAGCAGATAGAGGACATATATCCTGCCGTTGAAACACTTTTATTGACCGGCAAAACTTCCAAACTCCCGGAGACTTCGCTGACCACATTATTTTTGAAAAATGCTGATGACCAATCTGCCGCGCGGTTGGCGGCTAATTTCCAAGAAGTCCCTGACAATCTTGACCCGATCGTTCAGGCTAAGGGTTTTATACGCGAAATCATGTGGGCTGTTATTGCTATCGGATCTCTTTTTATCGCAGGACTTTTCTGGGAGGCGCGTACGTACGCGGTGCAAAAAGCCCGCGCACTTGAGAGTATTCAGAATATTCAGCGGCAAATCAACCAATTTTATGAAAATGTCAGGGTCCATAAAGCGACCGGAGCGAATGTGCAGGGCCCAAGATTTTTATCGCCGTCCGCCACAAATCCGGCGGACCTCTCCTCGGCTCCTAAAGCGGAGCCTCGGGGGGCGCGGTTGGCGAGCTCAATCCCAGATCACATGCTCAAACAGATCGAACGATTAACCCAAGACCAGTTTTATCAGGCTTCGTGGCTTCATGGAACCAAGAACGTGCGGGTCAAATTTTTTCTGCAAAGCAGGAATTATGACTGGAGATTACACGTATTTCCGGAGTGGGATGCGGATGAATATGGCAGTTACGATCCCATACTTCAACGAACCGCAACGAATTATTCAGAGGTCTTAAGAGGGTCGATAGGCAGTTTTATCTTCGAGATTCGCATGATCAACAATCGGCCTTCGATTTTAGTTCAAGAGATTCAGTTCACGGAAGCCTATCGCAAATTACCCGATTTTATTCAAGACCGATTTAATCGTCATTGGGTCACCAAGGGCGCCGATCTTTTGTCGGCTCTAGGAAAGGAAGCGGGTATTCAAGATGTTTATGTGATTTCCGAAGACCATATCTTAAAACGCTATAGGGCTGAAAAAATCAAACAAGCGACAATGCTCTACGATAAGCCGTTTCGCGGATGGAAAGAGGAGGTTATTAATTTCAATCACAATGATCGTGAACTTTTAAATATAGGTACAGATA
>CAZBIH010000081.1:0-1802 GCA_964492015.1 uncultured Planctomycetia bacterium | reverse complement strand
TCCCGCAAGGGGGGCGCAAATAACCTCAAGCGGCTGGGAGACCGCCTGAAACAAGTCAGTCAGTCTGATTGGAAAAAAGAGGATGGCGAAAAAAAACCGCAGCTGACTTACTGGCTGCCGGCCTATCAATCGATATTGCTGGAAGCGGTTTTATTGGCCCGTGTATCAAGCGACGAGGAAATAAAGCTTAAAAAAGACATTCTTCGCGAAGCGCTGACCGTTCCCTCCAAGCGCGTCCGGCGTGAAGCGGCTCAAATCCGTTCTTTACATGTCCCCTCGGGGGCGCCGAGCGTCCGGGATTACAAAGTGCTTCTGCACTATCGCGCCAAAAAGTATGAAGAGGGCATGAAGCGCCTTAAAACCAGCGCGCCGGATGACGATCTAAGCCGCTTGCAGCTACCCGAGCTCTTGAAGCATCCCCGTTACGATTCGGGCGCGCGGCCTCAAAGTTCTTCGTCCTATTACGTTTCGGAAATCAAACCGATTATTGACCAGATGAGGCCATTCGTTCAATGGGGCCAAAACGAGGAAGCTTTGATGGGCATGCAAATGCTCATGACGGATCTGACGAGCCGGCTTGAAACGCGGTACGACGAAGAGCACGCAATCCAGGACGAGATTGACTTTAAATTTCTAATCGACGTCGCGCGCCAACTGCAGCCGTTCAAAAAGAACCACCGTGCCGCTAAGCTGATGCGGGCCGTGTCTTTTGTGATCCGCCGGACGGCTCGCGTGAAATACGACGTGGATTTTGCGAAGCCTTCCACGGTAAACGTGTTTTGGGAAAGATTGTACGGCAACCGACCGGATGTACTTGAGCCATGGCAGGAAGAGCTGACTTTGGATTGGGTGGCCTCGACCGTAGAAATTGTGCCTACGAGTCCGGTTGAGGACAGGGAATTTGCGGATTATCTGCGGCTTATGCGGATCGCGCTGGCTGACCCGGGTCGTTATTCGGCACAACTGGAGTTGATCAGCCGCTACCTTTCGGTTTTTTTGGCCCGGCGCGTCGACAAGGAGTCGATCCATCTCCAAGTGCCGGCCGATCAGATCGCGGCGTTAAAGATCCTCATCGAAAACGAATCGCCGCTCAGAACTTTCTTGGCGGCGATGCTTCCGAGCTTACTCACAGCGCTTGAGATGAACGTGGATTTTTCTTTTGAAGACCTCATGGAGCTAAGAAGCCGCGTTCCGGAGCCCACTTTGGAAGACCGTCAGATTGACTTCTTAAGGGACCGCCTCATGATCGCCGCCCTGAAACAACATCCGGAGTATCTCGGGCGTCTCCAGGAGCGAGCCCTGCGCGAAGTGGAAGCGCGCGTCGGACCGGTAGACCATCTGGCGGAGCGTGCCACAGGATGGCGCCGTCGTTTTCCGCGCCTGGGCCTGTTGTTTGAGGAAATCTTCGGTAAAGTACGGACCCGGTCCGTCAATGGCAAGCTTCAAGCGCTTCGAAAAGAACAACCTGAGATCTATGAGCTTTTCGTGAACCGCAAAAAATTGCTGAAGCTCGCAGGCGCCGCTTCTTTTATGCGGAATTATTTCCCGTACCGGCTCAGATCTACGGATGTTTTTGAGGACGCGGTCTCCTTCGGCAGGCGCTATGGGGTGGGTTTGCCACTCGGAGAAGGAGTTTACCTGTCGCCGGTATCGGGAGGTTTCAAGCGCCACTTGCTTTACAGACTGGACGCGTCCGGAAAAGTGGTGTTTCAGATGGAATTCAAAATTCCAGGCAAGCTCCCGCGCCGACGCTTTACTAGGGGCGGAGATCTCGAAGTTTATGAAGAACTGCACCGACGACT
>CAZBIH010000080.1:0-7270 GCA_964492015.1 uncultured Planctomycetia bacterium | reverse complement strand
GTCTGGAAAACGGATTTTATTTTGAGCTACGGACAAACCGAGGCCTTTGGCGCTATTGGGCTAGAGTCTCTTGCTAAGGATGGTTATCATCTGAATGAATTTCATAATTATTTTGAAATCATAAATCCCGATGAGAATGGTTATGGCGAGCTTGTGTACACCAATCTTAATCGGCGAGTGATGCCTCTTGTGCGTTACCGTTCGGGAGACATCACGCGCTACCTCCAAACGCCGTCCAAAGGCGGGCTTCCCGGCCGCCGTATAGAAAAACTCAAAGGCCGTGTTGACGAATGGACAGTCACCGCGATGGGCAATATCGCGCCGTGGATGTTTGAATCTGTGTTTGCCGGCATTCCCGGTCTTGGCGCCGACTGGCAAATCGTCGTGGAAAAAATGGGATGAAAGATAACATAATTTTCGTTGTGGAATCTTTCACGCAAGACAGCGCACTGAAAAATCTCATCATTGAAAAACTTCAAACAGAATTTAAAGAGCAAACCCGCCAACGAGACATGGGCCTTTTATCTTGGGGCGTGCAAGTGGTCTCCCCGGGCACGCTTCGCGCCGGCCAGCGCAAACTCAAGCGGATCATAGACAGACGAAAATTTTAAAGCGCGGTTTACGAAGAGATCTCAGATGCAGATTTTTATCATGGAGCTTCTGGTCTATCCGCCGATCTATTTGATGTGGAAAGGAACAAAGGTCTCTAAGAAAAGCAGTTAACTGCAGATTTGACTTGACAATTATGCAGTTTAATGCATAATTGTCCTATGCGAAGAAACCTTGAAATTCAGATAAGGAAAGATCTTGATTCCAAGATCGTTCTTTTGAGCGGGCCCCGTCAGGTTGGCAAGACGACGCTTTCCAAAACTTTATATCCCAAAAATTTTGATTATCTAAATATCGACAATCCGCGTCATCGTTTAAACGTCCAGAAATATATTTGGAAAAAAGATGCGGATCTGGTGATCTTTGATGAACTGCATAAGCTTAAAAATTGGAAGAGACTCGTCAAGGGGATCTATGATACTGAGGGAGTCAGGCCAAGGATCCTTGTGACGGGTTCCGCCAGGATGGATACTTTTCGCAAGGGCGGAGATTCCCTGGCGGGCCGTTTTCATGCCTACCGATTGCACCCATTTTCGGTGGCGGAGCTCAAAGATCAACTGCCTACCGATGAAATTTTTGACCGGATCTTGCGCCACGGAGGGTTTCCAGAGCCTTTCCTGGCCGACAATGCCACGACTGCGGATCGATGGAGACGGGCGCATATCGACCGCATCCTGAGGGAGGATCTTTTGGATTTGACGGCCATCCGGGACTTAAAAGGCATTGAGACGCTGGTGGAGCTTTTGCGCCACTGTGTGGGAAGCTGTATTTCTTATGAGTCGCTGTCGCGCGATCTGCAGGTGTCCCCTCATACCGTGAAGCACTGGATAGGAGTCCTTGAAAGTCTTTACGTTATCTTTTTGGTGACACCCTATTCAAAAAACATCGCGAGAGGACTGCTCAAACAGCCCAAAATTTATTTTTATGACACAGGATTCATTTCCGAGGAAAGACCAGCGAGGTTTGAGAATGCCGTGGCCTGCGCTCTTCTAAAACATCTTCATTTTCTGGAGGACACCCGGGGTAAAAAAACAGCTTTGTATTACTTGAGAGACCGGAATAAAAAAGAGGTAGATTTCCTGACGCTAAACGCAGGAGAGCCTGAATTTCTCATCGAAACCAAGCTTTCCGGACAGGATGTTTCTCAGCTTCAGTATTTTTCAAAAAACTTTCCGCCGGCGGCTAAAAAGATCCTTCTGGTCCAAGAAACAGAAAAAGAAACAGACATCGGAAGGATCCAGCTCAGAAAAGCCAGCAGTTGGCTTAAAGATCTTGAGAGTTAAATTCAAAGGAGAGATCCAAGCGGACAATTCATTTTGCTGCGCAAAACTCCAAGAGCCTCCTAAGATCAAAACGCCACAGCAAGGTTTGTATACCTGCCCCATGCATCCGGAGGTCCTTTCAGGCAAGCCGGGCTCCTGCCCTAAGTGCGGCATGGCACTGGAGCCGATGGATGCCTCCGCCTCCCCTGAGAACGAAGAATACAAAGATATGTCCCGCCGATTTTGGGGAAGTTTATTCCTGACATTACCGATCATCTTTCTTGCTCTTATGGAGATGCTGCCCGGCCGGCCGTTGGAGAAGGTGATGCCGATGAAGTTTGTGAACTGGACCGAGCTTTTTTTCGCGACACCGGTAGTTTTGTGGGGAGGTTTTATTTTTTTTCAGCGTGGAGTTCTTTCTGTGATGCGGCGAAGCCTGAACATGTTCACCTTGATCTCTCTGGGAGTGGGCGTGGCGTATATTTACAGCGCGATCGCGACGTTCATCCCTTGGATATTCCCGGTTAATTTTCGCGGCCATGGCGGTCAGGTGCTTGTCTATTTTGAAGCCGCCGCGGTGATCACGGTCCTGGTTTTACTGGGACAAGTTTTGGAGCTGAAAGCCCGCTCCCAAACAAGTGACGCGATCAAAGCGCTTCTGGACCTTGCTCCCAAGATGGCGAGGGTCTTAAGCTCCGACGGCTCCGAAAAAGACATTCCGCTGGAAAAAGTTGTGCGCGGCGATAAGCTTCGTGTCCGGCCCGGTGAAAAGATCCCGACGGACGGCATTGTTCTGGAAGGCGATAGTTCCGTGGATGAATCGATGGTCACCGGTGAATCCATTCCTGTAGAAAAAATAAAAGGTTTGAAAGTGATCGGCGGCACGGTCAACGGGACGGGAAGTTTGATCGTTCAGGCCCAGCGGGTAGGAAGTGAAACACTGCTTTCACAAATTGTTCACCTGGTAAGCCAAGCCCAAAGGAGCCGTGCCCCCATTCAGCGCCTGGCGGATACGGTCTCGGGATTTTTTGTGCCCATTGTCATTCTTGTGGCGATATTCACGGCGGTCATGTGGAGCTTCTTCGGCCCCGAACCGAGAATGACTTATGCTTTGGTGAACGCTGTGGCGGTCCTTATCATCGCGTGTCCCTGCGCGCTTGGGCTTGCGACTCCCATGTCCATCATGGTGGGCGTGGGACGCGGCGCTCAAGCAGGCATTCTGATCAAGAATGCGGAAGCCCTAGAAACTTTTCAAAAAGTCGATACGCTTATTTTTGACAAAACAGGGACGCTGACCGATGGCAAACCCAAGCTTGTTTCCGTTGTTTTGTCACATGGGACGGAGGAGGCGGAATTTTTGCGCCTGGCCGCAAGCCTTGAGCGCGGCAGTGAACATCCTTTGGCGCAGGCGATCCTTCAGGGTGCTGAAGCCAAGAAGATCTCTTTGTCAGAAGTAAAAGATTTTAAGTCCGTTACAGGCAAGGGTGTGCAAGGGGTTGTGGACGGCAAGACGGTCCTCTTGGGAAATCAAAAATGGATCGAGGAATCGTGGGTTTCCGTGATCGGCCTGACCCCTAAAGCCGATGAGCTTCGAAAAGACGGTCAGACCGTGATGTTCCTGGCGAAGGAAAAAGAGCTTTTGGGAATTCTGGGGGTTTCGGATCCCATCAAAAGTTCTACGCTGGAGGCGATCGATCTTTTGCACAAAGAAGGCCTTCAATTGATCCTAGTGACCGGGGACAATCAAGTCACCGCCGAAGCGGTCGCCAAAAAATTAGGCATTGATGAAGTACGAGCGGGCGTTCTGCCTGAGCAAAAAGGACAGATCGTCCAAGAGCTCCAAGCCAAAGGCCGCATCGTGGCCATGGCCGGCGACGGCGTCAACGACGCCCCGGCTCTCGCGCAAGCCAGTGTAGGAATCGCGATGGGAACAGGCACGGATGTCGCGATGGAGTGCGCCGGCGTGACTCTGGTCAAAGGAGACTTGCGCGGGATCGCCAAAGCCAGGAAGCTAAGCCGCGCCACAATGAAAAATATCCGCCAAAATCTTTTCTTCGCGTTCATTTATAATATTTTAGGCATACCCATTGCGGCGGGGATTCTTTACCCATTTTTTGGAATTTTACTTTCACCGATCATTGCCAGTGCCGCGATGAGTTTCAGTTCGGTCTCTGTTATAGGCAATGCGTTGCGGTTGAGAAAAGCGCAAATTTAAAATTGTACTTTAAAATTACGCAATTCTATGGCACACCTCCGGCATGCTGATCAAAAGAGAGTTAGAGATTGAAGGATATCGCCGAAAAAAATATCAGCGATATTCTAACGCTGGCGATCGAACATTCGGATCCCCATGCGGCCGTGGTTGTCTCAGACACGCGGTGCGATTTGGCGGTCACTCTGACCGAGGCTTACCGGAATTGCCTTCCCGGGGCCCGATTCATTGATTTTGACAGCGTCTCTTCGGCAGACATTCTGTCTATTTTAGGAACTCTTAAAGCCTCGGATCTTGTGGTCCTCATCCAATCCACCAACTTTCGCCTCGATGATTTTCGCTTGCGTGTAGAGCTTTTCAGCCGCTCGCTCAAAGTCATCGAACACCCGCATCTTTTGAGGATGCGGGGCGAAGAAGTTTTTTATTACATCGATTCCCTGGCTTACGATCCCGGTTATTATCGCGTGGTTGGCAATGCGCTCAAAGAACGCATTGATCGCGCACGTATTGGTATTGTCGAAAGCGGCGGGGAAGAACTGATCTTTAATTCCGGTTTTGAATCCGCCAAGCTCAACGTCGGCGACTATTCTCAAATGAAAAACGTCGGCGGCCAGTTTCCCATCGGGGAAGTTTTCACGGAGGCGCGGGACCTGGAGGCGGTGAATGGCCGCGTGCGTATTTTTTCCTTCGGGGACGCGACCTTCGCGCTCAATAAACCTCCCAAACCGATCACGCTGACAGTAACCCGGGGGAGAGTGACGGATGTACTGGATACAACGCCTGAATTTGAACAGGTTCTCGCCAACATCCGCGCCGACGAGGGAGAGGTCTGGGTGCGTGAGCTTGGCTTTGGCATGAATCGGGCTTTCACCCAAACCCGTACGGTCAGTGACATCGGCACTTATGAGCGCATGTGCGGCATCCATTTGTCGCTGGGCGCCAAGCACACTCTATTTAAAAAACCCAACTTCACCCGCAGTCAGGCGCGGCATCATGTGGATGTGTTTGCGATCACCGAAGCGGTCCTCCTGGACGGCGAGGCGGTCTATCGGGACGGGGGTTGGGTCGTCTGATCAAATAGTACTAAATTAATACAATCTATTGTATTAATAAAATACATGTGTTATATTTGTAATCGGATAAACAAATGAGCGTAGATCGGAAAGATGATTTTCAACGAAATTTAGGGACCAGGATCAAGGCCTTGCGTGAATTACGCGGCTGGTCCCAAGAAGAGCTTGCGCGTGAGCTGGGTGTTCACCGGGTGGCTCTGACACAGATAGAAAATGCCCAGCGCGAGGTGAGTGCCGAAGAATTGGCCCGGTTCGCAAAAGCATTTAAGATCTCAGCGGACGTTCTTTTGGACCTTAAAAAAGAGATTGAGGTCATCCTGCAGGAAAGCAAGAGCAAGAAAAAGCAGGCTTCAGAAATTCGTATCAGTGTGCCCGAACTAAAAGTGGATAAATTCAGGGAGGTGCTTCTTTATATTTTAAACCGTGTGGGGTCCAGGCCCAATGTGGGAGAGACAGTGATCTATAAACTTCTCTATTTCATTGATTTCGATTTTTATGAGAAATATGAAGAGCATTTGATCGGAGCTACTTATGTTAAGAATACTTACGGCCCGACGCCTGTCGAGTCCGCGAAGATAGTCGCGAAGATGATCGAATCAGGGGAGATCATTTCCGTCAAGACACAGCGTTCGGGATTTGACCAAAAAAAATATATTCCCAATCGGGAGCCGGATCTGTCAAAGATCGGGGCCCACGAGATCAAGCTTATCGATGAAGTGTTGGAGCGGCTTTCCCATATGGGCGCCCGCCAGATCAGCGAATACTCGCACGGAGATATTCCTTGGGTGACTGCCGAAGAGCAGGCGCAGATCAATTACGAGTCTGTTTTTTACCGCACACCCCAATATTCCGTGAGAGGTTATGACGACACCGAAGGGTCCGTTTAGTGCAGTTAACGAAAGCCCTGAATTCCGCAAAGATTTCAAACATCTTTTAAAAAAATTCAGATCCCTTGAGGAAGATTTTGAAACCTTCAAGAGCACCCCGCTCAAGGCTTTTCACAAGCTGGACCAGGCCAATGTAGGCATTATCCCCATCTCCGATCTTGGTATTATCTATCCCAAAATTTACAAAGCCACCAAGTTCGCGTGCAAATCTCTCAAAGGCCGGGGTGCCGCCAACGGGATCCGGGTGATCTATGCCTATTATCCAGAACAAGATAAGATCCTTTTTATAGAGATATATTTCAAGGCGGATCAGGCGAGAGAGAATAGAGAGCGGATCACCAGGTGTATCATTTGACCTTATCCAAAGAGTTGTGGATAATACATTTCTTATGCTCAAACTCAAAAGCCCTGCAGATTTTATAGGCAAACAAGGTCCCGGTGTCATCAGTTTTGGTTCCGGCCAGCCGGATTTACCGCCGCCCAAGGAAGCTTTCAGCGGAATTGATACTCACCGGGACTTGCGCTATGGCCTGATCCAGGGAGAGCTTAAGCTTCGCGAGGCTCTGACCCACGGGTATCCGGGGTCTACCGCGGATAACTTTGTCATTACAAATGGCGCCTCTGAAGCGCTGGACCTGGTTTTTCGCGCGTGGGGCAAAGGCAAAGTCCTTCTGCCGCGGCCTTATTATTATTCCTATTTACCCATCGTTAAAATGTCCGGCATGACACCTGTCTTTACGGACCTTGTCGACGGCCGTATCGACTTAAGCGATTTTAAGAAAAAGATACGCGGCTGCCGCGCCGTCCTCATCAATTCGCCATCCAATCCCACCGGCCGTGTCGAATCCATCGAGACTCTAAAGGAAATTGAAAAGATTACCAAGAAACTTGGCGTTCACATCGTCTCGGATGAAGTTTACAAAGACCTCATCTACGAGCGCGAAAATTATCATTTAAAAGGCAATCACGTCGTCACGATCAATTCTTTTTCCAAGACTTACTGCATGTGCGGCG
The DNA here is from genome assembly GCA_964492015.1 of uncultured Planctomycetia bacterium. Taxonomy (GTDB): domain Bacteria; phylum Omnitrophota; class Gorgyraeia; order 2-02-FULL-51-18; family 2-02-FULL-51-18; genus CAMDWQ01. The sequence continues at coordinate 213 of CAZBIH010000080.1, read as the reverse complement.
TGCGTGTCGGCTATCTTTGGACGGCGGACAAAAAGATCGTCGAAAATATTTGTGAAATGAAAACCCACACGTCAATGAACACCAATCTCATCGGCCAGGACATGGCGCTCTCCACGATGACCGCCCCGAAGGAATACATCGAGCACCAGACACAGATTTGGCGCGAGCGGCGGGATTTTATTTATAAAGGATTGCAAGATCTTGGTTTTGATC
>CAZBIH010000079.1:0-7471 GCA_964492015.1 uncultured Planctomycetia bacterium | reverse complement strand
GCCGGTGCACCCTTCATTGGGAAAAATATCGAGCGAGCTTCGATTTGGCGGATAATAACAACTACTGCCATAACCGATAGGGCAAGAAAGAAAGTTAGTTTTAACATTATGACCACTTAGATATTCTATCTGACACCTGCCTGACAAACCACCCAAAAAAGCTCTAAAAAAAGGCACATCAACAGAAAATTTGGAATACAACTGGGATACAGTCGCTGCCACCCACAGACGAAATCAAACGAAAGTAGACGAATAGTCTTTTAGACATTTATTGTCGTAACCCCCCTGAACTCGTATACTAATGCAATTGTGCAAATCAATCCGATTCTTGGGCAGCTTGGCGATTTCGCGCGTGACGGATTTCTTGTTATTCGGGGTTTTTATTCTCCCGCGGAGGTTGCCGAGTTTTCAAGGTGGATCGATGAATTGGCCGCGCGTGAACCTGAGCGCGGCAAGCAGATGGTTTATTATGAAAAAGACCTGAAGGATCCCTCCGGTAAAAAAATCCTCTCGCGCATCGAAAAATTTTCCGATTTCCATGGCGGCCTCGGAGCGATGACTCAAGCCGCAAAAATGATGGGCCCTGTGAGGGCGCTTTTGGGGGAGGAGGCGCTGCTTTTTAAGGAAAAGATCAATTTCAAGCTTCCCGGCGGCGGCGGGTTCGAGCCGCATCAGGACATTCAGCCGGGTTGGGATGATTACGCACCGTATTTTTTATCGGTGTTGGTGACGATCGATGAAAGCACCGTTGAAAACGGCTGTCTTGAACTTTCAGCGGGGCACCACACCCAAGGCCTTCTCGGAGAAAAATGGAAACCTCTCACACCCGAACAGCTTGAAGGGGTGAAGTTTGAGCCTTACCCGATGTCTCCCGGCGATGTGGCGTTTTTTGATTGTTTTGTGCCGCATCGATCAAAGCCCAATCTTACCCAGCACCGCCACCGTAATCTCTATCTGACTTACAACCGCTCTTCCGACGGCGATCATCGTGAAAAGTACTTCTCCGACAAGCGGAAGAATTATCCGCCGGACTACGAGCGCGAGCCCGGCAAGGAATATGTCTTCCGCGTTTAAGCGGCTCTTGCAGGCCCTTCTGTTTTTGGCGGGCTTGGCCGCTTTTTTTCTCTCACTGCGCTATGCCGGATTTGACCGCCTGAGCATATTGTTGTCCGCTGTCAGCGGCCCGGGGCTTGCCGTTCTTCTCATCTATCCTTTTATGTGCGCCTGGGATGTCGCGGGGCTGAAGGTTTTTTTTCAAAAGAAAGAGGGCTTGCGCGCGAAGTTCGGAACTCTTTATTTTATCCGCTTGGCCGGCGAAGCGATCAACAACTTGACGCCGTTTGTCGATGTTGCCGGGGAATTTCTTAAGGTCTCGCTTGTGGCTTCACGCTGCGGGATCACAAAGACGGCGGCGGCTGTGCCGGTCGTCATGGCGCGAACGGCACTTTTTTATTCAGAATTATTTTTTTGGGCGGTGGGTTTTACGATGGCTTATGGATTTTTTACGCTCGCCCATGTTTGGGTGTGGGCGCTTTATGCGGCGATGGTGATCACGGTCTTTCTTGCAGGTATGCTTGCGTGGTCCCAGCGCCGTGGATTTTTTACTTCGTCTTCGGGGTGGTTGCGGCGTTTTGAGGGGAGCCGTCCGCTTTTTGAAAAACTGCACGTGCCCTTTCAGGAGGCGGACCGGCAGATCGCTTCTTTTTACAAGGAGAAAGCCGCCGTATTGGGCGGGTCGATGGCCCTGCACTTCATCGGTTGGGTTGCGGGGGGTGTTGAGATCTATTGGGTGATGCGCCTGGTGGGAGTACCGGTATCACCCGTTCAGGCGGTTGTGGTGGAGTCTTTGCTTCAGATCGTTAAAACAGCCAGTTTTTTTATCCCCGGCAATCTTGGCGCGCAGGAAGCGGGCTTGGCTCTTATCTTTCAGTGGATGGGTTACCACCCGTCAGCGGGAGTAGCGCTGAGTTTGTATAAACGATTCCGTCAGGCAGTATGGACGGCTGTCGGTCTTGGGGTGTGGGGAGTTTTTAAAATTTTGCCTGCTAAATCAGCCTCAACGCGGTATAATTCCGCTTCATGAATAAATCTACCCAGTTCCGCAAATTGCTCAAGTCCGGCAAGCCTGTGCTCCTTTCGGGTGCGCACGATGCTATTTGTGCCAAGCTCATCGAAGAAGCCGGGTTCCACGGCGTATGGGCGTCCAGTTTTGGTATTTCAGCCGCATCCAAGTGCATGCCTGATGCCAATGTCTTGACGATGACTGAGGCGCTCGAAGCCGCCAAAGGGATGAATGAGGCGACCTCCTTACCGGTGATCGCGGACTGTGATAATGGTTACGGCAACGCGATCAACGTGATCCGCATGGTGCGTGAATACGAGCGTGCCGGCATCGCGGGTATTTCCATTGAGGATAACCCTTTTCCCAAGAAGTGCAGTCTCTACCCGGGCGAACGTCAGGAACTTGTCGACAAGGACGAGATGGCCGGCCGTATTCATGCCGCGAAATCGACGCAGAGAAATCCCGATTTTTTTGTGATCGCCCGCACTGAGGCGCTCATCGCGGGCCTTGGGATGGAAGAGGCGCTCTCTCGCGCGAAGGCGTACGAGGAGGCCGGCGCTGATGCGATCCTGATCCATTCCCGCCAATCGACACCGGATGAGATCCGCGAGTTCTGTGCGCGATGGAAGAAAGTCGGAAAGGCGCCGCTCGTGGCTGTTCCCACAAAATATCCCGACATCACCGCCAAAGAACTAAAGAAAATGGGGATCAGCGTCACTATTTTTGCCAATCAGGCCATTCGCGCGTCGATCAAGGCGATGAAGGAGACTCTCGAGGAGGTTCGCAAGACGGAGTCGGTCTCGTCGGTGTCAAAAAAGATCGCCCCCTTGAGCGAGGTGTTCCGCCTCGTGGGCCAGCCGGCGCTTGAAGAGAATGAAGCGAAGTTTGTAAAAAATTACAAACGCCGCCCGTCCGCTGTGATCGTGGCCGCGGGTTTTGAGCGTAATCTGTGGCCGCTGAACTCTGACCGGCCCAAAGCGATGCTGGAAATTCGCGGGAAAAGCCTCTTGGAGCGTCAAGTGGAGATCTTGAAAAAAACCGGCATTGACCGTATTGCCGTTGTTACAGGGTACAAGCGCGAGAAGATCAATGTTCCCGGCATCACGACTTACTACAATCCCCGCTTTAAGGAGACACACATCCTTCATTCGCTGTTTTGCGCTGAGGACCAGATGCAGGATAAATTTTTATTTCTTTACGGGGATGTTCTCTTTGAGGAGCACATCGTCGAGAAATTGCTCCGGTCGCGCCGCGATGTGAATCTGGCGGTTCGCCGAGGCCCGGCGTCTCAGCGCGAGTCTTCCAAACGCGAGCGCGATCGGGCGATCGTGGACGATGACTCTGTGAAAGCCATCGGCCATCACCTGGGGAAAGAAGCCAACGCTGAATTCATCGGCCTGGCTTATTTCTCCAAGCGCGGGGCGCGCACACTGCGCGAAATTTACCATCGCATCGGAAAAAAGAATGCCCGCGCGCCGTTCCACAACGCTGCCAATTTCCAAAAGGCGCAGTTCACCGACATGGTCCAGGAGCTTTTATCACGCAAGGAAAAGGTCAATCCGGTGGCGGTGCAGAGCGGTTGGTTGGAGATCGATACGTTCTCGGACTATCAGCGGGCGTGGCAAGAGGCCCGTCTCTCCTAAAAAACTACGGCCGGTCGGCCGACAGCACTTTTTTCAGATCTTCCTCAAAGTCAATTTCACTCCAAAAAAAATCCCCGACCGCCTCGTACCCGATCGAACGGGTTTTCATGAGTTGGGTGTAGGCGTCTTCGTATTCCACCCCGACGATCCCATTTTTGACAAAACGGTTCAAGATATTCCGGAGCGATCCGGCGTCTTTTTTTGAAAATTTTACGATGCCTGTGGCTTCGCCGACAGCCTTCAGTGCCGGATCCAATTTTTTGGCGATCTTGACGAAGCGGTCTTTTTTGGCCATGAGCATCATTTCTTCTCCGGTGCTTTTGGATCGCGTATCCAGCAGGAACGCGCTAGGCTTGGGGGAGTCCACAAGTTTTTGCAATGCTTCGACGGGAAAATAGACGTCAGCATCCAGGATGAGCACATCATTTTTAAGATGAGAGCCGGCCGTTTGAAGCGAGAGAATACTGCCTTTGCGGTAATCAGGGTTCTCAATGAATCGGATGTTGAGACCCTTGCCGTGACGCGCGCATTCGCGGCGAATTTTGTTTTGTAAATGCCCGACAACGATCACGACTTCTTTCACGCCGGTTTGGCGGAACGCATCCAGGTAGCGACGGAGCAAGGTTGTTTCGCCGAGCGGGAGAAGACATTTGGGCAGGACCCGAGTCGCCGCCCCAAAGCGTTTGCCGACACCCGCCGCGAGCACGATGGCTTTAGGCGCGCGGCGGCGTTTACCCAAGGAAGCTCCTAATATTTTTAAAAAACGCTGAAGGTCATTTTTTGTCAGATCCCCGAGATTTGAAACACGAAAAATGCGGCCCTTGAGAGCCGACTGGCCGGCGTAGATCACGAATCCTTTTTTCTTTAATTTTATATGGAGTGTTTCGTACGAGGATCCTTCAGGCATCCAAAGAGAAGTGAGGACGTGTGAACGATATTTTTTCTCTACCAGAAAACGAACTCCGAGAGCTTCAAATCCTTGGGTGAGAAGGGAACATTTTGTTTCATAATCCCGGATGCGTCCGGCGACCGTTTCTTTTGAAAGTTCCGCCAGCGCCGCGTCGAACGAATATACCAGGGGCACGGCCGGTGTAAATGGCGGAGAGTCCAGGTCTTCGGAGGCAAGGATCTCTTTCAAGTTCATGTAGACGCTCGTTGAGCCTTGGAGCGCGCGCCTTTCGGAATCGGAGACGAATACAAACGCGAGGCCGGGGTGTCCATGAAGGCATTTTCCGGAGGAGCCCGCGAGGAAGCCGATTCCCGCCAGATCGATTTTTTCCGCGCCGATCGAGCTTACAGCATCGACAAGCAGTGTCTTTTTGTATTTCTTAGCCAGATGAGCGACTTCGGCGAGAGGATTCAGCATCCCGGTTGACGTCTCGTGGTGGACCAGCGCGATGGCGGTCACAGACTTGTCTTTCAGGCGTTTCTCAATCTCACCGAAAGAGGGGAATTGACCCAGCGGCGCCGAAAGAATGGTGTGCGGCACGCGGTGTGCGGCAAGCATGTCGCGCATGCGCTCACCGTAAACGCCATTGGAAAGAACAAGTACTTTGCGCCCGCTGCCTGCGCCGTAAGAAGAGAGCATGGACTCTACCGCCAATGTCCCGGAACCTGTCAGGAGCGCCAGGGTATGGGAGCGTTCAGCGGAAAAAAGACGGAGTAAATTTTTTCGCACGCGGCGAAGAAGAATCGAAAATTCTTCCTCGCGGTGACAGAGATCAGGGCCGGTGAGCGCTTGTCTTACACGCGGAGTGACATTGACGGGACCGGGGTTGAGGAGTATCCAACGCTGGTTTTTCAAATGAGGCTTTTGGAGAAGACCGTTGTAATTTCATCCGGCTCGAGCACGACGCGCGGCGAGGGATCCGAAGCATCCTGCGCAACGCGCACCAGGAGGAACGAAGGTCCCTCCCGCTTAAGGATAGCGGGCACAGCTCGCTTCATCGCGGCCGGTGTCGAGACTCGTTCTGCGTAGCGATAGCCGCTCGATTTGGCGATGGCTTCCAGTTTCACAGTTTGAGTGTACGATGGCTGGCCGCCGGTAGATTCGTAGGCGGCATTGTCGATGACGATGTGAATAAAATTTTCAGGTTTTAGCACGCCGACCAGGGGCAGAGCACCGAGGTTCATGAGGACAGCGCCGTCACCATCGAGGGCGATGACCTTTTTTTTGGGTTTCGAGACAGCTACGCCCAGCGCGATCGAGGAGGCCATGCCCATCGAGCCGATCATGTAGAAATTTTCCGGACGATCCGCGACCGCCTGTGACACGCGGCAGAGGTAACCCGTCGCGTTGATGACAGGCTCTTTTTTCAAGAACGAATAGAGAATGGCAACCGCTTCTTTGGAGGTCATGCGCCGAAGATCCCTTTTTTGATAAAAATTGCGACGGGCTGCTTAGTTTCATCCAGTTCCCGGCTGGCTTTTTCGAGCACAGTCACAAGCTCCTCTTTCTCGGGAACAAAGCAGGTCATGCCGATTTCTTGCAGTAATTTGACACAGGACTTCCCCATGACGATGTGTTCGGGCGCGTCGGGTCCGAAGCCACGGTAGGTGACCAGGCAGAGGATCGGGATCTTGTAAATGAGATTGAGCGATGTAAGGACGTTGAGCGAATAACCAATACCGGAGTTTTGCATGAGCACGACCGGGCGTTTGCCGGCAAGAAACGCGCCGCTGGCCATGCCAACGGCCGCGTCCTCGCGCGGAGAAGGAATATATCCCGAATCTTCAAGTTCTTCGATCAGCGCGCCCAATAGCGAGCAGGGGACGCCGGTAAAGAAATTAAACCGTTCTTTTTTTAAGGAGCGCTGGAAGTTACGCGCGTTTTGAATATGCTCGGGGGTCCATTTCATAGATGGAAATTATAACAATGCCTCAGGCAGAAAGGAAGTGCCGAATTCAAATAGGTTTGATAAAGTAGATCCATGAAAATTGACAGCCTCTTCAGCTTCAACCGTCTGATCGCCGTGTGGGTCTCAGAATTTCTCGTAAAAACCCCGATCACACCCAATCAAGTGACGACGCTATCACTTGTCTCAGGCTTGGCCGGTGCGGCCGCGATGGCGCAAGGCACCCGTGCGGGATTTCTCTTGGGAGCGCTTCTTCGTCACCTTGCATTTATCCTCGATAATTGCGACGGCGAGATCGCCCGGCGGAAGAACCTAAAGAGCAAGTTTGGGATGTGGTACGATTTTATCGCGGATCTTCTCGTGGATTGGGCGTTGTGGGCGGGACTTTGTATCGGGGCGCTTGCGCAGGGCGTCACACCGATGGTGGTGCCCATCGCGTTCGCCGCGGCCGCGGGTTCTGCCGCGCTTTTCTGGGTTGTTGTCTCCCGGCGCCTTGGCGGCGCCAGCGGGAAGGAAGCGTCCACGGCCTCGAATCCTTTTTTTTCGGCACTGCATGTGCTGGGCCATGATGGGGATCCTTCGCTTTTGGTCTGGATGTTTGCGTTGGCGGGCTATCCGGGATGGCTTCTGGTGGCGGGATGTGTGTATATGAACGTGCTCTGGATCTACACAGTGCTTCAACGTTAGGACATATATGCGCGAGCTCATCCTAGGCACCAAAAATAAAGACAAGCTTCGGGAGATGCAAGAGCTTTTGAAGGGGGCCAAGATCCGCGTGAGGTCTCTGGCGGAGTTTCCGGGCTGTCCGGAGGCAGTGGAGGACGGACGGACGTTTGAGGCGAATGCCCGCAAGAAGGCCCGCGCTTATTCGCTCTACACCGGAAAGCTTGTGCTTGCCGATGATTCCGGAC
>CAZBIH010000078.1:0-7475 GCA_964492015.1 uncultured Planctomycetia bacterium | reverse complement strand
AGCGCCGCGCCGACGCAAATTTGAGTCGCTCCATCGAGCTTATGGTCGGTCATATCCATCCCGCCGTTCATTTTCTGGATGAGGGTCATCAGATCCGCGGCGTCGACGTCAAATACTGGCTTAGCTTCCGGATGGTCCCCGATCTTCACCGGGTCCCCTGTGAGGACCAGCATATTTTGTATTCCCAGAACCGACGCGGAGAGGACTTCTGACTGAAGCGCGATGCGATTTTTGTCTCGGCAGACGATCTGCGCGATGGGTTCAATGCCAAAATCCTTCAAGAGGTGGCAGGCTGCGACCGAGCCCAGTTTCATGAGGGCACTCTGCTGGTCTGTCACGTTGGCAGCATGGACAACACCTTTTAAATAAGCGGCTTGTTTGAAAAATCCCTCCATGTTCGTACCTTTGGGAGGCCCAAGCTCAGCGGTGATGACAAATTTGTTTTTTTCTAAAAGTTTAACGAGCTCCACGGCGTCCCCTTTGAAGCTGATACAGGCGAATTAAATTTTCAACCAGCATGGCGTTGGTGACGGGCCCCACGCCCCCGGGAACCGGTGTGATGAACGAGGCGCGGTTCTTGGCGCTTTCAAACTCCACGTCTCCTGTAATTTTTCCGTCGGAAACATTCTCCCCCACATCGATGACGATGGCGCCGGGCTTCAACCAATCTCCTTTGACCAGTTCGGATTTTCCGGCGGCAGCCACCACGATGTCCGCCCGGCGGATATGTTCAGCAATATCACGCGTTTTGATGTGGCAGATCGTCACGGTGGCGAAGCGATCCGACAAAAGAACGGCCGTGGGCTTGCCAACCAGATCACTGCTTCCGACGACGATCGCCTCTTTGCCTGAGAAATCAACGCCGGTTGCGTCCAAAAGCGTCACCACCGCGTGGGCAGTCGGAGAAAAGACTCCCAAATGGCTCTTCAAGAACGTGCGCCCTTCCGCGTCCTTCAGCATATCGATCTGATCGAAGACATTGGTGGGGTTGATGTGCTTGGGGATCGGAGCAAAGATCATGATGCCGGTGATCTTTTTGTCCTTATTCAAGCGCTCGATCTCTTTTAAAACTGTTTTTTCCTGGGCATCCGCGGGAAATATTTTTCTCACAAGCCGTATTCCGAGTTTGGCAAGCATTCCCGTTAAATACCTCGAATAGACCATCGCGTCCTGGGACTCTCCGACCATGACGGTGGCGAGGGTGAGGTCCTTCACGCGAAGATCGGTGATCTTCTGACGTGCGATCGCCAGTCTTTTCTGGGCTATCTGGCTTCCATTGAGAAGCTGGGCCTGTGTCATTTTCCGGATCCGATCGTTTTTTTTAGTTTTGCGATCTGACCTGAGATCTTATTCAACTGAGTTTTAATTTTTGACACTGATTTTTTATCCGTCATGGAGGCGAGGTTGATCTCGACATTGAGGCGCGCCGCAGAAAAACCAGCTTCAAACAAGATCGCCGATTCGACCAGATCGCTGTAAAGCCAGGCGCTCGTGAATGTTTTTTCCCCCGCCGCCAGTTTTAAACCTTCCAACGCTGCTTGGCAGATCTCCAGTGGGACGCCCGCCGCTTTTTTTAGCACCGACTGATAAGAAGCCTTAACGCGATCTTCTTTTTTAAAACGGGAAAGAAGTGTGAATGCTTGAGCATCTTTTTCTAGAAGAATCATCAATTTTTTACGGATAGTAAAGAGTGCTGCGCAATTTTTTTTATTTTTTGAGCGTTTGAAATTGAGCCGAGCCACCATTTCGCCCAAGGCCGCTGCTTGAGCCACGGTCAGTGCTGCCGCAGCTCCTCCGCCCGGCGCGGGCTCGGAAGAACCCAATTTTTCTAAAAACTGATCTAAAGAAAGCGCTGAAAGTTTAGGCAATTCCCTTGACCTCCCCTTCGTCTGTGAGATCCATGTCTTCAAGGATGGGTTTTGCCGGTAGTCCCGGCATGAGCATCATTTTACCGCAGATCGCCACCAAAAATCCGGCGCCGGTGCAGGGACGTATCTCGCCGACTTTGAGCTTCCAGCCCGTCGGAGCGCCTTTTAAGCGGCTGTCATCCGATAAGGAGTAAGGCGTTTTGGCGATATTGATCGGAAGTCCCCCGAGCTTATTCCGGTGAATGAGCTCAAGGTCTGCTTTGGCCTTGTCGGAATAAACAACGCCAGCGGCGCCGTACATTTCACGGGCGATCTTCTCGATCTTTTCTTCGGGGCTTAAGTCCAGGCTGTAAAGCGGGTGAAAATTACCCGGCTTCTCGGCAATAACCTTTAAAACTTTTTCAGCCAGCTCGACCCCGCCTTCACCGCCGCGGGAGGCCACTTCAGAAACCGCGCACTCGATGTTCTCTGATTGAAGGTAGTCACGCACAATTTTAATTTCTTCGTTCGTGTCCTGAGGAAAACGGTTGATCGCGACAACGACGTGGATGCCGAAGCGGTGAATGTTTTGAATATGCCTTTCAATATTCGCAAAACCTTCTTTAAAAATATCCATGAATTTTTTGGCGCCTGACGCATCTGCGGCGTGGGATTTGAGCGCTTTGACCGTGACGACGAGCACGACGACACTTGGTTTAAATCCTCCCTCACGCGCGACGATATCAAAAAGCTTTTCCATGCCAAGTTCTGTCGCGAAACCCGATTCGGTCACCACGTAATTGGCCAATTTTAGCGCCATGAGCGTTGAGATCACGCTGTTGTTTCCGTGCGAGACGTTCGCGAAGGGTCCGGTGTGCATGAATACCGGCTGGCCTTCAAGCGTCTGCACGAGATTTGGCTTGATCGCGTCTTTTAAAAGAAGTGTCATGGCGCCGGCAGCTTTGAGGTCTTTGGCGGTGATCAATTTTTCATCGGAAGAGATCGCGGTTGAAATTTTAGAGAGCTTGCTTTTGAGCGAGTGAATGGACTGGCACAGAGAGAGTGCTGCCATGACTTCGCTGGAGGCGGTGACATCAAAACCGGTCTTGTGTTTCGATAAGTTGCAGGCTTTGGCGTGGCCGACCGAGATCTCGCGGAGCTGGCGATCGCCCAGATCCATCACACGCCGCCAGAGGATCCTGTCCTTATCGATCCCCAAAGGGTTGCCATGATGGATATGATTTTCAATGACAGCCGCCAAAAGATTATGAGAGATCTCAACCGCGTGGCTGTCACCGGTAAAATGCAGGTTGATGTCCTCAAACGGCACGACCTGAGAATAGCCGTTGCCGCTGGCGCCGCCTTTTGATCCAAAGATCGGCGAAAGCGAGGGTTCGCGCAGGCACAGAAAAACTTTTTTCTTCAAAAACCCAAGCGCCTGTGTCAGGCCGATGGAGGTGGTGGTTTTGCCATCTCCCTCTTTGGTGGGCGTCATGCCGGTGACGCAAATAAGCTTGCCGTGAGGGCGCGCGGAAAAGCGCTCGAGAACTTTTAAGGAGACCTTTGCTTTATAACTGCCGTAAGGCTCGATCTCATCCGCTTTGATCCCCGCCGAATTGGCGATGGCGTGAATTTGATGCGGCTTGGCCTTGCGCGCGATCTCAAGCGATGAGAGCGTCTTGGGCAATGTCCTATTTTCCCATGCCGACGCGCTGGGCCTGCTGGAAAACCTTTCCTTCGGTTTTGATAGAAGGCGCAATGACAAGCTCGGTCAACTGAAGCTCGCGTACGTTCTGAGCGCCAACGTTGCCCATGCACGTCGAAAGAGCGCCGATGAGATTCTGGGTGCCGTCATCAAGCGTCGCCGGGCCGTAAAGGATCTCTTCCAAAGTGCCGGTGGTGCCGACGCGTATCCTTGTTCCGCGAGGAAGATTCGCGTGAGGAGTCGCCATGCCCCAGTGATAACCGCCACCCGGAGCTTCTTTGGCACGCGCGAAGGCTGAGCCGACCATGACCGCGTCGGAACCGCAAGCGAATGCTTTGCAAATATCACCGCCGGTGGACATGCCGCCGTCCGCGATGATAGGGATATAGATTCCTTTTTTCTTGAAATAAAAATCACGCGCGGCGGCCGCATCACAGATCGCGGTCACCTGCGGCACGCCAAGCCCCAGAACTCCGCGGCTGGTGCAAGCGGCGCCAGGCCCGATACCGATCAAAAGCGCCGCGGCTCCGGTATCCATGAGCTCCAGCGTTGTCTCGTACGTCACGCAGTTGCCGATGATGACGGGCATTTTGACGGATTTGCAGAATTTGTGGAAATCTAGCGATTTGTATTCGCTGGAGATATGCCGCACGGTCGTGACCGTGGACTGCACGACGAAAACGTCACAACCGGCATCCTGAGCGATCTTGCCGAAGCGGTCCGCTTTTTGCGGCAGGCTTGAGACGCACGCGACACCCTTGCGTTTCTTGATCTCCTTAATTCGCCGGACGATCAATTTTTCCTGGATCGGCCGACGGTACATCTGTTGAATAAGATGCGTGGATTCCTCCATGGAGGCGCTGCCAATTTTCTTCAGCACTTCGGAGGGATTTTCATAGCGGGTTTGGACGCCTTCGAGGTTCAGGCACGCGATGCCGCCGAGCTTGGACATGGCAACGGCCATATTGACATCAACGACGCCGTCCATCGCGGAGGCAATGATGGGGACTTTATAACGTTTGTTGCCCAGCTCCCAGGAAGTATCGCACTCATTGGGATTGATGGTCACCGAACCCGGGACCAGGGCGATCTCATCAAATCCGTAAGCGCGGCGTGCTTTTCTGCCTCGACCCAGCCACATTCCCATAAATTTCTCCTTAGATTATATTCATTTAAAATTTTGTCTTTATCTGCGAATCCGCGTTTTTTAGGACCGAGCCCGTCGTGTTGGTCGTAGCGTCCGTTGTCGCGTTGGCAACCTCGCTGATCGGCGCGATCGGAGAAGCCACAGTTTTTATCACAGTGCCCGCACCCTCCAGCACTTCCTGAGCGGCACGGCCCAGAGGCATTCTGTCTTCCTTTGGAGGAGCTTGGCCCGTTCTTTCAATTTTTACGATCTGAGCATCGCCATTGGTGTCTTCGACATCAAATCGGACGAGGTCTGATTTGGAGATTTTCTTTAAAAGGCTTGAGGAGGCGACGACAAAATCCGTTTCATTGCCGGAGGAAAAACCCTTGATGGGCGCATGCTGGATCGTGACGCGGGAATAAACGGGATCCACACTGACAACTTCCCCTTCTCCGTGAAAGCGCGTTACACCGGTTTTATTTTCAGCGTAGGAAAACGGCAGGAAAGTCAGGGATAAAATAAGAAATAAAACGGAAGCTTTTTTCATAAACCATCCTTCGTTAAAATCGTAATTTTAAGAGCGGTTAATAAACGAATATATTAGCAAATTCGTGAGCGTGAAACAAGGCTAGAAAAACAAAACCCCGGATCCGCTTTTGGCGAACCCGGGGGTCCTATCAAGGCCTGTTACCTATAGAGCTTAGTACATCCCTCCGCCCATGCCGCCCATTCCTCCGCCCATGCCGCCGGGTGCTGCTCCAACCTTCTCCTCTTCCGGCAGGTCGGTGATGATCGACTCTGTCGTCAGAAGCAAGGACGAGATGGAAGCCGCGTTTTGAAGCGCGGTGCGGGTCACTTTGGCGGGGTCAATGACACCGGCCAGAATGAGGTCCTCGTATTTATCCTTCTCGGCGTTGTAGCCGATATTGTCTTTTTCCTCTTTGACGCGGGCCACAACCACATCACCTACTTGTCCGGCGTTGATCGCGATCTGCTTCAAAGGCTCTTCGATCGCGCGGCGAATGATCTTCGCCCCGACGAGCTCGTCGCCTTCAAGATCGATCTTCTCGAGTGTTTTGACGCAACGGATCAGCGCCACTCCGCCGCCGGGAACGATGCCCTCGGCAACAGCCGCGCGGGTCGCGTGAAGCGCGTCCTCAACACGGGCTTTCTTTTCTTTCATTTCGGTCTCGGTTGCCGCGCCGATATTAATGACGGCAACGCCGCCGGAAAGCTTCGCAAGCCTCTCTTGAAGCTTTTCCTTGTCGTAATCGGAATCGGAATCCTCAACCTGTTTCTTGATCGTCGAGATACGGCCGTTGATGTCGGCGGTTTTTCCGGCACCCTCAATGAGGGTCGTATTTTCTTTGTCGACGGTGACGCGCTTGGCGCGGCCGAGGTCTTCGAGTTTGACATTTTCAAGCTTGATTCCGAGGTCTTCGGTGATCGCTTTGCCACCGGTAAGCACCGCGATGTCGGTCAACATTTCCTTGCGGCGATCGCCATAGCCCGGCGCTTTGACGGCGCAGACATTGAGCGTGCCACGGAGTTTATTGACGACCAGAGTTGCCAGCGCTTCGCCGTCAGTCTCTTCAGAAATGATCAAAAGCGGTTTGCCGCTCTTGGCCACTTTTTCAAGGACCGGCAGAAGGTCCTTCATCGAAGAGATCTTCTTCTCATAAATGAGAATGTAGACGTCATCGAGGACAACTTCCATGTGGTCGGCATTGGTCACGAAGTAAGGAGAGAGATAGCCTTGATCAAACTGCATCCCTTCCACAACCTCAAGGGTCGTGTTGGTGGATTTGGCTTCCTCAACCGTAATGACGCCGTCTTTACCGACTTTTTCCATCGCTTCAGCGATCAAGTCACCAATGGTGCTGTCGTTATTGGCGGCGATCGTCGCGACTTGGGCGATCTCTTTTTTGCCTTTGATGGGCTTGGACATTTTCTTAAGCTGAGCCACGATCTCCGTGACTGCTTTTTCGATGCCGCGCTTTAAGGCCATCGGATTGGCTCCGGCGGTCACGTTCTTCAAGCCTTCGCGATAAATCGCTTCGGCGAGAACTGTGGCCGTAGTCGTTCCATCACCGGCGTTGTCGCTGGTTTTGGAGGCGACTTCTTTGACCATCTCAGCACCCATATTTTCATAGGGGTTCTTCAATTCAATTTCCTTGGCGACCGTCACACCGTCTTTGGTGATCGTCGGTGAGCCAAACTTTTTATCGATACAAACATTGCGGCCTTTAGGCCCCAATGTGACTTTGACCGCGCGAGCTAATTGCTCAACACCGCTCAAGATCGAACGGCGCGCTTCGTCGCTATACTGCAGTTGTTTTGCCATGACTTTAAGTCTCCTTTAGTTAACGTAAGATCGCTAAAATGTCTTTTTCTTCAATGATCAGGTACTCATTGGCGCCAATCTTGATGCTCTTGTCATTCCAACCGCCATACAAAACCTGATCGCCAATTTTCACTTTCACCGGAATATTTTTTCCCTCATCCGTGGTACGGCCTTCTCCCACCGCGATGACTTTACCCTTTTGCTGCTTTTCTTTCGCGCTATCCGGGATAATGATCCCGCTGGCGGTCTTCTCTTCGGCTTCGAGCGGTTCAATAAGAACGCGATCTCCCAAAGGCTGGATCTTTGATTTTTCCATGGCTTCCTCCTTAAATGGACGTGATTTGATGGGTTTCGACATAAAAATTATATTAGCACTCGATTTAGATGAGTGCTAACAGTAGATTCTACAGGGTGGGTGTTTTTTGTCAACTATTTTTTGAGAAAATCCTG
>CAZBIH010000077.1:0-7491 GCA_964492015.1 uncultured Planctomycetia bacterium | reverse complement strand
TCCTTGTATTCTTCCGGGGTCAGCTGGAGCTTAAAAAGTTTCCCCAGAAGATAGACGGTCTCTTGGCAGTGATGGAGGGATTTTTCATCTTTGGTTTGGGCTAATTCAGAAAATAGCCGGGATTCGAGGAGTTTGATCTCCTTTAAAATGCCTTGGGGGTTCACGTCCTTGGAGGATCTTAGATAGGTGAAATACTTCGAAAGCTCCGGATACCCTAATTGAAAATTGAAAATAGAAAATTGAAAGTCCTGATCCTCCATTTTCAATTTTCCATTTTCCATTTCATTAAGCTTTTCCTCCAAAAGCGTATAAAAAGCTTTCTCTTCCCTGCGTTCCTGGCTTGAGAGCTTGGAGGGTTTTCTCTGCTCTTTAGCCAGATCCAGAATTTCCTTTTGATCTTCGGCAGACAGAGACTGAATGGCCTTCGCCTGTTCTTCGTTGGCTTTTTTAAAATCAATACTGGCTTCCCGGTCTTTTAATTTTTTTAAGGTTTCAAGGTGCGGATAATAAGTCAAGTTAACGCCTGCTCGCTCCGCCTGATCCCGCAAGATCTCAAAATAAGTGGTCAGAGGAAGCTCGTCTTTTTTGTATTTGGCGTACTGCACCTCAAACATCGCGAGCGCCGGATTGTAGAGCCTGGGCTTTAGCGTATTGATCGTGGTTTGAATTCTTTGCAGGTAGGCCTCAAACTTTTCTCTATTCTTGGCGACATCACGGTAATCCTCGAAAGCCTTCCTATATAGAGCCATGTCCTCCACGCCCCAGAGAACAAAGTTGTGGTCTGAGGTGAGCTGCAAGTACTCTTCCCCGTGAAGCTCCCCATTTCTTAAAAAAGGTTCGGCGATCTTTTTTCTGTCTTCGGCGGTGCCGTATTTTCTAAAAGAGGATAGCGAATTGTCGCCCAGTCCTGCTTCGACAAAAATATATTTAATGTCCGGCTGTTTTTGGAGCAAGAGGTCCAGGGTCTTGGAAAGATTGAATTGACCGGAGGTGTTGGTGTGAGCATCTTGTATTAAATAAATTGTCTTTGATGGAAAATTGAAATTGGAAAATTGAGCATCCTTATTTTCAATTGTCAATTTTCTATTTTCAATTTGCGGTTGCCATGCGTCCTCGATCGTGGCCACAGACTGCGGGATCCCCAGATCGATCTTGGTTTTAGCAAATAGGTCCAGTTTCGTAGGCCTAAGATCCGGAGCGGCGAAAGCGGCCTGCTCCAAGAGAAATGCATGGATCAAGATCAAGGAGACCGCACGTAAAAATAGAATACCTTTTTTCACCCGGTTTTCCCTTTTTCTATAGATTTAATAATAGGTGCTAACACTAGACACGCAAAAAACTTACAGGATTTTATAAGTTTACATGCCAGGTTGCAGGAATGCAACGATAGGGGGCTTTTTTTATATACAATAGTCTTACTAAATTTAATAACTATTGATCAGGATTAACAGTCTGCGGGGTATCAGTGCCTTTTATAGATCCTTGGCACCCGGTGATGGATGCCGCAAACGATCTCATACGGGATGGTATCGGCCGCCAGCGCCAAATCTTCGGCGGTAACCGTTTGTGTGCCTTGCGTGCCGATCAGAACCGCCTCTTCCCAGCGCTTCACACCGGGAACACTTCCTACATCGACAAGGATCTGATCCATCGTCACTCGCCCGGCCACAGCACAGCGTCGTCCCCGCACCAGCACAAAAGCACGGTTGGAGAATGCCACACGGTATCCGTGACTATACCCTACCGGCAGAGTCGCGATCAACGTGTTTTTTAAAATTTTATAGGTACGGCCATAGCTGACTGTCTGGCCGGGCATAAATTTTTTTAAAAAAGAAATCCTTGTCTTCCATGAAAGAATAGGCTTCATTCCTTTGGGAAGTTTTGTACGCGGCGAAGGCTTGAGCCCGTACAAAATGAGCCCCGGACGCACAAGATTGAAGCGGGCTTCTTTAAAACGTAAAAGCCCCAGGCTGTTGGAGGCGTGGACCCATTTCGGCTTGATCCCGGCTTGCTGAATTTTTTTCAAAGCCTGGTTAAAAATTTTAAGCTGAACGCGCGTCGGCTCGGCGCTCTTATCATCCGCACTTGAAAAATGAGTATAAACGCCTTCGATGCCGATCCCAGGAAGAGCTTTAATTTTTTTAAAAAAATAGTCAACCTCCGCCGGAGGCAGGCCCAGCCTTCCCATCCCCGTATCAATTTTAACGTGCACCGCAAATCCCCGCCTTGTCCCCAGAGCCCGGTTCAAAAACACGGCATCCCCTGTCGACGAAAGTGTGGGTGTGATCTTTTTAGAAATATACTCTTCCAATTGGCTGGGATGAAAACTGCCGAGGACCAAGATCCCGGCTTTGGGAAGAACTTTGCGCAGCTGCAAAGCCTCATCGATGTTGGCCACCCCGAACAAACGCACACCTTCGCTCCACAACGTTTTGGATACGGGGATCATTCCATGGCCGTAAGCATCCGCCTTGACCACAGCCAAAAGCGCGGCGGAGGGCTTTTTGAGCGTTCCCTGAATAACATGCCAATTTTTCTTGAGCGCTTCCAGGTCGATTTCCGCCCAGACAGGTAAAAATTTATTTTTTTGAGTTTTTAGCGACATTGCAATCCTTGGGGTGAATATACAGCGGCTCCAAAGTCAGGGGGTCGTCGAACTTTCCTTCCCGAATGCGCTCCAAAGCGGCCTCGGCAATAGCGCATGCGTCCGGGACCGTCTGCTCCAGGACTTGAGTTTCTTTCTTGAGAGACTTCAAAACATCCTCCCGCAAAAAAAGGCCGGGCTTGCGAAGTGTTTTCCACCGTTTATTTTTTCTCTGATAGACCGCGGCATACACTTGAGATTTTTTGGCATCGACCAGCGCCGCATACTCTCCGTCGCTTCCGGCGGTGCGCGCCATTGCTTCGAGGCTTGAAATTCCAACAAGTTTTGTTTTTAACGTGTACGAAAGAACTTTGGCTGTCGTCACGGCGATGCGCAGTCCGGTAAAAGACCCGGGGCCTATCCCCACCGCCACACAGCCGATCCGCGCGGGTTTTACGCCTGCTTTTTTTAAGAGCTTGGCTAAGACAGGGGCCAATGCTTCTGCGTGCGACATCGCGACCTCAGACTCATGGACCGCCAATTTTTTGGGGCCGTCATAAAGAGCCGCACTCAAGAATTTTGAGGAGGTGTCAAAAGAAAGCAGGATCATTTATTTGTCATTTCGATCGCCCGTATCGTGGGACCTTGGTGCCGAATGCGGATCTCGATATGCTTTTGGGGCAACAGATCCTCCCCGCGTTCAGGCCATTCCACCAACGTCACGCCGTTGGAATAGAAACATTCCTCAGCCATCGCAGCGTCCACGCCTTTTACTTTTTTTAAACGGTACCAGTCCAAGTGATGGATCTTAAATTTTCCTACGTATTCATGGATCACCACAAATGTCGGGCTTGAAACTTCGCCGCCCGATCTCACACCCAATCCCTCGGCGATCCCCTGGACCAGAGTCGTCTTGCCGGCGCCCAGCTCTCCGTAAAGAGCCACCACATTTCCCGCCATCAAGCGGCGCGCCAGCTCACGGCCTATCCTTTTGGTTTCTGAGGCTGAACGTGAAACCCATTGTTGGGGCTGTCCCGATTCTTTTTTCATTTAAAATGATCAAAACCCTTTATTACCAGAGGCCTTCCCGATCCCGACTGGTCCACAAGACGAACCCCGTGACGCTTGGCAATAATTTTACCGACAGGCGTAAAGAGATCTTTTTTAAATGGGTGATCACAGCCGTTCAGCCGCGCCGCCTCTTTGGGTGAGAGCGTGAAAAGAAGCTCGAAATCCTCGCCGTCCGAAAGCGCCGCTTCCAATCCCCGCGCCGCACGCGCCACCGGAACCGCATCCGCCGAGATCAGAGCCCCCACACGGCTCTCCTCGGCGATGCGGTGAATATCACCCGCAATCCCGTCAGAAATATCCATCATCGCGTGAAGCTTAAAATTTTTGACCAAATATTGCGCTTCCTTAAGTCGCGGCGTGAACAGCAAATGTTTTCTGGACGCGTAGGAACCGCCGAGTTCGCCGCTTACAAAAATGATATCCCCCTCTTTGGCGCCCGAACGCAAAACCGCTTTGGATCTTTCACATTCCCCCAAAAGAGCGATGGAGACCGTGAGTTTTTTGGACGCGTTGGTGTCGCCCCCGACAATATTCACACGAAAGCGGCGTGCGAGCGCGCGGATCCCCTCGTACATTTGACCCGCAAAATTTCTGGGCAGGCGGCGCGGCAAACCGACCGAGACCACCGCATGCCGCGGCACCCCTCCCATCGCCGCGATATCGCTTAAGTTGACCGCGAGAGCTTTGCGGCCGATCTGGTAAGCAGTCGCTTCTTCCAGACGAAAATGAACATCTTCGATGAGCATGTCCGTGGTAAAAAGAATTTCTTTCGAGGGGTCCGGTCTTAAAATAGCAGTGTCGTCGCCGATACCGGTGATCACCGACCTGTCCACACGCGTTTTACGGCGGGTGTCCCGGATCAGATCAAACTCCCCGAAATCTTGAATAGCTCTCATTGGGCAATAATGGACTTAACGCCCAGCGTCAAACTGATCATGAAAAAATTGTGAGCCGCGTGGGTCGTCATCGGCGCTACCAGCGACCCCGTCACTTCATACAGGTAACACAGAAGCATTCCCAAAAGAAAAACGGGGATGAACGCCGCTAAATTTAAATGGAACAACGCGAAAATGAGCGAAGACACCGCCATCGCCGGTACAACCCCCAGCTTCTGGCGGAAAGCCTTGTAAGTAAATCCCCTGAAAAAAATTTCCTCTAAAATAGGCCCCGCCCCCGCAACAAAGAGCGTAAAAAATAAAAGATACGGATCGGAGGAGCTCTTCAGATAGATCTGAACAACGTTTTGCGGGACAGGTTCATAAGAAATCGCTTTAGCCGCGAAAGCCAGGACAAGAAGGGTCAAAAGCAGAGCCGGAAAAGCCGCGATGTACGCCAAGAGGCCCCGGCCTATATTTTTAAAAAGATCTTTTGCCGCCAAACCCAGATCCCGCAGTTTGTGGCCCCTACGCATGACTAGGATCATGATAAAAATAGCCGTAAGTGTACTGCGGACAAGGCTGTTTGCCATCAAAACAAGATCACGAGACCACCCGCCCGATCCGGTCCTAAAATAGAACAGAGCCTCCAGGATCAAAAGAATCGCCTCGACAAAGAACATGAAAACAACCGCCTGAAAAACATGCGTCCCGTCCCAGCCGACAGCCTCTTGAGGAAGGCTTACATCCAACCACCGCCCCCGGCGCCTCCAGGAGGATAAAATACGGACATCGATCAGAATTCCAGCCAAGAGAAGGGATAGAAAAGCGGCAGAGATGGCCGTGATAAGCCCTGGCTGTTTGGCGATATTTTTCTCGAATAGAGCTTCTTTTTCCTTGAATTCGGTTGGGCTCGCATTTTCAACGCCCACCGGATTCCGCGGCTCGCCAAAAAAAGAAATGGCATAGAACAACGCGATAAATAAAAGCATGCCCGCGGTAAAACGGTTTTCATTTAAAAAAGAGACGGCTCTTTTCATATCTTTTTTTCTAGGCCAAAAAAACGCAGGGCAGTGCCGGAAGTGACGCGTTCAATTTCCTCTCGCGCGATCCCTCTTTTTTCCGCTAAAAAATCCGCCAGATGCGCCAGGCAGGAAGGCTCGTTGCGCTTGCCGCGGTAAATTTGAGGCGCCAGGTACGGAGAATCCGTTTCCAGCATGATCTTATTCAGTGGGACGCTGGTCGCCACCGCCAAAAGACTGGCCGCATTTTTAAATGTAAGATTGCAGGTAAAAGAAACCAGAAAGCCCAACTCAAAAAGAGACTTCGCCGCCGCTTCGTCGTACGAGAAGCAGTGCATGACTCCGCGCAGTTTTCCCTCTCCTTCAGACTTCAGGATCTCGAACGTTTCCGCGAACGCGTCACGGGAGTGGACGATCACCGGCAGGTTCTTCTCGAGCGCCAGATGGATCATGCGCGCGAAAGCTTTTTTCTGGGCTTCTTTAGACGATCGGCTTTTGAAATGATCCAAACCGATCTCGCCAATAGCCACAGGCCGGGTCTCGCTTGCGAATTGACTGACACGGGTAAATACCTCTTCATTGAATTCATCGGCGCTGTGAGGGTGAAAACCGGCGGTATAAAAAATAAAATCATGCTTTTTAGCCAGTTCGTACGAAGCGGCGTTGGTGAGTTCATCGATCCCGACATTGACCAAGTATTGAACGCCGTGTTCCCGCGCGCGAGCAATGACAGCCTCCCGGTCCGGATCAAACGCGTCCATGTAGAGATGGCAGTGCGTGTCGATGATCATGTCGCGGACTTTCTCAAGCGCTCGATGATGGCCGGAAGCTCTGAGAGTACATAATCTACCTCATTTTCCGTCGTAAAACGTCCCAGAGAAAAACGCA
Source organism: uncultured Planctomycetia bacterium (assembly GCA_964492015.1). Lineage (GTDB taxonomy): Bacteria > Omnitrophota > Gorgyraeia > 2-02-FULL-51-18 > 2-02-FULL-51-18 > CAMDWQ01. The sequence continues at coordinate 1,051 of CAZBIH010000077.1, read as the reverse complement.
CCGCGGCGCGCGCCATTTTTTCATCCAGCCCCATCGCCAGAAGCGCGTGAGACGGTTCAATGGAACCGGCGGTGCACGCGGAACCTGTGGAAACAAAAATGTGTTTTAAGTCGAGATTAACTAGAATGGTTTCACCGTCTAAACCCTCGAACGAAACATTGAGCGTGTTGTAGATCCTAGATTTGGCATCGCCGTTCAGATGCACGCCCTGAATTTTTTTTCGCATCCCCTCTTCAAGACGGTTGCGCAGACCCTCTACCCGCCGAGCTTCGGTGACACGGTTCTTTTGAGCCAGCTCCGCCGCTTTTCCGAATCCGGCGATGGCCGGGACATTCTCCGTACCCGGACGTATATTTTTTTCCTGATGGCCGCCGTAAAAAACAGGTTTGATCTTGAGTCCTTTGCGGATGTAGAGCGCTCCGGAACCTTTGGGGCCGCAAATTTTATGCGCGGAGATCGAAAGAAGGTCTATCCCGGCTTCCGCGGGGTGTATCTGCATCTTTCCAAAGGACTGAACGGCATCCACGTGAAAATAGGCGCCTTTATCCTGCGCGATCTTGGCGGCTTCCCCGATAGGCTGTATCATGCCGGTCTCGTTGTTCACATGCATGAGGCTCACTAAAGATGTTTCTTGAGTGACTGCTTTCTTGAGCGCGTCCAGGTCCACGATCCCGTGGGCATCCACCGGCACCACCGTCACCTCACAACCGAGACCGCCGAGATACTTCGCAGTGCTTAAGACTGCCTGATGCTCGACGGATGAGACGACCAGATGCTTGCGTTCATGAAGGCGCGAAACCATCGTCCCCCGGAGCGCGAGATTATCCGACTCGGTGCCACCGGAAGTAAAAATAATATCCCCGGGTTCCACGGCTAAGAGATCCGCTATTTTCTCGCGCGACAACTCCACCGCATGCCGCGCCGCCTGCCCCTTGCGGTGAATGCTCGAGGCATTGGCGAAGTCCTCGGTAAAATAAGGCTTCATCGCCTCAAAAACAGAGGCATCCACGGGGGTCGTTGAGTTGTAATCTAGATAGGCTTTCATATTTTA
>CAZBIH010000076.1:2825-7522 GCA_964492015.1 uncultured Planctomycetia bacterium | reverse complement strand
GTGCGGGTGCTGGAATCTCTATTTTTACATTTGGCCAAGGAAATGGTGCGGGACGCCGAGGGCGCGACAAAATTTGTGGAAGTCGCGGTCAAGAACGCACATACACCGGAAGACGCGATCCAGGCGGCGCGGACGGTGGCAGGCTCCAATCTTTTTAAATGCGCTCTGTTCGGCGGCGATCCCAACTGGGGACGTATTGCCGCGGCCGTCGGATATTCAGGCACTCATCTGGACCCTTGGAAACTTTCGATCTATCTGGGCAAAGAACTTGTTTTAAAAAATGGCGGCCGCGTCAAGCGTAAAGCGGCGGTGCTGAACCGTGTGTTCGCGCAAAAGAATATTAAAATTACGGTGGATCTGGGAATGGGCAAGTACGGCGCAAGCGCGTATACTTGCGATTTCTCAACTGCCTATGTGCGTATTAATTCTGCCTACAGAACTTAAAAATTAAAGAGGCCCCGAAGAACCATGGATGACATTATCAAAAAAGCCGATGTGCTGGTTGAGGCGCTGCCCTTTATCCAGAGTTTTTATGACAAAACAGTCGTCATTAAATACGGCGGCGCCGTCCTCATCGATACCGAGATCCGGCGCAATGTGTTGGAGGATATTGTGTTCATGAGTTATGTCGGGATGCGGCCGGTGCTGGTCCACGGCGGCGGGCCTTACATCAGCCAGCGTCTGGAGGCGATGGGCAAGACCCTCAAATTTGTGAAGGGTTACCGTGTCACTGACGAGGAAACCATTGAGGTGGTCGAGGAAGAGCTCACCAAGATCAACCGTGAGATCGTGCGCGAGATCATCTCTCTGGGCGGCAGCGCCATTTCTCTCTCAGGCAAGGAAGATCATTTGATCGAGGTCAAAAAGCACGCGGATATTGACGGCGAGGATATTGGGTTTGTCGGTGAAGTGACGAAGATCAACGGGGATGTCATCCAGAAGATGATCACCAGCGATATTATTCCGGTGATCTCTCCGATAGGCATCGGTAAAGATGGCCTAACTTACAACGTCAACGCAGATCAGGCGGCGGCTGAGATTGCGCGCAACCTGAACGCCCTGAAGTTCATCCTCCTGACCAACGTCCGGGGTATTTTGCGCAACTTGGAAGACGCCGAGTCGGTGATCTCGCATGTGACGGTCGCGGAAGTGGATGAGTTGATGGAGAAAAAGGTCATCAGCGGCGGCATGATCCCCAAAGTCCGGGCCTGCATGCGCGCGCTGGACCGCGGCGTGAAAAAAACCCACATCATTGACGGGCGTATCCCTCATGGGCTTTTGTTGGAAATTTTTACTGACAAGGGCATCGGCACTGAGATCGTGAAGCGCTAGGAAATAGAAATGATGGATTATAGAAAAACGATACGGCTTTACTACGACTATCTCGTTCCTTGCTACACCAAAACGCCGCTTGTTCTTCAGCGGGGACAGGGGACGCGTGTGTGGGATACGCACGGGGATGAGTATCTTGATTTCTTCCCCGGATGGGCGGTCAGCGGATTGGGGCATTGCCACAAGCGTGTTACAGAGGCGATCAAACGCCAGACCGAACAGCTGATGCATGTATCGAATAATTATTATCATGAAGGGCAGGGCCGGCTTGCGGAAGTGATCATCCGTCACTCCTTTCCCGGAAAAGTATTTTTTTGTAATTCGGGCGCGGAAGCCAATGAGGCTGCGTTTAAGCTGGCGCGTAAATTCGGCAATCCTGCGAAGAACGAGATCATCGCGATGGAACGCTCTTTTCACGGCAGGACTTTGGCGGCGGTGACGGCGACGGGGACTGCCAAGTATCACGAGGGTTTCGAGCCTCTACCCGGGGGTTTTAAGCATGTTCCCTTCAACGATTTTGCGGCGCTTGAACGCGCGGTGACGCCGAAAACAGTGGCGATCCTATTGGAACCGATCCAAGGCGAGGGCGGCATTCATGTGGCGGATTCGCACTACCTGTCGAGTGTACGACGGTTGTGCAATGACAAGAAGATCCTTTTGATATTTGATGAAGTGCAGACCGGGATGGGGCGTACCGGGCGGTTTTTCTGTTTCAAAAATTTTGGCGTAGAGCCGGACGTCATGACTCTGGCCAAATCTTTGGGCGGCGGATTTCCTATCGGCGCGATGGTGGTCAAGAAAGAATATGCCGACATTCTCCAGCCGGGGATGCACGCGACGACTTTCGGCGGAAGCCCTCTGGCGTGCGCGGCAGCGCTGGCCACCTTTGAGGCGATCGAGAAAGAAAAACTTTTGAATAATGCTGTGATCGTAGGCTCTCATTTATTCAAGAAACTGGGTGAGCTTAAGAAAAAATATTCGATCGTCCGTCAGGTGCGCGGCATGGCGCTCATGGCGGGAGTTGAACTTGAAATCGAGGGCAAGGCGGTTTATGAGGGGTGCCTGCAAAAAAAGCTCCTTATTAATTGCACTCAAGGGAACACCCTTCGTTTGATGCCGCCGCTGGTGGTGAGGGAAAAAGAGATTGATCGCGCAGTTGGGATCTTGGATGAAGTCCTGGCTGCTCAAGCAGGAAAATAATTCGTAAAAAAAAGGGAGTCAAGTCTTATGAAAAAGAAAATAAAAAAGCAGGCAAGATCGAAGAAGTCCTCAGTCAAGCGCAGATCGGCGGGCCCATTTGAGGCTAAGGATTTTTTGAGTTTGAAAGAAACTCAAGGGACTGATCTGGAGCTCCTGTTCAAGCTGGCCGATAAAATGAAAAAGAATCCCGGCCAATTTCTTGGGAAACTGAAAGGCAAGTCGCTGGCGCTCCTCTTTCAAAAGCCGTCCGTACGCACACGCGTTTCTTTTCAGGTGGGCATGGCTCAGCTCGGTGGAAACTCGGTGTACATGGATCCCCAGGAGATGCCTTTAGGGGAGCGCGAGTCGATCAAGGATGTGGCGCGTGTGCTGTCGCGTTATTGCGATGTTGTTGTCGCCAGGACCTATTCTCATGCGGCGTTGGAAGACTTTGCCCAGAACGCGTCGGTGCCGGTCATCAATGGCCTGAGCGATTCTTATCACCCCTGTCAGACGCTGGCTGATCTTTTTACCGTCCGCGAGAAATTTGGGGACTTAAAAAAGATCAACATCGCGTATATCGGCGACGGCAACAACGTGCTCAATTCGCTTCTTTACGGCGTGGCCAAGACCGGAGCCAATCTTTCGATCGCGACTCCGCGCGGCTATGAGCCTCACGAGGAGATCCTGAAGGACCTGAAATTGATCTGCAAGGATACAGGCGCCAAGATCGCTCTGTGCAACAACCCATTCAATGCGATCAAGAACGCGCATGTGATCTACACGGATGTCTGGGTGAGTATGGGCCAGGAAAAACAGCGTGAGCAGAGACTGCGCGATTTTCAGCCGTTCCAGGTGAATGGCGCGATCGCCAGCAAAGCACCCAAGGATTCGATGTTCATGCACTGCCTGCCCGCGCATCGCGGCGAGGAGATCACAGACGAGGTGATCGAACATCCGCGCTCGGCGATATTTGATCAGGCGGAGAACAGGCTTCATACGCAGAAAGCTCTTCTTTACCTGCTTTTGACAAGAAAAAAGAAAAAATAAAAGGGTTCAAAGCAAATGAAAAAGATCGTTTTAGCTTATTCCGGAGGTTTGGATACTTCTGTCGCGATCAAATGGCTGAAAGACAAAGGTTATGAGGTCATCGCTTACATGGCGGATGTGGGGCAGGAAAAGACCACGACCGCGGCGATCGCCCGCGCCAAAAAAGCCGGCGCGTCCAAAGTTGTCGTGAAGGACTTGAAAAAGAAGTTTGTAACGGACTACGTCTGGCCGGCGCTGAAGGCCGGCGCTGTTTACGAGGGCCGCTACACGCTGGCCACCGCCCTGTCACGGCCCTGCATCGCGGCTGAGCAAGTCGCTGTCGCGCACGCCGAGAAGGCGACCGCGGTCGGCCACGGCTGTACCGGCAAGGGCAACGACCAGGTGCGTTTTGAAGTGACGATCCAGGCGCTTGACAGCTCGCTTGAGATCTTGGCGCCTCTGCGCGAATGGGAATTTAAGTCGCGCGACGAAGAGATTGATTACGCGCTCAAACACCGGATACCCATCGACATCACGAAGAAGAGCTCCTATTCCATCGACAAAAATGTGTGGGGCGTATCGGTCGAGTCCGGCGTCCTCGAGAACCCGAATACGGAACCGCCGCAGGATTCGTTCCAGTGGACGCGCGGCGCCGAAAAGCGGAATCTCAAGGACCGTGTTGTCACGATCGAATTCAACAAAGGCATCCCGGTCGGCCTTGACGGCAAGAAACTCGGGGCCCTCGAGCTCATCGCGAAGCTTAATGATGTGGGCGCGCAGTACGGCATCGGCCGCATGGACATGATCGAAAACCGCCTCGTCGGCATCAAGTCGCGCGAGACGTACGAAGCTCCGGCGGCGACGATCCTCATGCTCGCGCATGCCGACCTTGAGAGCCTCGTGCTGGATCGCGAACTTTTGCATTACAAGCAGGGGATCTCGCAAAAGTACGCGGAGCTCGTGTATTACGGCCTGTGGTTTACGCCGATGCGTGAGGCGCTCGACGCATTTGTGGAAACGACGCAAAAGAAAGTCACCGGCAAGGTCCGCGTGCGCCTGCGTAAATTCAGCGCGAACATTGTCGGCCGCACGTCGCCGTTCTCGCGTTACAACGAAAATCTGGCGACGTATACCGCCAAGGATACGTTTGATCACCG
>CAZBIH010000076.1:0-2725 GCA_964492015.1 uncultured Planctomycetia bacterium | reverse complement strand
AATGGCTAAAAAACTTTGGGGCGGGCGGTTTCAAAAAAAGATCGACCCGGATTTTGAAAAATTCAGCGCTTCGTTTCGCTGGGATCATAGGTTGTCTGAGTATGACCTGAAGATCGACGCGGCACATACCAAGGCTTTGAAAAAATGCGGAGTTTTAAGTGCGTCGGAAGCCAATAAGCTTCTTTCGGCGGTCGTTCTTTTGCAAAAAAAGGCGATGGCAGGATCTTTGAGGCTGGATCCGTCGTCAGAGGATGTCCACTCAGGAATTCAAGCGGAGCTTAAAAAGATCGCCGGTCCTGTCGCCGACAAGATCCATACGGGCCGTTCACGCAACGATCTGGTGAGCCAGAGTTCGCGACTTTACACCAAAGAGCGCCTTACCCGGATATCTTCGCTGGTTTCAGGACTTCAAAAAGAATTGGTTTCCAAGGCCGGGGAATATCAGGGGCTTTTGCTTGCCGGAATGACACATCTTCAGCCGGCTCAAGTTTTATCGCAGGGGCATATTTTTCTGGCCTATACGGAAATGTTGGAGCGCGCCAAGGCGCAACTGGCGCTGTCGATCGCGGCGGCGGACGTTTGCGTGTTGGGCAGCGGAGCTTTGGCCGGCACGACGTATGATCTGGACCAAAAATTGATCGCGCGCGAGCTTGGGCTTTCGCGCATCACATCCAACAGCTACGATGTTTCCGGCGATAGGGATTTTATTTTAATCGCTCTTTTTTCAACGCTTATGATCGGGACGCATCTTTCGCGCATTGCCGAAGACTTGATGCTTGGCCAAACACGCGGGTTCGGGATCGCGGATATGGATCAGGCGTTCTGCACGGGCAGTTCGATGATGCCTCAGAAGAAAAACGCTGATTTTGCTGAGCTTGTCCGGGGCGCCGCGGGTGTGTTTAACGCAAATTTCACGGGCCTAGCGACGACGCTCAAAGGCTTGCCGACGTCTTATAACCGTGATCTTCAGTGGGATAAAAAGTATTTATTTGATTCAGTAGAAACCTGCGAGGAGATCCTCGTTATTTTTACGCGGCTTATCAAAACACTCCGGATCAATGAAGCCTCGGCTAAAAAGTTTTTGACGGATGAGAGCCTTTACGCGACGGATCTTGCGGATTATCTGGTGGCGCGCGGTGTGCCGTTTACGCTGGCTCATGAGCAGGTGGGGAAGATCATAAGCTTTTCCGAGGAAAGAAAAGTCGCGATCTCCAAAATAGGTTTGGATCTTTTAAAGCAATTCGCTCCCAAGATCGAGGGGGATGTCTACGAGTTGTTTGACGCGGAGCATTCAGTAGGAACGAAAAAAACAACGGGCAGCACCAACCCCGGCCAAGTCAAAAAGCAGATCGCTTTTTGGAAAAACAAACTTAAATAAGGCCTCTTATGCATCGATTTCACTATAAAGGAAAAGAGCTGTACGCTGAAAGTGTCGCTGTGCGCAAAGTGGCGCAGGAAGTCGGCACGCCGTTCTATCTCTACAGCATCGGCACATTCCTGGACCATTATTTCAAATTAAAAGACGCTTTTAAGCCGTTGGATCCGCTGATATGCTTCTCGACCAAAGCCAATTCTAACCTCACGGTCTTGAAAGCGCTCGTGAATCAGGGTTCCGGACTTGATATCGTCTCAGGCGGCGAATTGGCGCGTGCCAAAAAAGTTGGCGTCGACCCCAAGAAGATCGTTTATGCCTCGGTCGGTAAATCCGTTGCCGAGATCGAGGAAGCGATCCGCTCCAAAATTCTCATGTTCAATGTCGAGTCTGTGCAAGAGCTCGACGCGATCAACCAGGTGGCCTCGCGCCTGAAAACCAAGCAGAAGATCGCCATCCGCATCAATCCGGACGTACAGCCGCATACCCATCACTACATCACGACCGGATCCAAAGAAAACAAGTTTGGGCTGGATATGGAGACGGCTTATAAGCTTTTTGTCGAATCTTACCGGTATCCCTTTTTGCAGTTTTCCGGCATTCACATTCACATTGGTTCTCAGATCACGGAATCCAGGCCGTTTGTGCAGGCGATCAAAAAATGCCTGCAATTTATCGACAGCGTCAGTTACGCGGGCAGTGCCGTTGAATACCTGAATATCGGCGGCGGTCTGGGGATCGTTTATTCCAAAGAAAAGCCGCAGACGGCCCAGCAATTTGCTGAAGTCGTGATCCCGCTTTTTAAAAAGCACCCGAAACTCAAGATCGTGCTGGAGCCGGGCCGTTTCATTTCGGGTAACAGCGGGATCCTGGTGACCAAAGTTTTGTATGAGAAAAAAGCCAAGACCAAATCTTTTCTCATTGTGGACGCGGCGATGAACGACCTCATCCGGCCGGCGTTTTACGGTGCCTATCACGAGATCATCCCCGTGGCGAAAGCATCGTGGAAAAAGAAATGGGCTTTAGCCGACATTGTCGGCCCGATCTGTGAGAGCGGAGATTTTCTGGCGAAGAGCAGAAAGATGCAAGCTGTAGCGGTTGGGGAGCTCTTGGCTGTGATGTCTTGCGGCGCTTACGGTTTTGTGATGTCGAGCAATTACAATACGCGCCCGCGGGTCCCCGAGGTCGTGGCGAAGGGAAATCGTTTTTATGTGGCGCGCCGGCGTGAGACGCTGGATGATATTTTTCGCGTTGAGAAGATCGTGGGCGAGGTCGTCTGATGGCGAAAGAAATTGATTTTGTCAAAATGGCCGGCGCCGGCAATGATTTTATCGTGGCGGACAACCGTGCCGG
>CAZBIH010000075.1:0-7643 GCA_964492015.1 uncultured Planctomycetia bacterium | reverse complement strand
AAATTAAAATGAATTTTTTACTCTTCGTGGCGGCGTTTTTATTTTACTTTGCGACGCTAGCCTTCTGTTTCACGCATTTTGAGTCGCGTCATCATCCGGCGCGCTATTTTGTCCTTTTTTCACTTCCCGTGGCGATCCTCGTATTCCTGTTTGCCGTGATCTACCTTCATCCAATGACCGGAACTTCCGTGGGGCAGGAGTCTGGCCGGTGGTTGTGGCTGCATTTGGGACTCATTCTTTCGGGGCTAGCGGGGCTTTTGACAGCAGTGTCCAGCGCTATGATGTATCTTTTGCAGTCGGCGCAGTTAAAATCCAAGCATCCGGGAAATTTTTTCTTCAAACTTCCATCGCTGGATTCGCTCGACCGCGTGCACTTCATCTCGCTGGTGTGGGGAAGCCTTCTTTTTTCTCTGGGGATCTTGAGCGGCATCCTCTGGGCGCGGAATTTAAATGAGCTCTGGCAAGTGCTTGGCGACAAAAAAGTGATCTTGTCATTTGCAACCTGCCTGATGTATTGGGGGATCCTGTTTTTACGTTTTTCGTCGCTCAGGCGCGGGCAAAAAATCGCCATCGGGACCGTCCTTGTTTTTATTCTTTTATTTGTAACGATCGTGAGCTCTCACGACATAAGCCGCTTCACGGGGAGCGTTTAAATGGAGATCCTCGTGTTGGGCTTAAATTATAAGACCGCGCCGGTTGAGATCCGAGAAAAGCTGAATGTGCCGGCCAAAGAGGTTCTTGGATTTTTAAAAAGATTCGAAGAAAGGGGTGTATTTGACGAGCAAGTCCTTCTCTCAACGTGCAACCGCACCGAAATTTACGGCGTTGTTCAAAACCACTTGGAAGCGGTGCTGGCCGCCAAGAATATCCTGTGCGATTATTCCCATTTGAAGCTTTCTGCGTTTGAAGACAAGCTTTATGTGCTCAAACAACCGGATTCGGTGCGGCATCTTTTCTCTGTCGCGTCGGGGCTTGATTCGATGGTCATTGGAGAGACAGAGATCACAGGTCAGGTCAAAGACGCGTACCTGGCAGCCCATGAAAATCGCCACACCGGAAAAGTCCTGAACAATCTTTTCCAGCGCTCGCTCAGAGTGGCTAAGAACTTAAGAACACACACGGAAATTGGTATGGGGCGTGTCAGCGTGGCCTCGGTGGCCGTGGAATTGGCGGAAAAAATATTTGAGGACTTAAAAGGCGTGCGTGTCATGGTCCTGGGGACGGGGGAGATGGCGGCTCAGCTTTTGAAAGCCATGACCGGCCGCGGTGCGTCGGCCCTCATCGTCTCAAGCCATCATGAAGAACGTGCGCGGGAGCTTGTGAAAGAATTTGGAGGTGAAGCCGTCGCTTTTGAAAATTTTGAACAGAGGCTCCGTGAAGTAGATATCCTTTTGACCTCCACTTTTTCCTCGCATTGCATCATCACCGAAGCCCAAGTCCGCTCCTGGATGAAGGCGCGCCACGACAAGCCTCTATTTTTAGTCGACATCGCGATGCCGCGCAACATCGAGGCTTCCGTGGAGAAGATCGACAACGTGTATCTCTACAACATCGACGATTTAAAAGAGATCGCGGATAAAAATAAGATCCTGCGCGAAGGGCAGATCGAGGTCTGCGCAGGCCTGGTGCAAACCCAGACACAGCACTTCATGGACTGGCTTTTCAAGGAATTTGATGCAAAATCGATCTAAAAAGCCCATTCTCATCGGCACCCGAGGAAGCCTTCTGGCATTGGCTCAGGCCAAGAGCGTAGCCCGCGAACTTCAGAAAAAAAATCCCGGGGTTGATTTCAAGCTCTCCGTGATCAAAACCACCGGGGATGAATACCAGGCCGTGGAGCTTTTCAGAAAAAATAACATTGGAGTTTTCACCAAAGAGATAGAAAAGCAACTCCTTTCAGGCAAAGTTGATATCGCAGTGCACAGCTTGAAAGACCTGCCCACGGACCTGCCGCGGGGCCTCGTGCTGGCGGCTTTTCCCAAGAGGCTGGATACGAGCGATGTTTTGATCTCAAAACATAAATTTAATTTAAAAACACTTCCGCAAGGTGCCTCGGTCGCGACCGGAAGCCCGCGGCGCAAACGACAGCTGGAGATCTTGAGGCCGGATCTAAAAATTGTCGAAATGCGGGGGAATCTCGACACACGTGTACGCCGTGTTCTTGAAAAAAAAGAATTCCACGCGGTGGTCCTGGCAAAAGCGGGGCTTTTGCGGCTTAAGCGGTATTTGAAATACGCGGTTTCCATTTCTCCTGATAAAATTTTACCGGCTGTGGGCCAGGCGGCGCTGGGTCTTGAAGCCCGAGCCTCTGATAAGACGGTCCTAAAAATGCTTCAAAAATTAAATCACGCGCCGACCCAGGTGCTTGTCGGGGCGGAAAGAGCTTTTTTAAAAACGCTTCACGGCGGCTGCCGCGTTCCGGTGGGGATCCACTCCAAGATCAGCCGCGGATGCATCGAAGTAAAAGCGTTTGTCTTTTCAACTCTGAATGACCGCTGGATCTCGGGAGCCATCAAAGGCCCCGTCAAAAAATACGAGGCGCTGGGCACGCAGCTGGCCAAAAATCTTCTCTCCTGCGGCGCCGGAAAACTCATGCAGGAAGCGCGCGAAGGGGGCGCAAAATGAAGGGTTTGGTCTCTCTTGTCGGCAGCGGCCCCGGGGATCCGGGACTTTTAACCTTAAAAGCACTCGAACGCCTACGCGAAGCGGATCTTATCGTGTATGACTATTTGGCAAACCCCGAACATTTGCGCCACGCCCCAAAAAAGGCCGTGAAGATCGGCGTCGGAAAAGGTTTCCGCCACAAAACACTCTCGCAAGACAAGATCAACCGTCTCATCGTTTCCTCGTCATTAAAAGGAAAGCGCGTCGTCCGCTTAAAAGGGGGGGACCCGTATCTTTTTGGCCGCGGGGGCGAGGAAGCGCTTCATTTGGAAAAAAATAAAATTCCATTCGAGGTCGTGCCGGGCGTTACCAGCGCCACGGCCTGCGCAGCTTACGCCGGAATTCCTTTGACGCACCGCGATCACAACGCGTCAGTCACATTTTTAACCGGCCACCGCGCCCACGACGAGGGGCTGGACTCCATTCCCTGGGAAAAAATCGCGGGGATTGGCGGCACCATCGTTATTTACATGGGCTTTTATAATTTAGAAAAAATTTCAAAACAGCTCATCCATGCCGGGATGTCGTCGGACACACCAACGGCCGTGATCGAATGGGGAACGCTCCCGCGCCAAAAAACGGCCGCCGATACCCTCCAAAAAATCGCCGCCGCAGTCAAAAAACAAAAATTAGCCGCGCCCTGCATGATTTTGATCGGGGACGTCGTGGTTTTAAGAAAAAAATTGGGTTGGTTTGAACGCCTGCCTCTTTTTGGAAAAAAAATCCTCATCACCCGCGCGGCCGGCTGCAGCGCAAATTCTTTTCGCCAGAAACTGGCCGCTTTGGGCGCCGAAGCGATCGAACTGCCCCTGATTCAAATAGAGGAGCCGGACAGCTTCAAAGAAATGGATCAAGCGATCCGCGATCTTCAAAAATACGATTGGACGGTGTTTACAAGCGCTCACGGCGTCGCAGCTTTTTTTAAACGTCTGAATTCGCTTCGCTTGGATGCCCGGGCTCTGGCTGGGACCAAGATCGCCAGCGTCGGCACGCAAACAAGCAAAGCGCTTTTGCATCACGGTATCCGTGTGGACTTAGAACCCAAGAAATTTGAAAGCTCGGCGATTTTGACGGAATTTAAAAAAAGAGGGGAAAGCCTAAAAAACAAAAATCTGGTCCTTTTTAGGACCGATAGTGCGCCGCCAAACCTTGAGCGCGGACTTTCCAAAGCCGGCGCGCGCATCCAGGCGATCACGGCCTACAAAACGACCACGCCCAAAAAGATCTCCGGGGATGTCAAAAAGAGGGTCTTGAGAGGCGAGGCGGACTTCGCGGCGTTCACAAGCGCTTCCACCGTTCACGGATTTGTCCGGCATTTCGGAAAAAAGACAGCCCGAAAAATAGCCCAAAAAACGAGTTTTTTAAGTATTGGCCCCGTCACCACAAAAACGTTAAAATCTTATGGTTTGAAGCCGTACCGGCAAGCCAAAACATTTACTGTCGAGGGACTTTTGGAAACCCTGGTTAAAAATTCATGAGCCATCCTGTGACACGATTAAGACGTCTTCGTGAGAACCCGCGCCTTCGCGCGATGGTCCGCGACGCCAAGCTTTCCAAGAGCGATCTCGTTCAGCCGCTTTTTGTCAAAGAAGGCTTGTCGCGTCCAGCAGCGATCAGCTCGATGCCGGGGCAATTCCAACATTCTCTGCAAAGCCTCACAGAAGAAGCCAAAAAATTGGAGGCTCTGGGAGTCCCGGCCGTTATTCTATTTGGAGTTCCCACCAAAAAAGATCTGTCGGGAAAAGCGGCTTTTTCCGGCAAAGGAATTATTCAGCAGGCTGTGACAAAAATAAAAAAGAGCTGTCCCAAGTTTTTGGTGATCACGGATATTTGTCTCTGTGAATATTTATCGCACGGACATTGTGGGCTTTTAAAAAAAGGGAAGAGGCTAGAGGAAAGAGGGCAGAGGGAAGATTTTAAAATCATAAATGACAAAACTGTGAAAATTTTGGCAAAAATAGCTCTTTCCCACGCGCGCGCGGGGGCGGATGTCGTGGCGCCATCCGACATGATGGACGGGCGAGTGCGCGCGATCCGAAATATTTTGGACAAAAATAATTTCCAGACACTTCCCATCCTTTCGTATGCGGTCAAATACGCTTCCGCGTTTTATTCACCGTTCCGCGAAGCGGCTGAGAGCGCGCCGGGCTTTGGGGACCGCAAAACCTATCAGATGAGCCCCTCCAACATCCGCGAAGCTTTGCGCGAAGCCGCGACAGACCTGGAGGAGGGTGCGGATATCCTGATGGTGAAACCGGCTTTGAGCTACCTGGATGTTCTGCGCCAAGTCCGCGATAAATTCAATTGCCCCGTAGCCGCCTACAGCGTCAGCGGCGAATATTCCATGATCAAAGCCGCGTCATCCAAAGGCTGGATCGACGAGAAAAAAATTGTTTTAGAAACGCATCTTTCCATGAAAAGGGCCGGGGCTAGTTTTATTCTGACTTATTGGGCTAAAGATCTGGCGGGATGGCTTCGTCATGAGTAAAGGCTGGAGCCAAGCACAAAAAAATTTCCCCGGCGGCGTTAACAGCCCTGTCCGCGCGTTTAGATCCGTGGGCGGCGAACCCGTCCTGATGCAAAAAGGCAAGGGTTCTGCTCTTTGGAGCACCGACAATAAAAAATACATTGATCTCTGCATGTCCTGGGGCGCCATGCTCCTGGGCCACGCCGAACCCAAAACTGTCCAAGCGATCCGCACGCAGGCGGCGAAGGGGACAAGTTTTGGAACGGCCACTCCTTACGAGACAGCGCTGGCTGACGAGATCAAGAAAGCGTTTCCTGCCATCGAAAAACTGCGCTTCACTAGCTCCGGCACCGAAGCTGTCATGAGCGCGATACGCCTGGCGCGGGGAGTCACCGGCCGAGATAAAGTTTTGAAATTTGAAGGCTGTTACCACGGCCACGCGGACAGCTTGCTCGTAAAAGCAGGAAGCGGTCTGGCAACGTTTGGAACTCCTGACTCGGCAGGTGTTCCCCAAGAGCTGGCAAAAATGACCGCGACTCTCCCTTACAACGACACGGCCGCCCTGCGAAACTTTTTTCAAAAAGAAAAAAGCGTTGCCTGCGTCATCGTAGAACCTATCGCGGGAAATATGGGTGTGGTTCCTGCCAAACCGGAATTTCTTAAAGCTCTCCGCGAAGAATGCTCCAAAACCGGAGCTCTTTTGATATTCGACGAGGTGATCTCAGGATTTCGCGTGGCTTATGGCGGAGCTCAAACACTTTACGGGATACAGCCAGACCTCACCCTCCTGGGCAAGATCATCGGCGGCGGGCTTCCGGTGGGGGCATTTGGCGGATCCTCGCGGATCATGGAAAATCTTTCACCCAACGGCAAAGTCTATCAGGCTGGCACGCTTTCGGGTAATCCTCTGTCCATGGCCGCGGGCCTTAGCGTCTTATCGCGGCTTTCACCCGATTTTTATAAAAAATTATCCCAAACCTCCGATCATTTTCTGACAGAAGCCCGCGCCATTTTTAAAAAATACTCTCAAATCGCGGTGATCCAAAATACAGGCTCCCTATTCACGATCTTTTTAGGCCAGACAAAAGTTGAGAATTTTCAAGACGCCAAAAAATGCGACACTCAAAAATTTGCCAAGTTTTTTCATTGGATGCTAAAAAATGGGATTTACATCCCGCCGTCGCTTTTTGAAGCTTATTTTCTATCCTCGGCACACACGAGCCGGGATCTGGACGCGGTGTTAAAAGGTTTGGATAAATCCGTGAAGGCCTTATAATACTCCCATGACCACTATCCAGAAGCCCACATTGGACGAAATTTACGCTCCGATCGAGACAGATCTTAAAGCCTTCACAGATCGCCTCCATCAGGAGCTTGCTTCCAAAGACGACTTGATCCAAAAGAT
Source organism: uncultured Planctomycetia bacterium (assembly GCA_964492015.1). GTDB lineage: Bacteria > Omnitrophota > Gorgyraeia > 2-02-FULL-51-18 > 2-02-FULL-51-18 > CAMDWQ01. The sequence continues at coordinate 1,107 of CAZBIH010000075.1, read as the reverse complement.
CCACGAGCACATTCTTAAGATGACCGGAAAATTTTTGCGCCCCGCATTGACGATTCTGACCTCCAGAGTCGAGGGTAAAACTCGGCCGGAAGTTGCCAAACTCGCAACGGCCATTGAATTGATCCACACCGCGACACTTGTGCATGATGATATCATCGACAATTCAGATTTTAGACGCAATCAACCCTCAGTGCACGCGCGTTGGGGCCGTGACCTCTCCATTATTTCCGGGGATTATCTTTATGCAAAAGCTTTCTTGCTCTTAGCCAAATTAAATGACACGTTTCTCAACCAGGCCTTCGCCTCCTGCGCGCACATCATGTGCGAGGGGGAGATGAAGCAGGTCGAAAAACGAAATCAGTTTTTGATGAGCGAAGAAGAATATCTCAAGATCATTCACCAAAAAACAGCGGCGCTCTTTCAAGCGGCTTGCATGGGCGGCGCCTATTACTCCGGCACGCGCGAAGAAAACATCCACCGACTGGGCCAGTACGGTTTTGGTTTGGGGATGGCTTTTCAGATCATTGATGACTGCCTGGATCTTGTAGGCGAGACCAAGACCCTAGGAAAAACAACAGGTCTGGATCTAACCAAAAATGACGTGACGCTTCCGCTTCTTTATTTACTACAGGGCCTACCCGCGGCTGGCCGCGATGAGCTGACTGGACGCATGAAAGAAGGCGGGGTCACTTTTGAGGAAATTAAAAAAATAGCGGTAGAGGAAAAAGCGGTTGAGCGCGCTGTGAACCGGGCGCGGGGCTACATTGAGATGGCCCTTGAAAATTTGAATAAAACGCCCGACTCTGTGTACCGGCAGAGCCTGGAAAGCTTGGCGCATCACTGCGTTGACCGGGTACGTTGATTTTTTATATCATGGACAGACAACCTAAGGAGTTAATATGTTTGGTGTAGGCCTACCTGAGCTTTTGGTCGTATTGCTGGTCTGTCTTTTATTGTTCGGGGCGAATAAACTGCCTGAGATCGGGCGGAGCCTCGGAGAGGGGATACGCGAATTCAAGCGGTCCATGAAAGACGACTCCGGCGATCAGAAGCCCAAAGATACTCCTAAAAATTAACCGTTATCCCGCTGAGGTGTACGGCGGGGCC
>CAZBIH010000074.1:0-7687 GCA_964492015.1 uncultured Planctomycetia bacterium | reverse complement strand
CCGCCACTCCCGCAAAAAATAAGATTCGTATTCTAACACAAACTCAAAATTTTTGAAAAAAATCAGCCAAAAACCTTAGCCGCCTTTTCCAGGCGCGCGACCGCTTTCTTCTTCCCTAAAAGCGAGACCGTATCAAAGAACCCGGGGCTGACCGTGCGCCCGGTAAGCGCCACGCGGCACGGATGGATGAATTCTTTCCCAGAAAGCCCAAGCTCTTTCATCAGAGCGCGGCTTTTTTCCTCGATCGTTTTGGTATCGAATGTCTCAAGTCCCGCCAAAAGCGAAGCATATTTCTCAAAAGCATTCTTAAGCCTGGGATCCTTTAAAAATTCAGCGGATGCCTCGGGAGTGTATTCGATATTGTCTTCAAAAAAGAACTGCGCCAGATCCGGAAATTGCGCCAGACGAAATATTCTCTCCTGAAAAAGAGCCGTGAGCCGCTCAAGCCATACCCTGTCGCCGGCAACATATCCCCTCTTCTCGAGGAACGGAACAAGCTTGTCCGCCAGATCAGGCACCGAAAGCTTTCTCACATACTGTCCATTGACCCACTCCAGCTTTTCATGGCCAAAAACAGCACCCGTCGTCAATACACGATCGAGGTCAAATTTTTGGATCAACTCTTCTTTGCCGATCAATTCCTGGTTATTCCCCGGCGACCAGCCTAAAAGGGAGAGATAATTAATGATCGCCTCGGGAAGGAAGCCGGCTTCCAGATACTCCCGGATGCTCGTGGCGCCGTGGCGCTTGGACATCCTTGAGCGGTCAGAGCCCAGAATGAGAGGGATATGGCAAAAAAGAGGCTTGGGGTACCCCAGAGCGTCATACAGAGGGGTCTGTTTGGGCGTATTCATGATGTGATCATCCCCGCGGATGACGTGCGTGATGTTCATGTCCGCGTCGTCGCAAACCACGGCGAAATTGTAAGTGGGGCTCCCGTCTGATTTAAAAATGACCAGATCCTCGGCCAGCGATGGATGCTGTGCCAGATCAAACTCGATGCGGCCGTGAAGCATGTCCTCAAAAAAGATCTTCCCCTCTTTGGGCACGCGAAAACGGATCGCGTCCCCATCCGCATAAGCCTTTCCTTCGGCAACCAGCTTATCGGCGATCCCGCGGTAGAACGCGGTGCGCTCGCTCTGGAACACAAGTTCCCCGTCCCAATCCATCCCGAGCCATTGGAGACTTGAGACGATCTCATCCAAAAATTCTTTTTTGGAGCGTTCCTTATCGGTATCTTCAATACGCAGGAAAAATTTCCCTCCGCTGTGACGCGCGAAAAGATAATTGAACAGCGCCGTGCGGGCACTGCCGATATGAAGATAGCCAGTGGGACTGGGCGCAAAGCGGACTCGACAGCTCATCAGCCTAGCTCAATGTCAATTCTTGAAATTTGTTCGTCGCGCACGCGCTTGGCCCACGGATCCGGAATAACGCCGCCGTCAAATTCGGCAAGTTTTCCTTTTTTGTCGGAAAGTTTGATCTTTTTGGGCCAGACACGATTCTTACCAAAAGTATCCATACGTTTAGGATTGTGATACACCACCAGCGTCTTCCCCAGAAAAAGAAAAGCAAACGCGTTTTTCGGGACACGCACAACTTCCTCTTTTCCCTCCGCCGTAAAACGTGTCCGGGAGGTTTCCTGATTTAAAAATAAAAAGGACGGCAGGCAGGGCTCAAAACGAAGAGCCAGTTTTTTGTCGGGCCCAAGAGCGAACGGGTGTTTCCCGGCATTCATCAAAAGCCAAATATTTAAAAACTCCGCAGTCGACCCCGAAAGCCGCGCCACAAATCCCGCGCCGTGAAGCGACGTGTCACTGAAAGCGCTGGACACGATAAAAGACGAATTCTCAAGGATACTGCGGCCGTACCGCTCCGCCGGCTGGAACGGGATAAGCGCTTTTTTGAAATCAAAGAAAAACTCTTCCGCCATGCCGCTCTTCAATACCTCCAACAGCCACTTGTATTCCATGTGAAGCCAGATCGATTCATTCTCAAGCCAGCCGGTCTTGAACACACGCGCGCGGCCCACTTCCAGCGACGCGCTTTCCAGGCCCGTATTCACCCGGTACATCCCCAGTTTTTTATCATAAAGCCCGCTCTCGCGGACCGCTCGAAAAAGCGCCTTGCGCCTCTCAGTATCTTTTTCTACTTTCAGCGCATGCACAAGCCCCTCGAGAAAAAAAGGCAGGGGCTTCTGGCTGAACGCCTGCGGGATGACGCGGACCTTTTCTTTGGCCTTCACGGTCCTGAACCGGGTCAATTCATTTTCAAAATAAGCGGGATAAAGGCCGCTCTTGGGGTCGAAAGACTTCTCGATGCCTATCTGGATCTTCTCGCGGCCGTGTTCAAGGAACAGCCGGATCCTGGACAGAGTACTATTTTTTTCTCTTCCGGAGACGCCCAGGCGCGTGCGCACCCTGTAGTTTTCTCTTAAAGTCGTGGCCCTGTCCCAAAGATCAAAATCCTTGGCGCGGGATCTTTGGCGGAAACTCTTCTCCAAGATCCGGTCGAGACCCAGGATAAAATCATAAATTTCTTCCGGCAGCGCGATCTTGGACTTGGGGTCCAAGCCCAGATCGTCGATCGTCTGGATCAGAAAGATCGCCAGCCGTTTCAGCTCAAACGTCTCGCAAAGAGACGAACCCAAAAGCCCCGGCAAACCGTTGAGAGCGTCATACCAGGAGGGCTTCTCAGCTTCCATCTCAACGCCCGCGCCATGCGCGTCCAACGCAGAAAGCTTATTCACAAACAGGCATAAAAGCTTGACCAAAAGCGTTGTATGATAAATTTTACCCTGACCGTGGCGGGTCCGGGCCCAGCGGGCTTCTTTAGCACGATCTCCCAAAAGCAGGGTCTTTTCCTTGTCCTTCACCACGGCCTTGAATTGACGAACTTTTCCGGGTTTATGGATAAAATATTTTTCCGCACGCGGCTGAACCGTATGATCGTTCTCAAAAAATTTATAATCCTTTTGGCTCAGAAAAAGTTTGCGGGCATTCTCTGGGTAGATCGCCAAATAACTCTCCACCAAGTCCAAGTTGTAAGTCCAATGGTCCGTCCAGAACCCTTCGCCATGATCCGCTTTTTCCTCGGCGGCAAGAAAGGGCGCCAGCTCTTTTAAGAAGCCCGGAAGATCAGATACAGGCAAAAAGGAACGGCTCTCAAGAAGCTGGCAAAACTCACCCAATTTAAACGGCCGGCTCAAATACGCCAGGATCGCGGCCGTATTTTTTGCGCCGCAGAATTTTTCTAGGATCTTTGTTGAAACCGCAGTTTTTTTGAAATGAAAATCATTGCCCTTCACGACCAGCGGATTGTACCCGTCCAGCTGGATCAGGTTGAGGAACGTGCGGACATTCACGTCCTGTACCCGCGGGTCAAACCACACATCACTGCGGCGATTTTGGTTCACATCCCTGTAATTTCCGTCCCCTTGAGCAAAATAAGTGGGCTCGATCAAGAAACGGTTGTAATCTCTCTCGAGGTCTCCGTGTTTTCTGGAGTAGACATGATAGATCAGAGGTTTTTTTCCGGCCTGGGGAGCTGACAGGCACACCGGCATGCCACCCCGCAAAATATTGTCCAAATAGGTTTGCCCGCAATAAAGATCATAGGCTTGGGAAGAAGACACGGTGAAAATATTGGATTTAATGCCCTGGATCAGAGCTTCATTTTGCCGGCGTTTACCGTCGCCAAATCCCGGCTTTTTAGCGCGTGTCACAAAAGCATTGAGCGTTTCCTTGTCCTGGGCGTGGCCAAAATAGGACCGGATCGTGATAGAAGCACCTGGATCCAGGCGAAACGAAGCGAAGCTGAAAGCGGATGGCGTCTTATTCTCCGTCACCTGCCCGGTCAACATTTCTCCGGAAGGCTTCTCATAAAAAGCGGCCGGTTCGCCAAAATCAAGGTGCGGCCCAAAGATCTTGGCCGGATCCACGACGGGCTCCAAAAGCTCACTAGCGGACCCGCGCGATTCCAAGAGGCCAAAATAAAAATTTCCCTCGTGGATCACCTCCACTTCCGGGCGGTCCGTTGCGTCCACACGCAGTCTGAAAAAAGGCGCTTTTTTTTCAAAATTATCAGTGATCATCCAAGCCTCGATCGTGCGGCTCATATTTTTGACAAAAAATTCATTCATCCCATAGGGATTGACGATCGGCAATCCGTCCAAAAGCTCGATCTGGAGCGCTTTCTTGGATTCATTGGTCAGGGTCAAAACTCTTGCCAAGGCGGCCAGCGGTTCCTCAGGTAAAGTAAAATAAGCCACGGATGAACGAAGCTTGGAAACCTCGTCAACATCTGAGAGGACCAATTCATGAGAACTTACTTCCAGCGCTTGTTCTTTGCCGCTCACAGCCGAAGGACCCAGCCGGAAAGGTTCATAAAAAGCGACGGGAGCCTTTGCGGGATCAGCGGAGCGATATTTAATAAAAGTACGGAAACCCGATGACGGCGTCATTTGATAAGCTTTATTGGCGGGGAAAAATTCAAGGATGGCGTTGTCTTTATTGCGAGTGCCGAAGCTGGCGATCCCCTGCCCGCGGTTGACATAAAACGCCCACATCGGGACCCCGTAAAGCCCGGCAACGCCCGGGAGAAAATTGCTGAACGGTTTTTGGCGGTTGTAATCGCTGATGACAAAACGCCCGTCCGGCTCGAGGCGATAGCTATTTTTCTTAACCATTTCCATCAAAAACCTCTTTAGTTAAAAAATTATAAACTATTATTTTACACGCTGACTCCCCCCTTCTCCTAGAGAATTCAGCGGATCGGGAGCTATAAATAAAAAAACTATAACCTATTTAAATTAAATGGGTTATAGAGATTTTATTGAAAAAGACGGGCTTAAAGCGTATTTAAGAAATTGGCCAGAATGTAACCGGTGCTGTTGACGACGCCAAAAAGTGCCTCACGGGAAGCAATATCAGGCGTAACAGTCTCGGAGGCAAGGGACACTCCAAAGCGGGCGTTAAAGTTGGCGAGCTTGTTTTTGCCAAGTGTGTTATTGGAAGGCAGTCTCAGCGCGGTCATCAGGTTGCTGGCATTAACGACTGATTTAACATAATTGGCTTGAGCCGTAGGCGTCGCGGTAATAGACGTCGCAACGAGCGAAAAGATCAGGTCTTTCTGCGCATCGGTGATCACGTTGGCAGTATTCAGCAGGCCTGCGCCGTAGAGCGCATTGAATGCCGTACGATTGGTGGCAGAACCACCGATCGCGCTAAAGAGGCTGTTAGCTCTGACCAGCAGGCCGACAAAAACGCCTCTGTCGTACCCCGTATCGGACACCAGTGTAAAAAGAAGCTTCCGCTCTACCGCCGTAGGGAAATAACTCGCGGAAGAAGTGATCGCGGTGTTAAAAAGCGAGTTGAACGCCGAGCGCTGGGTGCTGTTGGCCGTCAGGTTCATGTCTTTGAAAAGATCGTAGGCATCCAAGAGATAGATCTGGAAAAAAGAGAGGCTGAACGCGGGTTCCGCCGTGAAACCAAAAAGCGCCGTTCTTTGCGCGGAGGTGATCTTGACTCCGGGCGGCGGTCGTACCGCGCCCAGGGTTTGTTTGTAAAGCTTGTTGAAAGCCGCGAGATTCGTGGCGTCGCTTCTGACAAAATTCAAAACATCACCCGTCGTGGCCAGAGAATTTAAATAAGCAGTCTGGTTGATATAAGTCACAGCGGCGGTCGTATCAAAAAGAGCCTTGCGCTGATTCGCGCTCAAAGGCAGATCGCTGATCGGAGCCGGGATCGCGGTGCTTCCGTCGAGGCTGTCCTGATACAGTGCATTGAAAGCGCTTAAAAGGTTCAGGTCATTTTTCAAAGCAGTCCACAGGCTATCGGTCTTGACCAGCGAGTCCCTGAATTTGGTCTCGTTATAACCTGATGCTCCGGTGATCCCGAAAAGCGTACTTTTTCCCGCAGCGCTCAAGGGATCCGCCGCATTGATATCAAGTCCAAACAGCGAATTAAGAGCCGTTAATTGATCGGGATTTGCCAATAAATTGTTGAAAAGCGTATTGGTTTTTACCAGATTGGCGAGGAAGACGGTTGATCTTAAGTTGGGGTCCCCTGTTAAAGAGAAAAGCAGACTCAACAAAGAAGATGAGACGGGAGGCGCTTCCACTGTTTCGTTGAAAAGATTATTGAATGCGTTGCGGCGGTTCAACAGTGCTGGCGTGCTGGCTTTTCTCAACTCCACCAGAAAATTATAGGTCTGAAGGAGTGCTTGAGTTAAAAAACCGCTTTGGGTGTAGCCGGTCGTTCCGGTCACGTTAAAAAGAACTGTCCGGAGCGCAAGATCCTGCTCCACAATGGCAGCATTCGCACTGCTGGTAAGGTTGTAGGCGATTTTTCCCGCGGGAAGCGTAACGTTAAAAAGCACCTGAAACGCATTGCGATAACTCGCGTTAGCCCGCAAAGCCGTCAGCAGATTGTTGGCTTTGACCAGGATATCCAAAAACAGATCCTTGTTGAAAGCGCGAATTCCCCTGTCATCCACATAGCCCGTGATACCAAAAAGGATCTCGAGTTCTTTCTGAGACGGAGTCGCCGTGGAACCGGCCACGAAAGTAATGTTGAAGAGTTTCGCAAAAGCGATCCGCTGATTACTGCCGGTGGCAACCGGATTGGTCGTAGTTCTCAGAGCGACCAAAAGATCGCGTGTTTTGACCACCCCATCCAGAAAATTTGCCAGATTAAAAGCTTCATCGATATCCGGAGTGTTTGGATCGTCCGGTGTGCCGGCGATGGCAAAGAGTTTGTCTCGTTGCGGGTCTGAGAGAGGCGTTGTGCTGGAAAGCGGAAGATCGGGGTCAAATAAGTAATTATAAGCATTGAGCCTATCAGGAACCGCGTAAAGCTGTTGCAGCAAAGTGTTGGCTACCAGAGAAGCAAGAAAACCTTCCTGGGAGTACGGAAAAGGCGTTGTGGTGCCGACGATCCCAAAAATGACTTTTCTTAGATCCTTGTCGGGGGTTTCCGTCAAAGAAAGATCAGGATTAAAGAGAACATTAAAAGCATCGAATTGAGAGCTATTGGCAGGCAGGCGCAGCACGGCAACAAGATCCGATCCTTTTACGAGAACATTAAGGAACGCGTCATTGTCATAAGAAAACTCAATGGCTGGAGTCGCGGGATTATCCACAGGACCCACAATGTCATAGATCGCCTGTTTCTGGACATCACTCAAAACTCCCGATGGGTCAAATCCATAGAGACGCTGAAACGCGCTGTTGTTGGCGGCTACCGTTAGATCTGCCAACAGATCAAGATAAAGCGCCTGAACCCTGGCAACTTCCGCGGGATCTCTTTTGAAAAGGACATCATCAATTTCAAAATAAAGAACGCCGTTGGCAGGAAGCGAGATGGCGGCAAGCTCCGGGAGGCTGTTGACACGGTCGTCTAAGTTGATGCCCAGAGAGTTCAAGATCGTGTTGATGGCGGCTTTTTGCTGGGTATTCAAAAGAAGGTATTTGTCAGTGTAGCTTGAGACATCCACAAAGAATGCGAAGGTTTCAGCGGGGTTCTTGGGTGTTTCATCGACATTGTAGAGGATGCCTTTGTCGGGGTCGCTAAAGGCGTCTTGGTCAGCAGCGCTGATGTTGCCGTCTCTTAAGTTCAAGCCAAAGAGGGCCAGGAAGGGATCGACTTTGTCTTTTTGGGCCGGGGTCAGGGCGTTGTAGGTATTGATG
>CAZBIH010000073.1:0-7758 GCA_964492015.1 uncultured Planctomycetia bacterium | reverse complement strand
CGATAATGACAAAACGACGCTTTCGTGACCGGCCATACGGCGGTCGTGGAGCGCTTCGCGGATAGTGCGTTGTGAATTCGGTTTGAGACTGACATACCCCAATGATACACCCCGGATCCCATGATTTCAAGTGATTTTTTGAGAACAGAATTATTTCCAGGCATAGCCCCCAGTTAATAATAGCCGGTAATTGTTTAAACATAAAGAACGATAGCCTAGCCTATCTTTTTAACTAAAAAATGGTAATATGAGCAAAAACTTTATCATTGGAGGGATATGAAGCGCTCGCGTTCGAATCGTTCTGGATCTGTTGTGCCCGGTCATTTCCGGCGTTTTGATGTTTGGGTGCCCCTTCTTTTTATTTTCGCCGGATTTTTGATCTATTCCAACAGCTTTCAAGTGTCGTTCCGTTTTGATGACAGCACTTTTATTGCCGACAAAATGCAGATCCGCGACATTGGGCGCGTATGGCGGGAAGGAGAGACGCTCCGGAAGATCCCCTATCTCACATTCGCGTTGAATTATCTCTGGACGGGACAGAAAGTCTGGAGCTGGCATTTGGTGAATCTCCTTTTTCATCTGGCCACGACACTGCTGGTGTGGTCCTTGTCGAGGGTCAGTTGGCGTTCTCCGGTCTTGGCCGGCCACCCCTGGAAAGATCATGCCGAGGGATTGTCTCTCTTGACGGGCCTTCTTTTTCTTTGCCACCCGGTGCAGACCTCCGCGGTGACTTACATTTACCAAAGAACGATCGTGATCGCGACGCTTTTTCACGTGTTGTCTCTATATGCCTATGCCAAGGCGCGCATCGACCGGAAATTTTGGATGTTCGGTCTTGCCGCTATCACGACCGTTTTGGCTTATTTTACAAAACAAGTGAATATAAGCCTGCCTCTGACGCTTCTCCTGTATGAAGCCGTTTTTTGCGCGTCTTCTTTTAAGCAATTTCTGAGCCGATGGCCGCGTTTTTTGATCTTCATCGGCGCGCCGGTCGCCGCTTTCTTTTTGATCTTCAGGTTTGGCTGGATCCAGGTGTTTTTCACCCGCGGGCTGAAAGGGCTTTATCCTGAGAATGTTAATTCGTATCTGACCTGGACTCAATGGATCGCGACGCAATTCAACGTCCTGCGGACGTATTTTCGCCTCATGGTGTTCCCGATGGATCAGGCGATGGATTATGAGTATCCGATCGCAAACGGTTTCACGGAGCCGGGCGTTTTGATCTCTCTGCTGCTTTTGACGGCACTTTTGGCGGCCGGTGTGTGGTGTTGGCGCAGATACCGGTTGGTCAGTTTCGGCCTGTTTTTTACCGTGATCACGCTGGCTCCCGAATTTTTTGCGATCCGCGATACGATCTTCGAGCACCGGATGTACCTTCCGATGGTTGGCTTCGCGTTTTTGGCGCCTTCGGCAGTTCAGGCGCTGTTTTCAAATTTCAAAAAAACGAGAATTGTTTGTTCGGCATTGATCCTTGCTCTATCGATCGCAACATTCGCGCGAAACGCGGTCTGGGCGGATGAGGAGAAATTTTGGCTGGAAGATTTGAGGCACTCTCCGACGAGCGGAAGGTCGTATTATTCACTGGGAGTTTATTACGCGATGCACGGCCAACACGACAAAGCGGTGCCTCAATATGTGAGGGCGATACAATTGTGGCCGAATTTCGCGGACGCTTATTCCAATTTAGGAAAGTCGCTTGAGGAAACGGGGCACATGAAAGACGCCATTTTCTACTACGCGAAAGCCGTGGAGATCGCCCCCACACTGCCTGCGGCACTCAACAATCTGGGTTCGGCGTTGGTGCGTGAAGGCCGGTATGAGGATGCGCGCAAAGCTTATCGGGAAGCGATCCACCATAAACCGGACAATTACGAGACTCTCAATAATATGGGGTCTTCTTACGCCAAGGAAGAAAAATATGACGAGGCTTACGAGTGGTATTTACAAGCGGCAAAGACGAATCCCGAATATGCGGACGCACAGAATAATTTGGGTTCCGTCTTGGGGCGCCGCGGAGATACCGCGGGGGCTGAAGCCCATTATAAGGAAGCGGTCCGGCTCAAACCGGAGTATTTTGAACCCCACCTCAATCTGGCCGTCCTTTATTTGGGACAGAAGCGATATGACGATGCGCTCCGGGAATATAAAAAGGCTTCGAGCATTCAACCGGATAATTCACAAATCAATAACAATGCCGCGACGCTTTTGGCCCGCGAGGGAAGCTATGCGGAAGCGGAGCGGTACTATCTTCGGGCCATCAAGAGCAAGCCGGATTTTACGGACGCGCTCGTAAGCTTGGCCAACGTGTATTTAAAACTCAGCCGATTTTCCGATGCCCAGAGATCGGCGGATGAAGCCCTGCGTCTCGAGCCGGGAAAAAAAGGGGCTCTTGAAATTCAACGCCTGATCCATGAACAACAGCAGAAGCCCGCTTCTGTCCGGCATGCTTAAAAAAGTTAAAATAAATTAAATAAAAATAGTTCTTTACAAGTATTTGATTTGTTTGTACGATATCACTAATTTTAATAGGAATGGGTTTACTGGTCTTTTATTAAAGTAAAAAAACCACTAAAGGAGAGAAGCACATGCGTCTGTTGAGAAAATTCGTTGCGGTTGAGGTCGTTTTTTTTGCGTTACTGGCGCTGATCACTTCAACTCCTGCGTTTGCCATTCAACAGTCGGGCGCTTCGGATACCACTCTTAGCGCTGACGGTTCAGCGACAGGTCTCAACTTTTCTTCGGATGTCACAGTGAGCGCGCCTGCTGGCACTGTCATTAACATTGCCGTTAACAACACCGGTGTCACGACGACCACCCACAACACCGGTTCGCTAGGATTTCTCGGAGGTGCGACGGTCAATGGCAACGTCGGCACTGCTTCGACGGGTTTATTGAAACAGATCAGCGGTGGTGTGGCCAACACTCAGATCATTTTTACAGGCACCAACATTTTTGCGACAACCACTACGCTGAATGGCACCGGTTCGATCAATTTTAATGGTGCTTCGGGCGGTGGTTTAACGGGTACGACGCTTGCTTTTAACGGTGATGGTACCGTTCGTTTCGGCGCTGGACAAAACCTGACGTTATCGGGCGCAGGCGCTGAGCCGAATGTGTCAACCAGCACAAACAATACAGGCTCTCTGGCGTTCCTGGGAGGTTCCACGATCACCGGTCAAATCGGCAGCACGTCCAATAGACTGGCGAATATTGCCGGCGGCGCTACGGTCGACACGCAGGTTATTTTTACCGGCACCAATATTTTTGCAACAACCACTACGGTGAGTGGTACGGGTTCGATCAACTTTACCGGTACCGGCGGTGCTTTAACGGGTACGACGCTTGCGTTTGCCGGCAACGGCACGGTTCGTTTAGGGGATGGGCAGAACCTCACATTGACGGGCTCCGGCTCTGCGCCGAACGTTACAACCAGCACAACCAACACAGGTTCTCTGGCGTTTCTTGGAGCGTCCACTATCACCGGCCAGATCGGTAGCACATCCAACCGTTTGGCGAATATCGCCGCCGGAGCTACGAGCGGAAAGATCGTGACTTTCGGCAGTGATGTATTCGCCGTGACCAGTTCGGTTTCAGGGACCGGCTCCGTTGTGTACAATGGTAATTTAACCGGCACGACTCTCAACTTTGCCGGGGACGGTCGAGTGGACGTCGCTGACGGGAAGAATCTTGATGTCACCCAGATCACTACCTCGACGGATGACACCGGTTCGATCGTATTTAGAGGAGCTTCGACGATTTCCGCGAGCGGAACATCGGTAGGTTCGTCGGCAAGAGCGCTTCACAATATCGATATTAACGGCGGTATTGTCACTCTAGACACGGATTCAACCGGTTATTTCGTCAAAGCAACCAATATCAATTCGGGCGGTACGCTTAAATTTGAATCCGCCGAAAGCTTGACGGGCGCTATAAACATCGCAAGCGGAGGTACGGTTGATCTTGGATCCGTGACGACCACGCTGACGGGCAATTTCACCGCGGCTTCCGGGTCGACAATTAAAACAACGATCACCAACTCCACAACAGCGGGTAATGTGGTCGCCTCGGGGACTTCCGTGGGGGTGGTAGCTGGCAGTGTGATCAATGTTACCGTTTCCGGCTATATTCCCAACGGCACGGTTTATAAGATCATCGATGCCGGCTCGGGCGCGCCCGGAGCTTCAACAAGCGTCACCGACAGCAGTCCGACGCTAAGTTTCACCGCTTCTGTCACGGCTACCAATGATATATCGATCACTGCCGCACGATCTTTCACGGGTGTTGCCACTACAGCAAATTCCACCGCTGTCGGAAACGCCCTTGGTTCTTTCACGGCGACCGGTACGTTGGCAAGCGCCATCGCGTCCTTGGATAATTTGTCAGCCGCCGGTGTAGAGACGGCCTTGCAACAATTGGATCCTAACGTGGATGGCGGCATCAATCAGGCCGCTTTCAATGTTGTCAATGGATCCTTTGGGACCATCGATACACGCTTGGACAATGCTCGTAATGGGATCAACACGGGCAGTGGGCAGATGGGTATGTCCACGGGAGATGAGTACAGAGACCTGGCTTTGTGGTTCCAAGGTTTCGGCGCTTATAGCGATCAGGATGACCGTAACGGTATCGCCGGTTATACCGCCGGAACTTTGGGTGGCGCGGGAGGTATGGACTGGAAAACAGAAGAAAATACGCGCATCGGCCTGTCGTTCTCGTATGGGCGCAGTGACGTTGATATTAACAACAGTGCTTCCGCTACCGATGTAGACAACTATCAAGGCAGTCTGTACGGCGGTTATGACGCGGAGCACTACTATGTCAGTGGAATTGCCGCCTTTGGCTGGAATCAATATGATGGAGCGCGTAGTATTCAATTCGGAACCGTTGATAACACAGCAGCCTCCGATTACTCCGGCCAACAGTATTCAGCCAAGGGGACTTTCGGCTACAAGCTGCCTTATGATAACTTCACGCTTGTTCCGCTGGCCTCCCTCATGTATTCGCATTTGAACATCGATGGCTATACGGAAACAAATGCGGGGACTCTTGGCCTTACAGTAGAAGATCAGGGTTACGATTTTCTTCAATCGGGGTTGGGCGCGAGGATCGAGATCCCTGTCCACGATAGGGCCAAGCGTGTCACCTGGATGCCGGAATTGCATGCGCTGTGGTTGTACGAATTCATTGGGGATGAGGCCGAGGCGACTTCAACCTTTACGGGTGGAGGAGCTTCCTTCAGGACCACCGGATTCAGCCCGGAACAGAGCAGTTTTGTCACGGGAGCAGGACTTGTCCTTTCCCCCCAAGATGGGTTCAGCATCCGGTTTAAATACGACCTCGAATGGCGCGAGGATTATATTGGTAACGCCGGCACCGCGACCGTGAAGTGGGAGTTCTAACGGTTTAGCCGGATCATTGAATAGCCCGCCAAGCAATATTGGCGGGCTATTTTTTTGCCTATTTTTATCCTCGCTGATCGGCGGTTGTGCGACACTTTCTTCATCGCTGGACCGGAGAGCCGGCGCGGAAGCCATCACGCAAAAGGCGGGGTTTACACGATCGCTTGTCTCAACAGATCGTTTCAAGCTGACGGCCTATTCGCGCATCAGTAAACAGGGTCAACCTCTTACCATTTACATCGAAGGCGATGGTTTGGCCTGGCTTTCCAAGCGGCGCTTGTCCCGGGACCCGACGCCGCGTCATCCGCTGGTTTTACGGCTTGCCACGATGGATACGGCCCCTAACGTGGCTTATTTGGCAAGGCCCTGCCAGTATACGCCCATCAGCACAGACTCTTCGTGCAGTGACTCTGCCTATTGGTCAGACAAACGTTTCTCTGAGGAAGTCATTGCATCGATGAACGAGGCTGTGGATCAGTTGAAAGCCTCTAGCGGCGCACCAACTGTGCGTATGGCCGGATACTCCGGTGGCGGGGCTGTGGCGGTCCTAATTACCGCCAGGAGGAACGACGTCTCTTTCCTTTCTACGATCGCTGGAAATTTAGATCATGAAGCTGTAAATCGCCTTCATCATGTAAGTCTTATGCCTGAATCACTGAATCCGATCGATTTTGCCGCCTCTGTTTCTCATGTGCCTCAGAAGCATTTTGTCGGAGGGAAGGATAAAGTGGTTCCGGCATCGATCGCCGCTAAGTTTATACAAAAAGCGGGCAGTCCTCCCACGATGCAGATCGTGGATATTCCCGAAGCTACTCACACCTCCGGCTGGGACCCGATAGAGCCTTGGTAGGTGTGCTATAATAGCGCGCTTATAAAGGAATAGGATGAATTTACCTCTAGTAAAAAATATTATCCCTGTTGCCAGTGGTAAGGGCGGTGTCGGAAAGTCAACCGTGAGCGCTAATCTCGCGCTGGCATTGGCAAAGACAGGCGCCAAGGTCGGGTTGATGGATGCCGATGTCTACGGTCCGAGCATTCCAACTCTTCTTGGAATTACCGCTAAACCGGAAACTCGAGGGGGCCGTGTGATCCCCGTTGAAAAATACGGGCTCAAAGTGATCTCCATGGGATTGTTCATGCCGGCCAACGAGGCGGTCATCTGGCGCGGGCCGATGCTGAATAAAATGATACAAGATTTTCTGTCCGTCGTGGATTGGGGCGAGCTGGATTATCTGGTTGTCGATCTTCCGCCGGGCACGGGGGATATACAGCTTTCTCTTTGCCAGTCGATCTCGCTGACAGGGGCGGTGATCGTTTCGACACCGCAGGAAGTCGCGTGGAATGTGGCGCAGAAGGCGATCGTGATGTTCGATAAATTAAATACACCGGTTTTGGGAGTTATTGAAAATATGAGCCGCTCTGTTTGCGAGCATTGTGGTGAGACTGAAGAGATCTTTGGGAAGGGCGGCGCTGAAAATGCAGCCAAACGCCTTGAGATCCCATTTTTAGGCGCGATCCCACTGGTCAAATCGATCCGATCCTCTTCGGATCAGGGGGACCCGGTGGTGCATTCCGATCCCGAGAGCGCTCCTGCGCGGCAATTCATTGCCATTGCCGCCAATCTCCTCAAACAATTGGAGATCCGCCGTGTTCAGGGGGATAAAAAGATCGCTCCGCTCCAGATCGATCCGGCGGGAGGCGCTGAAATTTCTATTTTATGGAATGACGGAAAGTCGAGCAAGTTTGTCCCGCGGGACTTAAGGTTTCTCTGTCCCTGTGCGGCCTGTGTCAATGAGATCAGCGGTGAGAGGATGTTGAAACCCGAGATGATAGCGCCGGATGTCAAAGCCTTGGCGATCAACCAAGTCGGGCGCTACGCTTTGAATATCCAGTGGAGCGACGGGCACAGCACAGGCCTTTACGGATTTGAGTATTTGAGAAAACATGGCGGTTGATCCCCGTTTTTTAAAAGGCCTTGAGCTTTTTGATCATGGGGAATATTTTGAATGCCACGAAGTGATCGAGGATCTGTGGCTCAAGACCCCGGAGAGTGACCCGAACCGGGACTTGTATAAAGGGGTGATCCAGGCGGCGGCCGCGATCTATCAGTGGGACCGTGGAATTCTTTCCGGCGCGCGCGGACTTTACCGCACGGCTGTGACGTATCTTGAGAAATACAGGCCCGAGGGGTTGGGTCTCAACACCAAAAAATTAGTTTTGGAAATGAAATCGTTATTCGCGGACATGGACCTCTGGGATGGGCGAAGTGAAGTGCCGCGGAACAAAAAATTAACACCAAAATTGGAATACAAAATTTTATGAGCATACAGGATTTTTGGGAAAAAGCGCTAAAAAAAAC
>CAZBIH010000072.1:2312-7758 GCA_964492015.1 uncultured Planctomycetia bacterium | reverse complement strand
AAAATACCGCCAAGAACCCAGGATTCTGCGGGGCTCTCCGTAAGGATGGTCGCCGCAGATTCTTCGACCTCCTCGAAAAAAGGGTCGCGAGCGCTCTCAAAAGAATATTTGGCTTCAGACCAAGCGGGTCCGCACAGCACGATCGATGCTAGCAAAAAAAGGGAGGTGAGATGTGCCCTCATTTAACACCCCCTGAAGGCTCATGATAAGCGCTCAAAATAAGATACGCCTTGAGTCGACGTGAAAATCCCGGCGGCGTCGCCTTTTCCAAGCGAAGCGTGTCAAGGAAGATCCAGGGATTATGGTTTTCCATTAATTCCACAAATTTTCCGATCTGTTTGTAAGAGCCATCACCCTCCACCGACAAAGACATCTTCTCAAAAACATCCTTTTTTTCAGAGTTTTGCGGAGATACAGACAGAACGGAAAACCCGGCCTCCGAAGCGGATCGATGAACAGCCTCCATCATCCAGGAGTTTTCCCTGGATCTTGAAAGTGCCTCTTGATACTTTTGCGCCACGGTCGCCAAAAAAACTGTCTGGGTCAAGGCGGCGTTCCTTTGGACCGCCTTCGCCAGCAAGGTTTTATTTTTTTGGATCGCCGCCAGATCCCCCGAAACAAACGATCTCATCCCGAGACCGGACACCGCCAAACCTACGGCAAGCACCAACAGGATACGTTTCTGCTGAAACGTGTATTTTTTAAAGATCTCCAGAAGAATGTGTATCATGCTGTCTTATCCAGAGGCTCGCTATCGATAAAAAAGATCAGCGAGAGATACCGCCCGTCGGCATCCGCGAGCTTGCGTATCTTGGATAGCTTAACCGTTCCGATCCCCTCAGTAAACACCGTGCTTTTTTTAAGGCCATCAACAAAATCGTCCAGCGGAGCCATATCTTCTGCGCCGCGGCTTAGGTGCCCCTCCAGACGCAGTGACTGCCCAGGGGCCGAGGAGGCTCCGCGCTGGTTGGAGACCTCCAGCACATCCAGCGCCACACCCTCCGTCACAAGCGCTGAAACTTGAGAAAGCTTGGGTGTCCAATACACACGTCCGCCAAAAACCGAGGCCAGGAATGAATTTTTTTTCATCAACTCGGCGTTCTCTGTGCCGGGATCCTGGGAGCTTAAGATCTTTGCGGGGACCTGAAAAGAAGCGGACTGCGCCTCGGCTTGCGCCAATTTGCTTTTGCTTGCGCTCACCTGCCCCAAAAGATAAATATGAAGGGCGACAAAAAACACCGCCAAAATAACGGCCTCCACCAAAGCGATACGTTTCAATCCGCTCATTTCCTGGTCCCAATCCATGGGATTGGCATCAAAAAAAGTCTTCTTTGAAAAATCGGCGGTAACGATATTTAACGGGGGGTCCTTCTTGATGGCGAGCCGAGGTAGGACCCGGGCCGCCCCCACGGTCAGAGCGATCATTTCGCCGTAAGAAAAATCGGCCGGTGAACCCGCAAAAAAAGCTTCCGGCGCAACTTTTTGGATCGGGATGTCGATTTGAGATTTTAAAAGTATGTCCAGATCCCCTTCCGAAGCGCCCTCATCCGCAAAGATCTTCATGTCCTGCACTTTTCGCCCGCGAAAATTTTTTGCAAAATAACCCAAAAGAAGCAAAAGCTGCTTGCCAACAGCCTCGCCTGAGATCTTTTTTGGCTCCTGCCCGACAACGGCCAACGGCGGTGGTATTTTTGCAAGATTGCTCATCAATATTTCCGGGCCATCCGCCGCGACAAAAGTCAACAAGCCTCCGCGCCTCAAGCCCACATAGATCCTCACACCCAGAGAAGATTCTCGTCCGGCCGCATGACGCATGATCTTGAAAAAAGCCATGCTCTCAGGCTGAGCAAAATCAAAAGAGTGCCCGGCTACGGTCAGCGCCTGCCTCCAAATATCCACCAGATCTTTTCGGACGGCGGCGAACACAACTCCCTGTTTTTTGGTTTCGCGGCTGGGAAATGTCTTAAAATCAAAATTGAGATCTTTCATCGGAAACGGCATTGTTTTCTGGGCTTCAAAGTTCACGGCAGTGCGCATATCGGCGCTTGCGATGCGGGGCATTTCAAAATAGCGGACAAACGTATCCGCGTCGGAAAAAACCATTGCGATCGGCGCGTCCTTGACATTCAACTTTGAAAAAAGTAGCTTTACTGAATCCGAATAAAAATGCATCCGGCGTGTAGGGTCCTCGGGAGCATGCACAAGTTCATGCCGAAAGGACGTTTTGAATTTAGGCGTCCCGCCTAAAATAGGCACATCCAGGCAAACCGCCCATAATGTGTTGTCGTCCAAAAAAAGCCCAACAGATTGTGTAGATGAATTCAAAAGCAACCCCATTTGTTAAGATTCGCCCTAACTTAGTGCATATTAACGCATTTTAAATAAAATTGCTAGGATTTATAAAGAGTATTTATTTATAAGACAAGGCTCTGCCATTGGTTGGCACAAGAAAACTGCGCGATAGCCCTCATTTCCCGGGGCCGGTCGTACCCATAAGAAACCCAGGCAAAATCAATGCCGGCGTTGAGAGCGGCAAAGGCATCCACTTCGCTATCCCCCACAAACACCGTTTTTTCCGGTAGGACCGCCAAAGAGCCCATCACGTGCAAGATCGAGGAGGGGTCCGGCTTGGGCAAAAATCCCGCATGCATGCCTATCGTCATCTCAAAATGTTTTGCAAGGCCAAGAGTGCTTAAGATCTGCTCCGTAATATCCTGAGGCTTGTTGGTTACAATGGCTTTTTTTGTTTTTGACAGAGGCCCCTCCAAGATACGGCGAACTCCGTCAAATGCATCTGTCTTTATTACCGGCTCCTCTCTGTATTTTTTTTTGAAAAGATCGACAGCCGCCTCAAGACGTGCGGCATCATGACCAAGGCCGGGGGCAAGCTCTAGGAGCAATTCATGCACACCCCAACCGATCGCCCTTCGAACCTCAGCGATCGTTCGCATCGGGAGATCATGTTCTGCCAGCACCGAATTGGCGTGATACGCAATATCCTCAAGCGTATCCACAAGTGTGCCGTCAAGGTCAAAGATTAGAAGGTCGTATTTTTTCATTTTTCAGAGGACGATCTTTACGCCTTCGATCCTGCGAAGCGCGCGATCAATAAGATGCATAAGAGCCAAGGAATGGATGAGGACATCCGCGTTGAACGTGGCATATTTACCCTGATCGGACAGGCGTCCTTTTTCAAAGCGCGCGCGGATATTGACTTCGAGGAATACTTTTTCGATGGCGCTTTGCACGCCCTCATGATCCTCAGCGATGATCTTGTAATGGCAGGTAACGGGAAACCGGATGCTGTCGGCTGAAAAATTATCCATTCTTCTTAAGCGGTTTGCTTGGTTCCGAGGGCAAATTTCTTGATGCCTGATTTTCGCGCGGCATCCAGCACAAACACCGCTCGCCCCAGCATCGCTTTGTCATCCCCGTTCAAAAGCACGGAAGGATCCCCCTCCCGCTCTTTCAATTCTTTGAGACGGCTTAAAAGATCTTCGGGGCGCGTTTTTTTCTTGTCAATGTAGATCTCGCCATTTTCAGTCACCGTGATCACCGTAAACCCTTTTTCCCCGGCCTCCTGACGCGTACCGGTCGAGGCCTGGGGCAGCTGCACCTTGACTCCCTGGTTTTTAACCATCGAAAGGGACACCATCACAAATGTCGCCAAAAGAAAAAAAACGATATCAATGAGAGGGATGATCTCGATGCGTGCCCTGCGTTTCGAGGCGGGCGATGAAAGCTTCATGAGTTGCTAATTAGCCTTTAGGATCAGTTCAAGCTGCGTGGAGGCATCTTCGATCTCGTGGCGGGCCTCTTCAAGCTTTGAATTTAAATAGTTGTAGGGGATAAGGGCGATGATCGCGATCCCCAACCCGAACGCCGTTCCGATCAGCGCTTCTGCGATCCCTCCGGTGATCACTGCCGGAGCTTCAAGCTCCTTGGCACCCAAAAGACCAAAAGCGTGGATCATCCCGGTCACCGTTGCCAGAAGGCCTAAAAGCGGCGCCAATGTGATCGCCGTATCCAATACAAAAAGACCCGAATTAAAACGTTTAAGCTCTTGATTCGCCGCCTTCAAAAGCGCATTGGAAAGAGACTTGTCACGATTTTTTAAACCATACGTCAAGACTCCGGCGATAGGGTCACGGCTGGCTTCTCCGGCCTCGATCGCCTCTTGGATCCGCCCGTTCTCGGCGTGAGCCAGAAGGGCCTCCACAGCCTTTGGGTCGCGCCGGATCCTCATCAGGGCCATAAAAAACAAACGCTCCAAGATCACAGCCACTGAGATCACGGATGTTAAAAAAAGAGGCCACATGATCGGCCCGCCTTTTTGAAAAAGATAGAACATCTTCCCTCCTTCGCGTTAAATTCTTTAGGTTTTCCAAGTCAAAGCAATATTTTTAAAAACTTCGATACCTACCGGGTAAGTGTAAGCGATCAACACGATGCTCACCGGCACAAGCACCCAACGCATGACAAAATTGCGCAAGTTGTCATTTTTGATCCTAAGAGGCAGATAGGCACACGCACCCAAAAGGATCACTGAAACAAAAAGCCATACCCATGGATGAAAATAGATGCGGTTCAAAAAACTCCTCCCGTGAGAAAAGAGTCCCACTCTCTTGCCCATTGCCTGAGAGTCAGCCCGTTAAAGACGATCCCGCTGTTATAAACTAAAAAAAAGACCGTCCCCGTCAACACGCAGAAAAATAGTACGATCAAGAGATCTCTTGTATCGCTTCCTGCCATCTCAGCCCTCGCCTTCCCGTTTGGCGGTTAAAAAGATCTCTCCGTCCCCGTCGATCTCAACCTCGATCTCAAGAGGCCGGCAACACACTTCACAATCCACGACAAAATTTTGGCTCCCGCCGCCCGTTCGGTCCACCCGGATCGAATTTAACGCCATGCAGTAGGCGCAGTTAAACTCATGATCCTCTTCAAGGCAAGCCATGATCGTTTATTGGGCCTGTTCAGAACCGCCGGCAACACTTTTCATCAGATCTCCCATGGAGGGCACGGCAAACTTTTTAAATCCCGGAGGCACTTCAAAAAGATCAGGGGATTGAGGCCCGGTCGAGACATTTTTAAAATCAACCGTCCAGCTCCCATCCAACGATTGGGTCCGTACGGGGATCTGCCCTTGCGCTATCCACTGATAGACAGAATCACGGCGGCCGGCGGCTTCATAAGTGACCTTGAATTTTTCGGCGGCCTTTCCATGAACAGACTCACTTCCCTGAGGAATGCGCTCGATCTCGCCGGGCATCGTGCTCGAAGTCTTGGCGGCCATCGATAGATCGATCGGTTGTTCCATGTATAGGCTCTGCGAAGGCATGACCATCCACATGACGCCCAGATCGTTGCGCAGGATCATCAGGCTCTCGGGCATTTCCATGCGGCTTTTTTGTCCGGAAGAATACAGCTTCATGTGGATCGTGCCCTG
>CAZBIH010000072.1:0-2212 GCA_964492015.1 uncultured Planctomycetia bacterium | reverse complement strand
TTTCCATGCGGCTTTTTTGTCCGGAAGAATACAGCTTCATGTGGATCGTGCCCTGTTCCGAGGTTGTCACAACATCGGCAGAAAAATCACTCTCTTCAGCTTGGGCTGATAAAGAGAGCATTGTCGATAAAAATAAAAAAACCGCGAATAAACTCATCCGGCGCTTCATCTCTTTCTCCTTATTTTATTGCCGTTCAATACGTCACAAGAGAATGAACGGGCAGGCCTTTCAGCCTGTCACGCCCCTTCAAAGCCGCAAGTTCGATCAAAAAATAAATCCCGGCGATCTTGGCGTTAAACTTCTTGACCAGATCCACTGCCGCCTTGGCGGTCCCGCCCGTCGCAAGCACATCATCCACGATCACCACACGCGCGCCGCGTTTAACTGCATCCGAATGGATCTCCATCACCGCCTTCCCATACTCCAGGTTATAAGAAGCCTGGTATGTTTTATGCGGCAGCTTCCCTTGTTTGCGGATAGGCACAAAGCCCACGCCAAGCTCACACGCCAGAGCCGACCCAAAAATAAATCCGCGCGACTCGATCGAGATCACGCAGTCAATTCCGGAGCCAGAAAGCTTCTTAAAATGGCGTATGCATGCGCGAAATTTTTTCCCGTCAGAAAGAAGCGGTGTGATATCACGAAAAAGAATGCCTTTTTTAGGAAAATCGGGAATGGTACGTATCGAATGGGCAATATCTGCCAGGGGCTTGAGTTTCATTGCGACATATTTTACCATAAAAACTCCGGATGCGTTTAGAGTGATTGGGCGGCGAGGACTTTTTCTATCGCCTCACCCATTTTTCGATAGCCCTCCACGTCGGGATGGATCCCGTCGGGAGTCCCGGCAAGATTGCCCGGGTTTTTGGGATCGTTCAAAACCTCGTAGGTATCACAGAATAAAAAACCCGCGTGGGTGCTATGATCCCGGATCCACCGATTCACTTCCAGCATCCTCCTCTTGATCTCGGGTGTCGAAGAATTGTAGGGTACGATCGTGCACGTCATCACCCTTGAATGGTTGGCGATCGCCCCATTGTAGATCTGCCCAAGGTTGGATTTTACTTCTTGAGGCGAGCGGCCCTGGTAGAGATCATTGACTCCGGCCAGCACAACAGTCACATCCGGATCAAAAGATCCCGCCTCATATTTAAAACGCTTCAAGATCTGATCGGTTCTTTGCCCGCGCACTCCGCGATTCCACACGGTCCAATCCGGGTGCTTTTGGAGGATCCAGTAAGCGTATTGGCTTTTTTCATCTCCGGCACCCCGGGGAGGCTTCTCGGCAGGGGAGAAAAAAGCAGGTGTGCCAGCGGTCGTCGAATCTCCCAGCGCTAAAATACGAAGCGGTCTATTTTGTGAAGCAAATATATTTTTTTGCATTACTCCAATAGAAATGAGAAAAAGTACGGTCAAACAAAATGCTTTGATCACAGGTTTCTATTTAAACTGTCCCACTAAAACTTCTGTTCCTCTTTACTAAACTCATAGGCGGGAATACGTTCTTTCTCACGAGCCGCCTCCCGCACCCACCGGCGTGAAGCCGGTAAATTTTCGACCGCCTTCATGTAGCGGCGCGACACATCGTCCGCCTTAACACTGTAAGCCAAGAAGCGAAAAACCACCGGCGCAAACATCGCGTCCGCGATAGAAAAATTCCCAAAAAGAAAACGCCCCTTTTTCCCGTACCGCCGGCGGCATTCTCGCCAGATCGACAAAACTCTCGCGATGTCCGCCTGCGCTTCCGGGGGAATGGGAAACCTTTTGTAGCGCGCCAAAAAATGACAGGGAAGAAATTTACGAAGCTCTTGAAATCCCGCATGCATTTCATGGGAGATCGACCGCGCCATCGCGCGGCCTCGAGGATCCATCGGCCAGAGCCCTTTGGTGGGGAATTTCTCTCCCAGGTATTCGCAGATAGCCAGCGACTCCCAGACCGTCACTGAGCCGTCTTTTAGCGCGGGCACACGTCCGCTAGGCGACACGCGGGCTATTTTACGCGCGGAATCCGGCCGGCGTATCCAGATCAGCGTCTCTTTAAACGGAATCCCGGCCGCCTTCATCAAAAGCCACGGCCGAAACGACCAGGAAGAATATCTTTTGTTCCCGATAAACAGTTGCAAATCAGTACTTCTTTCCCTTGGACTTTCGATCGGGGCTCGCGCCTTTTCCGCCTTTGGCGCCGGGAGGATTCTCCCAGTTGGTGCCTTT
>CAZBIH010000071.1:2127-7797 GCA_964492015.1 uncultured Planctomycetia bacterium | reverse complement strand
TTAGAATTCCAAAAAAAATACGGGCACCTGCCTCTTATCCGCAGCCGGGATTTGGTTCGGGAAATCCCCCACGCAAATGCCCTGCGCAACCAACTTCGGCGGTGGCAGTCCAGAAACCTTGTGATGAAAATGAGGAGAGGGGTGTACGTTTTAGCCGGCGCAAAAAAGCCGGAAGTTAACTGGCTGGCCAATCAACTGTATGCTCCGTCTTACGTGAGTCTCGAATCGGCGCTGAACTTTTACGGTTTGATCCCCGAGCGAGTCGCCGATATTGTATCGGTGACGACCTTAAAAACCTTGCGTTTTCAAAATGAATCGGGATCTTTTGTCTACCGGCATCTGAAGCCCGCGGCTTTCAGGGGATTTAAGGCGGTCAACAGCGGAAAATTCTCATTTCTAATGGCCGATCCTGAAAAAGCCCTCGTGGACTTTTTCTATTTTCATCTGCCCGCTTTCGCGGAGGATGTCGAAACCGTCATTCAAAACTCCTATAGGCTTCAAAATTACGAAGATCTGGACACCCGCAAGCTCCGTCAGTGGGCGGCGCTTTTCGACAACGCCAAGCTGGATAGAGTCGTCAAGAGATTCTGTCAAATGATCCCCCCACAAGAGGCCCCATGATAGAAGTCATCCGTCAAAAATTCAAAGAAGACATGTCTCTAAATGAAAAGTTGAACCTGACAAGAGAATTTCTTCAAATCCTATGCCTCAAAACTTTGAGCGAAAAGCGCTGCTTCGATCATCTGGCGTTCATCGGAGGAACCGCGCTCCGGATCCTGTTCGATCTGCGCCGTTTCTCCGAGGATCTTGATTTTTCCATCCATCTTAAAAATGGTTTTGACTTGGATCGGATGAGCCGGGATCTGCAAAGATCCTTTCAATTGAACGGCCTGCCCTTTGAAGCCAAGATCAAACCCGCCGGAAATGTGCGCTCCATCAACATGAAATTTACAGGCCTTTTGAGTGAACTTGGAATCGCCGCCGCGCCTGAACAAAAACTCTCTATCAAACTTGAGATCGACTTAAATCCTCCCGAGGGATGGCATCTGCTTCACACGCTTGTCAACAAAACCTATCTATTTGGAGTCACCCATTATGATCTGCCGTCTCTCTATGCCGGAAAACTCCATGCCTGCTTTTTTAGAGGATTCACCAAAGGACGCGATTTTTATGATTTTCTCTGGTATCTGGGGAAAAAAATAAAGCCCAATTTCGTGCTCCTAAATCACGCGATCCGGCAAACCCATAAAGAAAGTCTTTCCATTGATGAAGCTCACTTTAAGGATTTTTTGATCCAACACTTGGAAAAAATTGATTTCGTCGCGGTGAGAAATGACGTGGAGCGCTTTTTGGAAGACAAAAATGAGCTTCAGCTTTTGGACTTAAGAACGATTCGGGACACCCTCGATCGGATTTATTGACTCCCGAAACGCTGTTGTCATCTCTTGGCGCTTCATGCTATATTAAGGCGTTTAAATTCCCTGAAAATCCAAGGGAAAAGGTGTAATTTTTGAGCGTTTTCAAATTTATTGATGAGGTATCTGAGGTCAAAAAGGGCGAGAGTTTGACCGCTTTTTTTACACTCAAACCCGGTGAAGAATTTTTAAAAGACCATTTTGTGGATTTTCCGGTGATGCCGGGGGTTCTGCAGTTGGAGGCGCTCAAGCAGGCGGCGGCGCGCTTTTTGAATGAAACGGAAGGGTTCCAAGGGTTTTATCACTTGGAAACCGCCAGTTCCGTGAAGTACGGCCAATTCATCAAGCCGGATACGCGGTTTAAAATTTTTGTACGTTTTTTAAAAAAAGAAGGCCGATCCTCACACTTTGAGGGCCGCATTGATGTGCTGAAAGAAGACAAACCCGCGGGCAGGGCGATCTTGGCAGATTTTTCTCTGGTTCCGGTAAGTTGAGGGAGTTTTTGAAATGATGACCGATAAAAACGAAATTATAAAGCAGGTCAAGACCATCATCTCCCAGGCGCTTCGCGTCGAGGAAGCCAAGGTGGTTTTGCAAGCATCGCTCATCCGCGACCTGGGCGCCGAGTCCATCGATTTTCTAGACATCGTTTTCCGCCTGGAAAAGGCGTTCAAGATCAAGATCCCCAAGGGCGAGCTTTTTCCTGAGAAGCTTTTGACAGACGCGCGTTTTGTGAAGGCGGGGCAGGTGACGCCCGAAGGCATTCAGGAGCTTAAAACGCGCATGCCCGGCCTTGACTGGGACGGTTTCGTCAAAAATCCTCAAGTTTCCAGCCTCGGTAATATGTTCACGGTCGGTATGATCGTCGACTATCTCTCGGAGAAACTCGCGACCGCGAGTAAGTAGCTCCGTTTTATGCGGCGCCTCGGTGTGGATCTAGTGGAATACAAAAAAGCCAAAGCTTTCTATGACGAGCATCAAAATCGCCTGAAGGATTTTTTTGCGCGCTCCGAAATTTCATTCATTCAAAAAAGCCATAAGCCTTACGAATCCCTGGCGCTTCTTTTGGCCGCCAAGGAAGCTATTTTCAAATCCGCCGATCTTCCCTGGATGGGCGCGGAGGGTTTTCGAAAAATTCGAGTTCTTTCCCGCTCTCGCCCGGTGTCAAAACTTTCCTTTATCAAAAGCAAAGACTACGTGATCGCTGAGTGCCGGCCCCGTAATTCAAGAAACCTCTCCTAGTGCGTTGGGATCTGGTCACGCGTTTTGAAGTGTTAAAAAAAGGCGAGTATTCACGGGCTTTCAAATCCTATTCGGGAAGCGAAGATTTTTTTAAAGAGCATTTTCCGGGAAACCCCCGGGTCCCACAGCCGTTTTTCATTGAAATGATCGCGCAGGCAGGCGGCGTTCTTTTCGGTCTGGGGTTTGATTTTAAAAAGGAAATTATTTTAGCCAAGATCGAGGACGCGGAATTTTTCCTGGAAGCCGCGCCTCCCTGTGAGTTTGTGATCGAGGCGCATATTGAGGAGGCCCGCGAAGAGGGTGCGTGGATTTCGGGAGTTGTCACGCAGAACGGGCGGACGGCGGCCCAGGCTAAAATTCTTCTGGCGGTGGTGGATGAGTTGGCTCCGGGGAAAACAAATATCGTATTTAACCAGGCTTTTATGAAAAAATATAATATTTTAGAAATAGCCCGCAAAAGCGAAAATTCAGGAGCTCGTGTCTCATGAAGCGCGTTGTCATCACGGGCCTGGGCGCGATCACGGCGGTGGGAGAAGGGGCTCTTTCTCTCTGGGAAGCGGTGAAGGCCGGACGTTCCGGTATTGATGTCATTGAATTCGGTGAAGGGGCCGGTGCCTGGAAGACGGTTGGCGCGCGTATCCCGGATTTTGAGCCTGAAAAATATGTCACTCAGAGAAAATCACTCAAAGTCATGGCGCGTGATATCCAATTGGCTGTGGCGGGAGCCAGCCTGGCGATCGGAGACTCCGGGATCAAAAGGAACAGTTATGACGCGGACCGTTTCGGCGTCATCCTAGGGTCTGGCGTGTTGAACCATGAATTGGATGAGCTGGCTTACAGCGTGGGCAATTCCCTCGGGGATGACAAAAAGTTGAGCTTGAAAAAATTCGGAGACGCCGGTCTTTCAAGTCTTTTTCCTCTTTGGCTTTTAAAATACCTCCCCAATATGCCGGCGTGTCATATCTCCATTCTTTTTGACCTGCGCGGAATGAATAATACGGTCACGACGGGCGCTTCCGGGGGACTGCAGGCGGTAGGAGAGGCATTGCGGATCATTCAGCGCGGCGACGCGGATCTGATGCTGGCGGGCGCGGCAGAATCTAAAGTAAATCCGGTTGGCCTTTCGGAATACAAGATCCTGGGTGTTTCACCCGACACCGCTGTTGGCGACCCTAAAAAAAGGTACAAGCCTTTTCATGGCGGATCCTCGGGGTTTATCGCCGGGGAGGGCGCGGGATTTATTATTTTAGAAGAATTAGAGCACGCGAAAAACCGTGGGGCTAAAATTTACGGGGAAGTCACAGGATTCGGATCCTCCTATCGTGAAGGCCACTCAGTCGCGATGAAAGCGGCGCTCCGGGACGCCAAAATTTTAGCCGCCGATATCCATTATTTACAGGCATCCGGGATCGGAATTCCCAAGGAAGACCAACAAGAGATCCAGGCGATCCGCGAAGTGTTTGGTTCCGCTTCAAAAGATCTTCCGGTGAGCGCCTCCAAGGCGGTGACGGGTTTTACCGGTTTTTCTTCGGGTGTTTTGGACCTGGTGATCTCCACGATGGCGTTGGGAGAGCAAAAAGTACCGCCAATGCTTAATTTTGAAGGATCCGGTGAGGCGGATATTTTCCGGGCATCCGCGAAGACGGCCACAAGCCAAAAAATAGGCCATGTGATGACCAACGCGTTTGGTTTTAACGGACAGACGGCGTCGATGGTGACGCGCGCCTACGAGGAATGAGCTGATGACTGAAAAACGCGTGGTGATCACAGGGATGGGGGCCGTGACTCCCCTGGCGAATTCTGTGCCTGAGACTTGGAAAGCGCTCTTAGCGGGACGTTCAGGCGTCGGGCCGATCACAATATTTGACGCGTCTACTTTCCCGACAAAGATCGCCGGAGAGGTCAAAAATTTTGATCCAAGCCGGTGGACCGGACGAAATGGATCTTCTTGTTTGGGGCGCAATAGTCTTTTTGCTTTGGAGGCGGCACACGAGGCGGTACAGGATGCCGGTGTGGACCCCAAGAAGATCGATGTTTCGCGCTATGGAATTTATTTTGGCGCGGGTGACGGCGGATTTAATTTTGAGGAATACGCATCCGTTTTGTCAGATTCCATGGATACCGAAAATTTTTCAGTAAATATTGCAAGCTACTGGGCCAACAGTACCGCGCGTGTGAATGCCAAAGTGATCTTGGAGCAGGAGCCGGCACAAGTGGTCCACCATCTGGCTGAATATTTCAGATGCCGGGGCCCGGTCTCCAACTGTCTGACCGCTTGCGCAGCCTCGAGCCAAGCCATCGGTGAAGCGGCTGAGATCATCCGCCGCGGGGACGCGGACTTGATGATCACCGGCGGTGCGCATTCCATGATCCATCCTTTGGGTGTGGCAGGCTTTAATCTTTTGACGGCGCTTTCAACGCGCAATGATGAGCCCCAAAAAGCCTCGCGGC
Organism: uncultured Planctomycetia bacterium; assembly: GCA_964492015.1. Lineage (GTDB taxonomy): Bacteria > Omnitrophota > Gorgyraeia > 2-02-FULL-51-18 > 2-02-FULL-51-18 > CAMDWQ01. The sequence goes on along the minus strand of CAZBIH010000071.1, from coordinate 2,689 downwards.
CTTTTGATAAGGATCGTGACGGTTTTGTTCTCTCCGAGGGCGGCGCGGTCCTTATTTTGGAAGAATTAGAGCATGCCAAAAAACGAGGAGCAAAAATTTACGCAGAATTTTCCGGGTACGGCGGGACAGCGGACGCGTTTCGCATGACCGATCCCCATCCCGATGGCCGCGGCGCTACCCGTGCGATGCGGCTGGCGATCGAAGACGCCAAAATGAAAACTGAAAATATTGATTACATCAACGCGCATGGGACCTCAACACAGTTGAACGACCATATTGAAACTTACTCCGTCAAGCAGGTGTTTGGAGATCGCGCAAAAAAAATACCCATGAGCTCTATCAAGTCGATGCTCGGGCACATGATCGCGGCGGCAGGAGCGGTGGAGCTGATCGCCAGTATTTTAACGATACGCGACGGGATGATCCCTCCGACGATTAACTACCAGACACCAGACGAGGCCTGCGACCTGGATTATGTGCCGAACAAGGCACGCGCGGCGAAAGTGGAGACGGTGTTGAGTAATTCGTTTGGATTTGGCGGACAAAATATAACGCTCATCGT
>CAZBIH010000071.1:0-2027 GCA_964492015.1 uncultured Planctomycetia bacterium | reverse complement strand
TAGATTTCGACGGCACGATCACGCAAAACGATGTGGTGGATACGATCCTCGAGCGTTTTGCGGATAAGTCATGGCAAAAAGTAGAGAAAAAATGGCAGGAAGGCAAGATCGGCTCACGGGAGTGCCTCTCGCGGCAGTTGAAATTGGTCAAAGCGTCACAGGAGGATCTGAAAAAACTTTGCGATGAGGTGGCGGTAGATCCTCACTTTCTATCCTTTTTGCAGGCGGCGTTCAAGATGGATTGCCAGGTGACGATCACCAGCGACGGTTTTGGGTTTGTGATCCGCAATATTTTAGATAGATATTTGGTGGGACATGAGGATCTTTTAAAAAAGATCCCCATTTATTCCAATGACATTGAATGGACGGCTTCGGGGCCTGAGGCGGTGTTCAGTTCACCGGATCTTTGCCGCCACAAATGCGCCAACTGCAAGCCGGAAGTGATCAAGAATACGGCGTGGCCGGATGATACGGTCCTGTTCGTGGGCGACGGCCTGTCGGACCGTTACGCGGCGCATATTGCGAGCATGACATTCGCGAAGGGAAAGCTTTTGAAATATTGCCAGGATAATGAGATCGCTTATGAGCCTTTCATGGATTTTAGTGATGTCGAAAAGTGGTTTTTAAAAAATTATGAAATTTTAAGATCGCGCTACGCGATACAACCGAGGATCGTTTAACTCGAGAAGAAAGGGAAGGTTTTCGATGGCATTTTCAGAAAAAGAACTTTTGGCAAAAGAAAAAAAATATTGCTCGTACGGGGACACGGTCCATTATCTGGAACCGCCCAAATTTTTTAAATCTTGTGAAGGCTCCTATCTTTATGACCGGGAGGACGTGCCGTTCTTGGACCTGCAGATGTGGTACTCCGCGGCGAGTTTTGGCTATAAAAACGAACGGCTGAATACGGCGCTGAAAAACCAGATCGATACGATCCCCCAGCTGGCCTGCCAGTACCTCCATGAGGAAAAAGTGCTTCTGGCTGAGAAGATCGCCAAGTCCGTCGAAAGGATCTACGGCATGAAGGGCCGCGTGCATTTCAATGTCGGCGGTGCTCAAGCGGTTGAGGATTCTCTCAAACTTGTGCGTCAGCACACCAAAAAAAATCTCGTGTTTGCGTTCATGGGCGGCTATCACGGCCGCACACTGGGGGCTTCAGCGATCACGTCCAGCTACCGGTACCGCCGGCGCTTCGGGCATTTTTCCGACCGGGCGCAGTTTGTGCCGTATCCTTATTGCTACCGCTGTCCCTATGGAAAAAAATATCCGAATTGTAAAATGTACTGCGTGAAGCAGTTTGAGAAGCTTTTTGAGACGGAGTACAACGGTGTGCTGGATACCAAGGTCAACGAGTCCGAGTACGGCGCGTTTTATGTCGAGTCGATCCAGGGGACGGGCGGGTATGTGATCCCGCCTCCCGAGTATTTCCCGATGCTGAAGGAGATTTTGGATCGGCATAAAATATTGCTCGTCGACGATGAAATTCAAATGGGATTTCACCGCGCGGGAAAATTATGGGGTTTGGCGAACTTTGGTGTGAAGCCGGACATCATGATTTTTGGAAAAGCTCTGACCAATGGACTCAACCCTCTTTCTGGGATCTGGGCGCGTGAAGAACTCATCAACCCCAAGGTGTTTGGCGCGGGATCCACGCATTCGACATTTTCTTCCAATACGCTTGGTACGGCGGTGGGGCTGGAAGTGATGAAGATATGTGAGGAAAAGGATTATGAAAATAGGGTCGTGGCCAAGGGCAAGCGTTTCGTGGCGGGCCTGAAGAAACTCATGAAAAAATTCCCCAAGGTCATTGGGGATGTCAGCGGCATGGGGATGGCTCTGCGCATGGAGATCGTGAAATCGGACGGCTACGCGCCGGACAGGGAATTTGCGGATCACATGTTCGCCGAAGGCATGAAGGGGGATCTCATCGGCCCCGGCGGCAAAAAGATGGGGCTCGTGCTCGACGTGGGCGGATATTACAAGAACGTGTTCACGATCGCACCGGCGTTTGATATCACCGACAAGGA
>CAZBIH010000070.1:4718-7877 GCA_964492015.1 uncultured Planctomycetia bacterium | reverse complement strand
TGCGGAATTGTGGGCCTGCCCAATGTAGGCAAATCGACGATATTCAACGCGCTCACGCGCGGCCAGGCACTGGCGGCCAATTATCCTTTCGCGACGATCGATCCGAATGTGGGGATCGTGTCGGTGCCGGACAAAAGGCTATGGGCGCTGAATGAGATCGTGGCGGCTAAAAAAGTAGTGCCGACATCGGTGGAGATCGTGGACATCGCGGGGATCGTGAAGGGCGCTAGCCAAGGCGAGGGGCTAGGCAATCAATTTTTAAGCCACATCGCGGAAGTGGACGCGATCATTGAAGTGGTCCGCTGTTTTGAATCCAAGGACATCATCCATGTCAGCGGAACCGTGGACCCTCTACGGGATATGGAAGTGATACAAACAGAGCTGATCTTGAGGGACATGGATGCGCTGGCCAAATATAAAACGCGTTTTGAAAAAGGCGCCAAGGCCGGCGACAAGAAGGCGGTGCAAACCTTGGCGCTTATTCTGCGGTATGAAAAAACATTGAATGAGGGGAAACCTGCGAGGAACTGTCTGTTTACCCCGGATGAAAAAATACTCTTAAAAGAAATTCAGCTCATCACCGACAAGCCCATTCTTTATGCGGCCAATGTCGCGGAGGAGGAATTGGGACAGCCGGATTCGGCCCATGTGGCGGCTGTGAGAAAAAGGACGGCGGATGAAAACGCCGCCATGATCGTCATCAGCGGCAAAGTCGAGGAAGATATTTCTCGCCTGGAAGAGGGGGAGCGCGAAGATTTTTTAAAGGCCATGAATATGAAGGAATCGGGATTGGATCAGTTGGCGCGTGAAGGGCATAAACTGCTCAATCTGATATCTTTTTTTACGGTGGGAGAGACGGAGAATCGCGCGTGGGATGTCGAACGCGGCGCGACGGCTCCAAAAGCGGCAGGAAAGATCCATTCTGATTTTGAAAAAGGTTTTATTCGCGCCGAAGTGGTGTCTTACGATGATTTCATCAAATACAAAGGTGAGCAGGCCGCGCGCGAAGCGGGGAGATTCAGGCTGGAAGGGAAGGAATATATTGTCCAGGACGGCGATATCATGCATTTTAGGTTTAGCGTTTAAGAGTGAAATTGTATTTGTGCGATACTTGCGGAAGATATAAAATAACCAGACAACTTTTAGAGCCAAGAGACTGTCAACCAGAACTAGAAGGAGTACAAAGTGCTTACGATCACTGAAGGGAAGTTAAAGAGCATTCAAAATGTTTCCAACAAAGAAGGCGTGATCACCGCGGCGGCGATGGATCAGCGCGGGTCCCTGCAGAAATCGATCGCGAAAGCCAAGGGCGTGTCCGACAAGGACATCACCCCGGCGATGATGTCGGAATTCAAGACCCTTGTGACCAAAGTTTTGACCCCTCATGCCAGCGCCATCCTGCTGGACCCTGAGTTTGGCCTACCTGCCTCCAAAGCGCGTTCCAAGAATGCCGGCTTGCTTTTGGCTTATGAAAAGACCGGTTATGACGCCACGATGGAAGGCCGCATCCCTGATTTTCTCGAGGGCTATTCCGCCAAGCGCCTGCGCCAAGAGGGCGCTGATTGCGTCAAAGTGCTTTTGTATTACACCCCTTTTGACGAGCCCAAGGTCAACGCGAAGAAGCAGGAGATCATGGAGCGCATCGGAAAAGAGTGCGAGGAAGAAGACATCGCGTTCTTTTTAGAATTTGTCGGCTATGATCCCAAGAGCAACACCACCGATTCGCTGGAATACGCCAAGCTAAAGCCCGAGATCGTGATCCAGAGTATGGAAGAATTTTCCAAGGACAAATACAAAGTCGACGTCCTCAAAGTTGAGATTCCAATTGACGTCAAATATCTCAAAGGCTCCAAGGCCTACAATGGTTCCCAACAGGCTTATAGTTGGGAGCAGGCGAAGGCGATCTTCAGACGCCAGGACAAATGCACCCACAAGCCGTTCATTTATCTCTCCGCCGGTGTCAGCGACGAGATCTTCCGTGAGAATCTCCAGTTGGCTATCGAGGCCGGCGTGGATTTCGCGGGCGTTCTTTGCGGCCGAGCGACCTGGAAAGACGGAATTCCCGTCTATGCCAAAGAAGGCGCCAAGGCGCTGGAGGCGTGGATGCTGGACCGTGGAGTTAAAAACATCCAAGCCTTGAACGCGGTGCTTGCCAAGGGCGCCAAGCCTTGGTTCTCACGCTATGGCGGACGTGACAAGGTCAAAGTAGTTTCCCCCGCCGTAGGCGGGTCCGCCTCTGGCGGAAAAGCAGCAGCCCGCTAAACCGGATCCTTGTGACCTACATCCCCGGTCGGAAAAGAAAAGAACCCGAGGGCGAGCGCGAGAAAGAAAAAAGGCTTATCCCTCGCCGCCGGGATGATATTGACCTTATCAAGCTCCAAAAAGCTTATGAGGATCTGGAGCAAATGCATCGGCATGTGCGTGAATCGCATGTGGAGATGATCTTAAACCTCGCGATCGCCGCGGAGTACAAAGATCCTGATACCGGAAATCACATTCTGCGCATCAGCGACTACTCGACCGCGCTCGCGGCCGAGCTTGGGCTCTCCGAAGAAGAGATCGACCAGTTGCGTTACGCAAGTCCCATGCATGACATTGGGAAGCTTGGTATCCCGGACAAGATCCTACAGAAACCCGGCAAACTCACGCCCGAGGAATGGGTCGTGATGAAAACGCACACTCTCATCGGCGCTCGGATGTTCCAGTCCAGCAAGACCCCGCTTCTTATCGCAGCTTCCGATATTGCCCGGACGCATCATGAGAAATATGACGGATCCGGCTATCCCAATCATCTTGCGGGCAAAAATATTCCAATCTTCGGACGCATTGTGGCGCTCGTCGATGTGTTTGACGCGATCGTTTCCAAACGCTGTTACAAGGAAGCAAGTTCTTTTGAACAGGGCTTGGACTATATCGGATCCCTGGGCGGAAATCATTTGGACCCAGATCTTGTAAAAGTATTTTTCAAGGGAGAGACGAATATACGCAAGATCTATGACGCCAACCAAAGCATCCAGAAGTACATCGAGGAAAGTCACAACGAAATTCTTGGTGCTCAGCAAGATATTGAACTGAAGCCCTGATCCCCGTGGCACAGAAAGATTATTATAAGGTCTTAGGAATTTCGGAGACCGCTTCTGCCGATGAGGCAAAAAAAGC
>CAZBIH010000070.1:0-4618 GCA_964492015.1 uncultured Planctomycetia bacterium | reverse complement strand
GAAGCTGTCTCAGACAAAGTTTCATCAGACCTTTCAGCCTCCTTAAACATCTCCAAGGCTCGTGCGCAAAAAGGTGGCGAGGTGAGTTTTGAAATGAAGGACGGAAAAAAAATTACGGTGAAAATTCCGCCGGGCATAATTTCAGGGAAAAAACTGCGCCTCTCAAGACAGGGGAGGATTTGTCAAACCTGCGAACATCCGGGCGACCTGATCTTAACGATCAAAGTGGAATAGGAGAGGGTCATGAACAAATTTTATTTGAGGGCGATCGCGGGATTGTTTCTGGTGATATTATCGGGATGTGGTGGCTCGAAAGAAACGGCTGCACCTCTGGCTCCTGAAGCTCCTACGGCGGCATCAACGCAAAAAACACCTGATCTCTCCAGCGCCGGATCTGTGAGCGGCCGTGTCTTGTTTGAAGGCGAAGCTCCGGCCCCCAAAGGCACGTCCGTCAAAGGAAATCCTGAATGCGCGGTCTTGCATGCCGGCGGTAGCGTACTGTCGGAAGAATTACTGGTGAAAGACGGCGGGCTTGGGAACGCATTTGTGTATGTGAAAGAGGGGCTTGAGGGTTATGTGTTTGAGGCTCCGAAAGAGCCGGTGACCATTCTCAATAAAGGCTGTGTGTATGCGCCGCATGTAGCGGGGGCTCAGGTGGGGCAGGAAGTTATCTTTTTAAATAAGGATGCCACGCTTCACAACATTCATGCGTACCCCAAAGCCAACAAGGCTTTTAATCTTGGTTTACCGCTGGTTGGCATGAAACAGACAAAAAAATTTACCGCTTCCGAGGTGATGGTGCCTTTGAAGTGTGATGTCCATCCGTGGATGCTGGGGTATATCGGCGTTCTGCCACACCCTTATTTTACTGTGACGGATACCTCGGGAAACTTTGAATTGAAAAATTTACCTGCCGGAGAATATTCGATCGAAGTGTGGCACGAAAAACTTGGGGTCCAATCTCAGAAGATCAAGATTGAACCCCAACAAAATCAGAACCTAGAATTTAAATTTCAATAACCTCATCTCGAGCGAAGTGAGAGATCTCGTTTTTCAAAAGCGAGATTTCTCCTCGCTTCGCTCGTCGAAATGACATGCTCTGTGATTAGAAGTTTGCTCCCGCCTTGGGCGCCACTTTTTCAACCAAGTGCCAGACGACCGCAATGCTGATCACGATCACACCCACCACGATCGGAAGGCTGAACACAGGCAGATGGCTTGCCGCTGCCATACAGAAAAGCATCGGGAATGACAGATAAGTATTGAGGCGTGAAGCCAAAAACGCCTTGCGGACGATTCCCGCCATTTCCGCCGGAGATTCTCCTTTTTTGGTCCAGGTGATGATCTTTTTCTGGCTGGGCCAGATGATGAACCACACATTGAACCACATGATGGACGCCAGAAGCGCCCCCAAGCTGATCCACTGTCCCCAAGTCGAGGTGAAGAGCCCGCCCGGGCCGTCAAGGCCGGCGCCGTTTAGGTGAAGCTTGGTCCCGATGTAAAGCCAGCCGGTAATAAACGTGATCATAGCGGCCCAACGAAACCACCACAACGCCCGAGGCATCAGCTGAGGCACGACCTTTTTCTTAGTTTCTGCGTCCATTGTTTTGGCGAACGGACCGTTGATAAAATTGAAAAAATAAAGAAGGCCGATCCAGGTGATCCCGAATATCAAATGAAACCATCTTAAACTAAAAAGAAATATAGTGATCCCGTCCAGTGAGACAGAAGTTTCAGGCATGCGAGCAGTCCTCCTCGGTTAATTTTTTAAATTATAACACAGTTGTCATCTCGAGCGAAGCGAGAGATCTCGGTTTTAAAAACGAGATTTCTCCTCACTTTGTTCGTCGAAATGACTATAATGGATGATAAATTTATGAAAATTAAGGCAAGTGATTTCAACCTCGAAACCACCCTGGACTCCGGCCAGGTCTTCGGCTTTCTCAAAAGCCCCGCTAAAGTCTATCAGGGAAGCATCGCAGGCGCCGAACTTCAGCTTTTTCAGGAGAAGGAATATTTAAATTTCAAACCGCAGGGCAAACCCGTTGACCCGGCTGCCATCGAGGCTTTTTTTGACTTAAAACGTGACCTGTCGCCCCTTTATTCAATACTTGAGGCGGATGAAAAACTTCAACCGGTCTGTCAAAATTTAAAAGGCCTGCGTTTGATCCAACAGGATCCGTGGGAGGGATTGGCCTGCTTCATTCTTTCTTCCAACAATAACGTGAAACGTATCCAACACATCTGGAAAAATTTAAGCGCCTACTATAACCGCCGCCGCAAAGATGGCTCGATCCGTTTTCCCAACGCTTTAGAAATTGCGTCCAGCCACGAGAACGTCTTGAGAGAGCTCGGTCTGGGTTACCGCGCACCGTTTCTCTGGGCCAGCGCCAAATATGTTGCGGGGAATCCCCGCTGTTTGGAATTCATTCGGGAGGACGATTACGAGAAAGCGTGCGAACGCGTCATCGCATTTCCCGGCATTGGCCCCAAAGTCGCTGATTGTGTCCTGCTTTACGCCTTCCAAAAATACGAAGCGTTCCCGGTGGACGTCTGGATCCTTCGCGCGATGCAGAAACTTTATTTCAAGAACAGAAAAGTATCCGAAAGCCGTGTTCACGATTTTGCTCAAAAAAGATGGGGCCAAAACGCCGGGTACGTGCAGCAGTATATTTTTCATGGGATACGGACGGGGATCATTTAGTTTTTTTCGGTGATATAATGTTGTCTAAAGTTAAAATTTAGAAAGTGAGGTTTGTGCATCCATGAAGATCGTCGCATCGGGCATGAGCGGATTTATCGGGAAACCTTTGAGTGTGAAGCTGGCCCAGAAGCACGAACTTATTTTTCTTAAAAGATTGTCCAGCGCCCCAGCGCCCGGGAATTGGGCGAATGCGGTTGACGGCGCGGACGCTGTGATCAATCTTTCAGGCGAACCGATCGCGGGGAAGCGCTGGACCAAGGCGCAGAAAAAGGAATTGATCACCAGCCGTCTCAACACGACGCGTGCGCTGGTGGAGGCGATAGGAAAGGCTAAAAATAAACCCCATGTTTTCATCAATGCTTCAGCGATAGGTTTTTACGGAGACAGGGGCAGTTTACCTCTGCAGGAAAATGCGTCCGCCGGCATCGGTTTTTTGCCGGACGTTTGCAAGGAGTGGGAGAGACAGGCGTTCAAGGCTGAGAGTTTTGGCGTGAGGACCATTCTTTTGCGTACAGGCGTCGTTCTCGGAAAAAACGGCGGCGCGATGGCAAAAATGCTGCCTCCTTTTCAGCTGGGTCTCGGTGGCCCGCTGGGTAATGGCAAACAATACATGAGCTGGATCCATCTCGAAGACGAGGTGAGCGCGATCGTGCACGTCCTGGAAAATACTCAAATCCGCGGCCCGGTCAATCTGACGGCGCCCAACGCCGTGACCATGGGCCAATTCGCTAAAACCTTGGGCAAGGTGTTGAAAAGACCAGCTCTATTTTCCGTGCCCGCTCCGGTCCTGAAAATCCTTTTGGGAGAAATGGCCACCATGCTCTTGGAGGGGCAGAACGTAGAGCCTAAAGTCCTTTTGGATAGCGGATTTCACTTCAAATTTCCTAACCTGGAAAGCGCGCTGAACGATTTGGTTTAGCTATCAATGTGTTGTTTTTGACGGGTATCATGTCGAAAGTCAAGGACTGACACCATTCCCAAGGACTGACGCCATCCCCCCTATTTACTATTAATAGTAAAAATACTTAGATAGTCCTATGGCAAGCAAGGCCTTTTTAGTGTATATTTTTAATAGGAGTTAATTAATAAATTATAAAATTGATTACTATTAACAAGGTATCTCAACCACGGACCGCTGATGAAAAAGTTGCTTCTTTATTCGGTTCTGCATCTGGCGCTGGTCTCGGTATTTCTTGTCTCCGTGGCGGCGATGCCGGATTACGCCGGGAACGAAAGCGCTTCGTGTGTATTTGTCTCCCTTAAAGACAGCGGATGGATCTCTCGCAATGATTCGGGCATTAAACGCACATTGAATTTGGGTGATGTTTTAAAGATGAGCGACAAGGTCCTAGTTATGCACGGAAATAGAGTGCAATTGGCGCTTGATCATCAATGCAAGAATATGATCCAGGTGGAAGAGGGCTCCTCCTTCACGCTCAGCTCCGTAAGCCCCGTGCGAATTTCCCTCGAAAAGGGAAAAATATTTTCTTTGCTCGATGATCTTCCAAGCGGAAGCCAGTTTACGGTCGAAACTCCTACGGCGGTGGTGGTTCTCCTCGGAACTCAGTGTCAGATCAACACAAACGGAGTAGAATCCAATATCCTGGTTTACCGCGGATTGGTGGAAGTGCGCGGACGCACTCTTGACGGCGATGTTACGGAGGCGGTTTTTTTGACCGCCGGCAGTAAGACATCCGTGACGGAGGTGGGCCAGGCTCCGAAAAGCGCCGTGAAAATGAACGACAAAGAAAACCAGGAAATAGCCGCTGTTTTGGAAAATGCCGAGAACACGCGCCAAAATCTTGAGCCCACACAGGTCCAGTCGTGGATCAGCGAGAAGCCCTCTTCAAGCACCTTCAGAAATGACCCCGCCTCCGAAAGTTCAGACGAAAAAATAAAATCCGGCAAAAGGCT
>CAZBIH010000069.1:0-7997 GCA_964492015.1 uncultured Planctomycetia bacterium | reverse complement strand
GAAACAAGCTTTGTCATTTCAAACATCGAAACCTGCGCCTTGCCGAAGATCGGCTTGAGGTTCGCGTCGGCATTGATGTTGCGACGGTTCTTCTTATCCTGCAGGTCATTCTTCTTGATGTATTCCCAAAGCTTCTTCACGACTTGAGTGCGAGGAAGGGGTTTGGATCCAACAACTTTGCCTAAAGCTTCGCTAGGTTGGAGGGGTTTCATGAATGCTGAATTTACTTTTTTGACTGCCACGTGGTTTCTCCCTTGGTTAAAAACTGCATCTGTCTTTAAAATGTGACCCCATATATCTATCATAAAAGCCTAAAAAAGAGAAGTTATTTTCAAAAACCCAAGAAGGGCCCAAATTAACGCGAAACTTTTGGATCCGCTTTAAGTTTTAACGCCACCGTGTTGATGCAGTAGCGTTTTCCCGTCGGAGGGGGGCCGTCGTCGAACACATGCCCCAGATGCGCGCCGCAACGGGCACACAAAACCTCGACACGGCTCATGCCGAATTGCCGGTCTTCTTCGGTTTTGATATTGAGGCATGACACCGGATCAAAAAAACTCGGCCAGCCGGTCCCGGACTCAAATTTATTCCCGTAAGCGAACAGGTCTGTTCCACATCCGACGCACTGGTAGATCCCTTTGCCTGACGCAGGAATATCGCACTTCTGGCTAAAAGGCGCTTCAGTCCCCTTTTGGCGGGTCACGTTGTACTGTTCGGGCGTGAGGATCTTTTTCCATTCGGCATCGGACCGGATGACTCTATCCACGACTTCCGTCTTACCGGTCGTCGCGTTATATATTTCTATTTTTTTTGGATCTTCCATTTTAGCTCCCATTCCTAGAAAAAAAGGTAAAAGCAACACGACTAATGTGATCTCGAAGGATCGAAAAATCCTATTTTTATTCATTTTTGAGCGCTTCACGTCTCTCGGCACGCAAATCCTTGACCGGATTCCCTCCCCAAACACCTTTCGAAGGAATTTTAGTTCCTTTCGGCACAAGACTGCAGGGGGCGATAGAAGCACCATCGCCGATCTCAACATCGAGCATGATCACAGAACCTAGGCCGATGGAGACATTGTTGCCGATCTTGGTCGGGGCTAATTTTAAAAATCCGCGCTCCGATGCATGGCAAATGAGCGCGACCCCGCCGCCGATGAGCACGTCATTTCCGATCTCAAGCATGGAAAGGTCCGCCAGCCCTGCTGTGTTCACGATCACACGTTCTCCGATCTTAGCGCCCATGAGACGGTAAAAAAGGATCTGAAACGGTGACATACGGAACACATCCAAAAATGCGCTATTGGCCACCAAGATCAAGCCGTTGTACCCCATCCAGCAAAGCGCCTCTTTGGAATGAATGGTAAAAAGACCCGGCGCGATTTTAAATCCAAAAATATTTTTGGTGAACACGCAAAGAAAAATAAGCGTCGCGCCAAACAGAAAGAACCCGAACGCCAGAGAGAAGGAGAACGCGAGGATCTTAAGCCACACCGCGTAAGCGCCTAGGAGTTTCCAGACCGCGTAAAAAAAATAGATCATCGGAAACAGGCTCAAACCCAATACACCCATCGCCAGAAAGTGCAAAAACACGATCCAGAGGTCAAAACGCTTGGCTTCCCAGGCGGCTTTTTTGATTTTTTCTTCCTTTGTCAGTTCTGCCATACGTGACATTCTACCATCGAAGTGCTAAATTATGCCCATGAACGAAAAATCCCTCTTCATCAGCGGCGGTTCCCGAGGCATCGGCCGCGCGATCGTCCTCTCCCAGGCCCAAAAAGGCCTCACGATCTTCCTGAATTACCTGCGCGATGACGAGGCCGCTGAAAGCGTCAAAAAAGAAGCTGAAAACAAGGGCGCCCGAGTCCACCTTCTGCCGGGAAATGTCGGGGAACCGGAAACGATCCTGTCCCTTTTCGAAGAAATTAAAAAACACACCCCTCGCCTCGACTATCTGATCCACAACGCGGCTCTCGGCGTGTTCAAACCGGTCCACCAGCTGCGCGTCAAGGATTGGGATATCTCTCTGGATGTGAACGCAAAAGCATTCTTATTTTTATCCCAGGCAGCCTTGCCGCTCATGAAAACTCACGGCGGAAAAATTTTAACACTCTCAAGCCTGGGGGCGCATCACTTCACGCCCAATTATGGCGCCATCGGAATCTCCAAAGCGGCGCTTGAAAACCTCGTCCGTTATCTGGCGGTAGAGCTCTCTCCTTATAATATCCACGTCAACGCGGTGTCGGGCGGCCTCATCGAAACGGATTCGCTTAAAATGTTCCCTGAGTTTGAAAAAATGAAAGATGAGTTCCTGGCGCGCACTCCGGGAAAACGACTCGGGGCCCCTGAGGATATTGCACGCATTATTTCGTTTCTCCTAAGTCCTGGATCTGATTGGATTTATGGACAGACGATCATCGCCGACGGCGGTTACTCCCTTTCCTAAATGACGGTCAACGCCATGATGGCCTTGGATGTTTTTCTTATTTTTATTTTTCTGGTCTGGTCCCGCCGCGTCCTGTGGCTGTCTGCTCTCGGTAAAAAAAATCCTCCGATACAAAAAGTTGAACGGCCCGAAAAAACGGACCTTAAGATCTCGATCATCGTCCCGGCTAAAAATGAAGAAAAAAATATCGCCAACTGCCTCTATCATCTTTTTCGTCAAAATTTTAAGAACTGCGAGATCATCGTCGTGGATGACCGCTCCACGGACAAAACACCACATCTTCTTGAAAATTTCAAAAAACTATCACCATTCCCATTTCGCATCATCCGCATCGAAAAGCTTCCGCCGGGCTGGACAGGCAAAAATCACGCCATGGTCGCCGGCTCCAAAGCCGCGTCAGGAGATTGGCTTCTATTCACCGACGCCGATACGACCCATTCCCCCGAATCAGCAGCCTCCGCACTAGAAACAGCCATTTCACAAAAAATTGATTTTCTGACCCTGGCGCCTGAGACCGAATCCCGGACTTTTTGGGAAAAAACGGTGCAACCGTTGGCTATCGGAAGTCTGGCACTGTGGTTCAACAGCGAAAAAGTCAACGACCCCAAAACCGGTAATGTCCTCGCAAATGGGCAATTCATCCTCGTCAAAAAAGACGTGTATGAAAAAGTCGGCGGAAATGAATCGGTGAAAAGTGAAGTGGTGGAAGATGTGGAGCTCGCCAAAAAGATTCGAGCCGCCGGATTCACCATGAAATTTTTAAACGGGACAAAACTCTACTCAACGCGCATGTACAGCTCTCTGGCAGAGATAAAAACAGGCTGGACGAGAATATTCACTTATCTTTTCAAGAAAAATATCCCGGCGATCCTTCACAAAATATTTTTGTTCGTATTCGTCTCACTGGCACCGTTTTTTATTTTAAAAATTGAATTATTTTTCAAATTCACAAATTCTTCCTCTTACCGGCCGCTCACTCTGGCACTTAGCCTGGGAGTCTGTGCCTGGATCCTCCTGATCCGCTTCATCGGTAATAAAATGCTCAAGTCCAACCCCTGGTACGCCCTGCTTCACCCCCTGGGTTCCGTCATCATGATCTGGATACTTTCCATTTGCATCCTCCGCATCGCCTTTAACCGCCCCTCCGTCTGGCGCGGGGATCTTCACAAGTGAATTCCGCTCCCGCGGCCCGGGATTTTAGAGACGCATTAAAGATTCCCGATGTCCGTTTATTCTTGGGCTCGGTAGCCTTTTTTACGCTGGCTGGCCGTTCTCTGGCCGTTGTTATTGGTTTTCAGATCTATCAGATCACGCACAATCCCCTGATGCTTGGGTGGCTGGGGCTTGTGGAGGCGATCCCGGCATTGTCCCTGGTATTGTTCGGCGGATACGTCGCGGATCATTTTGACCGGAAGAAAATTCTTTTGATCACCCGAGCGGCTTCTTTTTTGTGTACGCTCACGCTGGCTTGGCTTTCCTGGGAGAGCCATCACGAGGCTTCCCTATTGGGTCTGTACGCAGTCATTTTTCTGGTGGGTGTTGCGCGCGGGTTCGCGGATCCCGCCAATACGGCATTTGAAGCTCAAGTCGTCCCCAAACACCTAACAGTCAACGCTTCCTCGTGGATCTCCAGCACCTGGATCAGTTGTTCTGTTATCGGTCCTGCCGCGATCGGTTTTATATTTGACGCGTGGGGAGCTGCCGGTTCTTATCTGGTCATCACGGCTTGTTTTATTCTTTCGTGGATCTGCACGCTACTGATCTCTTCCAAACCCAAGCCGGTCCCTCAGCAGAAAGAACCCCTGTTGAAAAGTATCGGGCTGGGCTGGAAGTTTGTTTTTTCTCACCCCCCACTCTGGGCTGCGATGACGTTGGATCTATTCGCGGTCCTTTTCGGGGGAGCTATTGCGCTCCTGCCTATCTTTGCCAGCGATATCCTTCACGTGGGCGCCAAAGGCCTCGGGCTTCTCAACGCGGCCCCGTCGCTGGGGGCGGTCCTCATCACTCTCCTGGCGACTCACCGCCCGCCTATCGCGCGAGCCGGACGGAATTTACTTTTGGCGGTGTTCGGATTTGGGGTCAGTATTCTTGTATTTGCTTTTTCCAAAAATTTTTGGCTGTCGATGACAGCGCTCTTTTTTAGCGGGGTTTTTGACGGGGTCAGCATGGTCATTCGCCGCTCCATGGTAAGGCTTCTATCCCCCGATCATTTGCGCGGACGCATCGCTGCGGCCAACTGGATATTCATCTGCTCTTCCAACGAGCTTGGCGCCTTTGAGAGCGGAATGGTCGCAGCCCTGATCGGGACTGTCCCCTGCGTAGCTTTGGGAGGATGGGTAACTCTCGGGATCGTGGCCTTCACCGCACTATTCGCCAAACAACTCCGCAGCCTGCGCTTTGATGTTCAGACGATGGAAAGAAAAATTTAACTGTCATTCCCGAATGTTCTAATCGGGAATCAAACCTAGATATGATCCCCGATTAAAGATTTTCCGCCCGAGGCGGATCAGCCTTTGGCTGACGGGGATGACAGTTTTTCTATTTCCCCTGATACACCCGGTAAAGCGAACGGTTGATCTGTTTTTTAAATTCGCTGTCATCCGGCGCGAGATCTATTTTTAGGTTTTCATACGCATAATCACCGGTCATTTGATCGTTCCAGTCAAACAGCCGCATCTTCACCGGCAGTGAGGTGACCGGATCGAATGAAACCCGTATCTTGTAGGTAAAATACCCTGAATCTTCTTTGGATCCCTCAAATGTCACCTCGACCGTTTCCTCACCGGCAGGCTCCGATGACACAAACTCGACTTTAAGCTGTCCGGCCGCATCGCCCCGAGCCACCGCTTCGGTAAAATCTTCTAAAAACGTCCCGATCCCCGCGTCCTCAATGTCATACGATTCACTGCCTTCCCTCACCCAGGGACTTTTCTGGTCCAGAAAGACCACCGGCAGAAGGCCCAAGCCTAATCCCGGCTTATGGATCGCCAGCTTTCCGTCATGCTTGCCGCGCTGATACACCACCTGGAGGCCTTTTTTCTCTGTGTTGAGCCAACCCATAAAAATTTTGAATGGCTTTTCAAATTTTAAAAAAATTTTTTCCGCATCCCCTAATTTTCCCTTGGCCATTTCCTGTTTATGAAAAATGGCCGTGTAATTTTTGACGGAGGCATAAAAGCGGTTACTTTTTTCCAAAATTGAAAAAAGCTCCGGCCGGCTGTCCGTCTCCTGAGCCCAAAGTACATTTGCTGAAGATAAAAAAATAAAAAAAATTAAGATCGATCTTTTCACTTAAAGGATTTTTCTCAAGAAATCCGTGATGGTCTTTTCATAAGCTTCGCGGTTGAGCGTCACGCCCTGATTATGTCCGGCTTTCGGGACGGTCAAACAGCCGGAGTTGACGCCACCGGACCCCAAGCGGTGAAGAAATTTCTGATGCGTTCCGGAAATATAATCGTCCTCTTCGCCATGGATCATCAAAAGCGGGATCTGTTTTTTTCTCATGATCTTTTCAACATCCACAAATTCTCTTTTGGATTTTTTCTGGCAGTACCAAAAACCAAGGCTTGAAAACAGATGGACCACCCACCCGGGGTACTTTTCTCCAAAAAGATTGGGTTTGACGAGGATCGGCGCCCATTTACGGATATAGTCGCTGAAGACCTCCCGCATGGAAAAAAGCCCGTCCGCGATCACGCCCGCCACCTGCGGCTCGCCCACAGAAGCCGCCAAGGCAATGTCCGCGCCCTTGGAAACTCCGAAAAGTACGATCTTCGTTCCGGGCTTAAACGCGGTTCTCGCCCAATGGAGAACCAGTTTCATTTTTTTGACTTCTTCCTGGTCCGGCCACTGAGAGAGCGGGCTGCCCGGGACTTGGGAAGCCTCATTCAAAAAATCCACGCTCAAAACCTGAAAACCCAGATCGGGGAAAAAATAGGCGTATTTTTCCCAGAATTCTTTGGTAGACCCGGAGTCATGGCAAAAAATAAGCAATTTATCGGCATTTTTTTTCTCCACGAGGATCGCGCCCATCTCATGGCCGCCGGAATCCAGGATGGATATTTTTTCTCCGAGGGTGGAGGTGACAGCCTCGTAAGCGGGTTTGTATTTGAGCCCCAGAAAAATATTGCTGATCATCCGGGTGTACTTGAAACCCGAATGCACCGAATAAACAGCCACCACGAATAAGGGGATCAAGAGAAAAAATTGAAGCATATTTATTTTTTCTTCCTTAAGCTTTCGACGATCCAGCCGGCGAATACACTGAATTCAAACAAGATCAATAACGGAGCAGCCAACATCAGCTGACTGGCGATATCGGGACCCGGCGTCAGCAAAGCCGCTGCGATAAAAATAAACACGACGATATGCCTCTGATAAAGATTGAGCGTTTTAACACGGACCGCGCCCGCCGCCACCAGCGCCGTCACAAACACCGGCAGGTTGAAGGCAAATCCGAACGCGACCATCATGCCGGTCAAAAAACTCAGGTATTCATTCATCGATACCAGAGGCTTCAGATACTCCGTCTGCTGACCGATCAAGAAATCCAGCGCCGGCGGCAGAACTGAAAAAAATGAAAAAAGAGCGCCTGCCGCGAATAAAAATGAGGCCAGAAATACAATGAAAAATACCGCTTTTTTTTCCTTCGCGTACATTCCCGGCGAGAGAAAAAGCCACAGCTGACAGACGACCATCGGCGAAGCGATGACGATCGCCGCCAGTAGGACCGCCTTCATTTTAATGACAAAAGCATCTGTCGGAGAAAAAAAGTAGATCTGCCCGATCTGGGGCCGGATGGGAGCGATCAGGACACTCAAGATCTCATCCACATAGAAAAAACAAAAAGCCGCCGCGGCCCCGATCGCCGCCAGAGAGACAAGAAGCCTCTTTCTGAACTCTTCCAAATGCCCGCCGAATGTCATTTCCATAGGGAAATAATTATATCACCTTCTATCACCGGTTTGACTTCCGAGACCCCTTTTGTTAGTATCAGCCTCAGTCATGGATAAATCGCGCTCAAGCCTTCTGGTCTCTTTTTCCCTCATCGTTGCCCTTTCCATGGCAGTGATCTATCTGGTGACACAGAACAGCAAGTTGATCGAAACCAACCGCGCCCTGGTCTCTTCCCGCGACTCGCTCCGCGCCAAAGCCCAAAAATTAAGAGAAAAAAACCGCGAACTCTTTAAGATCCTGGCCAAAAATTCACATTTAGTTGAAAACGCCCTGGGCCAGAAAAAATCCCTCCAGGAGACGATCCAAGCCTTAAGAAAAGAGGAGGAAGCGATCCAATTTGAAATGAAAAAGTCCCAGGCCCAGATGAACACGGCACTGGAAGAAAAAATATACCTTGAGGATATGCTTATCCACAAGACCCGGCAGATCGAATCCCTGAAAAATCAGGCTCCCGCCGCGGCCACCGGCACGGCAGCTTCAAGCGCTGATACCACATCAAATTCCGATATTAACGTCAGGATCAAAGAAAAAGAACAGGAGATCAGCCGCCTCACCGAGCAAAATCAGGCGCTTTCCTTAAAAATGGACCGCCTCTA
>CAZBIH010000068.1:4888-8197 GCA_964492015.1 uncultured Planctomycetia bacterium | reverse complement strand
ACTGCCCCGCATGGATTCGAACCATGACTCTGGCCTCCAAAGGGCCGTGTGCTACCGTTACACCACAGGGCAAAAATTGAGTGCTATCAATATAGCAATGGTTGGTTGTCGGATTCAAGGTTATTTATTAAACTGTCATTTCGAGCGCAGCGAGAAATCTCATCCAAAGCGAGATTTCTCAGCGCTTTACGCTTCGAAATGACGTAATGGTGCAAAAATGCTTTTGATCATTAAACAGAAGGCGAGCGAAGAGATCCTTAAAAAAGTAGCCGAGGATCTTGACGGGTATGTGAAAGTGGTCGTGGATATTCACCGCAAAATTCTTTCCGCCGGGGGGAAACTTCATGTGGACGGAGAGAAAATATTATTGCAGGACGGAAGCAAACAATCGGATGTTTGGGGCGGCGGTTTGGATCTTGAGACGGGATCCGTTGATTTTGATTCGATGATCAATCTCAGGCCAAGTCAGGAAAATAGAAGCCGTGAAGTTTTGAACCTGGATGTGCGCCGGCAAATGGAAATCATTATACGCGAGCTGCTCGATCGATCATGACCGCCAAAGAATTGACTCTTAATATTGCTGTGAATTTGGGACGCATCGGAAGATGGGCTTGTGAGGGCCGGCAAAACCGTATGGATCAATTTTTGCAAGAGACAGAAGGATTTATTTATGAATTGGAAAAAATTCAAAAAACACCGCGTTTTGAAAAAACATTTCATATTTTTAAAACCACTTTTGACAGCCTTAAACTTAAAAAAGAAATGCGTCTGGAGCCTGCGTGGGCTGAAATGATGTTCACTTGGGCGGATATACTCACTCATCGCGCGGAATTAATTTAAACCGGGGTCACAATGCAAAAATGCTCGTTTTGCCAAAAAGCCATGAAAGGCCATGAGAAACTTTTCTCGGGGCCGGACGTGCTTATTTGCGAGGATTGCGTTAAGTTTTGCCATGAAACGCTTTCCAAGACTGATGCTTCTGCTTCTAAGGATCCCAAAGATCCAAAAGCAACCTCGACGCCTCTGGCGCTCAAATTTGAAGATCTTCCCAAGCCCGCCGATATTAAAAAAACGCTCGATGAATATGTCATTGGCCAGGAAGAGACCAAAAAAAGGCTTGCGGTCAGCGTTTACAATCACTACAAGCGTATTCTCTCCCGCGCGGATACACGCGACGTGGAACTTGAGAAGTCTAACGTCCTCTTGATCGGCCCGACCGGCTGCGGCAAAACGCTTCTGGCGCGGACGATGGCCAAAATTTTGAAAGTGCCTTTCGCGATCTGTGACGCCACGACACTGACCCAAGCCGGTTATGTGGGCGATGACGTGGAGAATATCATTCAGCGGCTTTTGCAGGACGCCAAGTACGACATCCCGCGCGCCGAAATGGGCATTGTTTATATCGACGAGATCGACAAGATCGGAAAGACCTCCGAAAATGTTTCGATCACCCGCGACGTTTCCGGCGAAGGCGTCCAACAGGCGCTTTTAAAAATTCTCGAAGGCACCAAAGCCAGCGTGCCTCCTCAAGGGGGCCGCAAGCATCCTCAAGCCGAAAATCTTTCGGTGGATACGACCAATATTCTTTTTATCTGCGGCGGCACTTTCAGTTCGCTGGATGAGATCATCAAACGCCGCCTGGGCAAAGGTGAGATCGGTTTTCGCGGCACAAGCCTCGAGCACCCGGTCTATCAGACGATGGATCCCACAATATCCCTTCTGCCTTTGGTGGAGACGGAAGATCTGGTCAAATTTGGCATTATCCCTGAATTTATCGGCCGCTTCCCGGTGGTCTCGACGCTTCAAAAGCTCGGCGAAAAAGAACTTTTGGATGTGCTGACACAGCCTAAAAATGCGCTCGTACGGCAATTTCAAAAACTTTTTGTCCTTGAAGGCGTCAAACTCACTCTCACCGAAGACGCGCTCGTGGAGATCGTTAAAGAAGCGGTCAAAAAGGGGACGGGCGCCCGGGGCTTGAGAGCCATTTTAGAGAGCGTTATGCTCAACGTGATGTATGAACTTCCGTCATTGGAAAATATTCAGGAATGCGTGGTGAACAAAAAGACCGTGGTCAGCCGCGAATACCCTCAGCTCATTGACAAAAAAGGCCAGGAAAGAAAAATTGCGTAAAGCGGCCATCATTCTCGCGGCGGGAAAAGGCACGCGGTTGCGGTCGGTGCTTCCCAAAGCTCTGCATCCGATCTGCGGAAAGCCGATGCTGGGTTATCTCGTAGAGAGGGCCAAAGCGGCCGGCTGTGAGAAGATCGTGGTGATCGGCGGTTATAAAATTGAACTCGTGCGGGAGTATCTGGCGACACTGGGCCTGGGGAAGTCTCTGGTCTGTGTTGAGCAGAAAGAACAGCTGGGAAGCGGGCATGCGGTTGGGCAGGCCAAGCGGTCGCTCGCGGGATTTCAAGGGGCGGTGTTTGTATTTTACTGTGATACGCCGCTGATCAGTCAAGCGACGGTCAAAGAAATTTTTAAAAATTTTTCTTCGGATAAAACAGATTGCACACTTTTGTCAGTGGAACTGGAAAAGCCTTTTGGCTACGGCCGTATCGAGCGGGGCGCTTGCGCGGAAGTAGTCAAGATCGTGGAAGAGGTCAACGCATCGCCGGCCCAAAAAAAGATACGCGAGATCAATGTCGGTTGCTACGTCTTTTCAGCGAGCCGGCTTTTTGAGGGCTTGAAGAAGGTTCAAAAGAACCCTTTGAAAAAGGAATACTATTTGACGGATATCATTGAGATTTTTTCCGCGTCAGGCAAGGTCGGGGCTGTACTCACGGCGGATCAAGAGGAGGTTCTGGGCGTAAATTCACAAAAAGAGCTCTCTCAAGTCGAAGAGATCGCTCAAAAGCGCATCTTGGACGGCTGGATGGAGAAGGGTGTACGCATCCGAAGCCCCAAAACTGTGACCATTGACGCGGACGTGATGATAGGGCAAGATACTACGGTTATGTCCCATACGGTCCTGGAGCAGGGCTCAAGCCTTGGCCGAGGTTGCACCGTGGGGCCTTTCGCGCGTATTCGCGGCAAGTCCCGGATCGGCAATCACGCAGTCATCGGCAATTTTGTCGAAATTGTGCGCTCATCGGTGGGGGAACACACCCAGGTGAAGCATCTGACTTATTTGGGGGATGCGGTGATCGGCTCTTATGTGAACATCGGAGCCGGCACCATCACTGCCAATTATGACGGAAAGAACAAGCACCAGACGCTGATCAAGGACAGAGCGAGTATCGGCAGCGGTACCATTTTGGTGGCGCCGGTAACGGTGGGGCGCGGGGCAGTGACCGGAGCGGGTGCGGT
>CAZBIH010000068.1:2552-4788 GCA_964492015.1 uncultured Planctomycetia bacterium | reverse complement strand
ATGAACGGTGAATTGAAGATTTTTTCAGGGAATGCAAATATTGATCTGGCGAAAAAGATCGCCAAGAGCTTGGGCAAGCCTCTCGGGGATGTGCTTGTCGGGACGTTCAGCGAAGGCGAGATCCGCGTCAAGATCAATGAGGATGTGCGCGGCCGCGATGTGTTTGTCGTCCAGCCGACCTGTCCGCCGACCAACAACAATTTGATGGAGCTTTTGATCCTCATGGACGCGTTCCGGCGCGCATCAGCCCGCCGCATCACGGCGGTGATCCCTTATTTTGGCTATGCCCGTCAGGACAGAAAAGATCAGCCGCGCGTGCCGATCACGGCGAAGCTTGTTGCTAATATTCTTGTCGAGGCGGGCGCGGACCGGGTGCTGACGATGGACCTGCATGCCAGCCAGATCCAGGGATTTTTTGACATTCCTCTGGATCATTTGTTCGCGGTGAACGTGATCGTCGATTATTTTAAGAAAAAAAAGATCAAAGACCTTGTCATCGCGTCTCCGGACGTTGGCGGCATCAAGATGGCCCGTGCGTACGCCAAGAGGCTCGGCGCCAATTTGGTGGTGGTGGATAAGCGGCGTATCGATGACAAACAAACGGAAACGATGAACATCCTCGGTGAAGCGAAGGGGAAAAATATCGTGATCGTGGATGACCTTGTCGCGACGGCCAGCTCGATGTGTGAAGCGGCGGCGGCTTTGAAGAAGGCAGGCGCGCTCAAAATTTTTGCGGCGGTGTCGCATCCGATCTTGTCGGGCCCGGCGATCGCGCGTATCAAAAAGTCAGCGATCGAGGAATTTGTGGTGACGGACAGCATTCCTCTGACACCGGAGAAAAAAGACCCTGTATTTAAAGTTTTGTCCGTCGCGGAACTTTTGGCCGAAGCGATCAAAAGAATTCACGATGAAGAATCTGTGAGTAGTTTGTTTAACTGATTTCGCGCTCAATTGGCGCGAAATCATCCCGAGCGAAGCGGAGTCGAGGGATCTAATCAAAGAGAGAAGGAATTTATGGAACAGATCAGTTTAAAAGCATCTTTAAGAGATGCCAGAGGCAAAGAGAAGAATAAAAAAATGCGCGACGAAGGCTTTGTGCCTGCCATTGTGTATCATCGCGGCGAAGAAGCGATCGCGATCGCGTTGAATAACCGCGAGATCTCCAAGATCATTCACGATGCGGCCGGCGAGAATGTGCTGATCAATCTGACGATCGAGAAAGAGAAAAAGAAGGCTCGTCTTGCGATCATCAAAGAAGTTCAGTACACGCCAGTCAAACGCCAGATCCTTCATGTGGATTTTAATGAGATCTCTCTCACCGAGAAGCTCACGGTCGATGTTGAGATCGTGGCCAAAGGCGAACCGATCGGCGTCAAACAGGATGGCGGCGTCATGGATCATCCTCTGCGTATCGTGAAGGTCTCATGTTTGCCGATGGATATTCCCAAGCACATTGATGTGGATGTTTCCGGATTAGCCTTGAATGGTTCGATCCATGTCCGTGACCTGGTGCTGTCGGACAAAATTCAAGTCTTGAATGACCCCAGTTCACTTCTTTTTCATGTGAAACTGCCGGTCGAAGTAAAGGCTGAGGATCCGTTGGCCGTGGCGCCTGAAGTCGAAGTCCTCCGCGAGAAGAAGGAAGACGAGACCAAGGCCGGCGAAGCCAAGAAGGAAGAGCCTAAGAAAGAAGCCAAGACGGAGAAGAAGTAAGCCCAGTGAAATTTATCGTCGGTATTGGCAACCCCGGACAAAAGTACGCCGGGACCCGACACAATGCCGGGTTTGAAATTTTGGACCGTCTAGCCGTCAGGCATAAGCCTTCGCGGGGGTGGCGGGAAGTAAAAAAGTTGCAGGGTGTGGCGGCTGAGATCGAGCAGGCTCTGTTGGTAAAGCCGATGACATTCGTGAATTCTACCGGAGAAAGCCTTGCAGGTTTAGTACAGGAATATCATCCGAAGACACAGGAAATACTCTTGGTTTCGGATGACGTCAACCTGGACTTTGGTAAGCTGAGGTTGCGGGATTCGGGTTCGGCAGGCGGGCATCACGGCTTGGAGTCGGCGATCGCGGAGCTGGGGACGGAAGAATTCCCTCGCTTGCGTTTCGGGGTGCGCAATGAGTCAATGCCCAAGGATTTGAACGCTTACGTTCTTGAAAAATTCGGCCGCGAGGAAGCTCAAGTTGCCGGAGAAATTTTTGACCGTGCGGTTTTAATTTGTGAAAGCTGGATGAA
>CAZBIH010000068.1:0-2452 GCA_964492015.1 uncultured Planctomycetia bacterium | reverse complement strand
ATGGTTAATTACGAAGGTGTGTTTATACTTGATCCCGATCTGACGGCGGATGCCTCCAAGGCAGTGACGACTCAGATCCAGGACCTGGTGACAAAGAACGGCGGACGGATCGATGGAGTACAGGATTGGGGTAAGAAGCGCCTGGCTTACATGATCAACAAGAAGCATGATGGTATTTACGTCATCCTGAATTTTCAGCTGGATTCTCTGGCGTCCAAAAAGTTGGATCAGTCCCTGCGCTTGAACGACAGCATTATGCGTTTCTTGATGGTCAACAAAGATAACCTGTAAACCGGAGGCGTATTGATGGCCAGCTTAAATAAGGCGTTATTGATCGGTAATCTGACGCGCGATCCTGAACTTCGCTATGTTCCGAGCGGTTCCGCGGTGGCGAGTTTCACGATGGCGATGAACCGTGTTTATAAACTGCAGACCGGTGAGAAAAAAGAAGAAACAAGTTTTGTGCGCGTCGTGGCATGGGGAAAGCTCGCGGAAGTCTGCGGGGAATACCTGAAAAAAGGAAGCCCGGTGTTTTGCGAGGGGCGCCTTCAAAGCCGCAGTTGGGACGGCGCCGACGGGCAGAAGCGCAATACGCTGGAAGTGATCGCGACGAATATTCAATTTTTGAAGAGCTCGGGTTCCGGTACCAAAGAAGTCACGGAAACCAGTGGCGGCAAGGAAGATCTGGGTGAGATCCAGCTCGATGAGATCTCGAGCGCGGGCAAGAGCGACGAAGAAGTACCATTCTAATGGTTCGACAGGCTCACTATACAGGAGAAACAGCGTGTTCATTAAAAAGAAGATCGTAAAGAAAAAAATAGATCCGAAAAAAAAGTTCATCAAGAAAAAGATCTGCAAATTTAAACCCGAAGAGATCGAGACCATCGATTTCAAGGATGTCAACCGCCTGCGTTATTTCATCACTGAGCGCGGAAAGATCATCCCCAGCCGTATTTCCGGTGCGGGTGCCAAGTCCCAAAGATATCTGACCCGTCAGATCAAGAGGGCTCGTCAGATCGCACTGCTTCCGTTCGTCGCGGAGTAATAAAAAACTGTAATTTCGGACAAATACTGTCATCTCGAGGAGCGAAGCGACGAGAGATCTCGCTTTAAAACGAGATTTCTCGCTTCGCTCGAAATGACAAAGGTTACTGACTTATGGATATTGAGGTAGTCCTTCTTCAGGACGACGTAAAACTGGGCAAGCGGGGAGATGTTGTCAAAGTCTCCTCCGGCTTCGCCCAGAATTTTCTCTATCCCCACAACAAAGCCAAAAGTGCCACGCCCGCGAACTTAAAGTCTTTTGAAGCGGAAAAAGCCCGTCACGCCAAGGGAGAAGAAGAGCGTTTATCCCGGGCGCGGGAATGGGCGCAAAAATTAAAAGAGCTGACGCTGACACTCGAAGTCAGCTCGGGCGAAGGCGATAAATTGTACGGCGCCATCAATTCCCAGGATATCGTGGAAGCTTTGAGCCGGCAAAATATCTCCCTGGAAAGAAAAGAAGTGCACCTGGAAGAGCCTATCAAAAAACTGGGCGACTATCAGGTTCAGGTAAAGCTGCATCCGAAAATTTCTGCTCAACTTAAAATTTCAGTCGTGAAGAAAATATGATAGAACAAGCGATCGAAACGATCTCAAGGGAAAAAATTCCGCCGCAAAATCTTGAGGCCGAAATGGCCGTACTGGGTTCGATGCTGATCGAGGACGAGGCGGTGGCGCTCGGCATTGAGACGCTCACCCCGGAAGCTTTTTACAAAGACACCCACAAAAAGATATTTCAGGCGATGACGGTTTTGTTCAACCAGAACAAAGCGATCGACCTGGTCACGCTGACCGACACTCTCTATAAAGAAGGTACGATGGACACGGTAGGCGGGCCCAGTTATCTGGCCAGTCTCACAACGGCGGTGCCGACGGCGGCGAATATCCTTTATTACGCCAAGATCGTCAAAGAAAAATATATTTTGCGCCACTTGATCACCAACGCGACCCAGATCGTCAAGGATTGTTACGACACCACCGAAGATGTCGAGGGGCTTTTGGACCGCGCGGAAAAAACGGTGTTTGAGATCGCCTCAAAAAAATTTGCCGGCACCGTGGTCCCCATCAAAGACATTGTCCGCAACCAGATCGAGATCATTGACCGACTTTATCAGAGAAAAGAGCATATCACCGGCATCGCGACGGGGTTTCATGAATTTGATACGCAGACGGCAGGCCTTCAACCGTCGGATCTGATCGTCATCGCCGCGCGTCCTTCGATGGGAAAGAGCGCTTTTATGACCTGTATCGCCGAGCACGCGGGCATGATCTTGAAAGCGCCGGTGGCGATGTTCAGTTTGGAAATGTCCAAAGAACAGCTCATCCAAAGAATGCTCTGCTCACGCGCTCGCGTGGACGCACACAAGGTCCGTACCGGGTTTTTGGCGCAATCTGACTGGCCCGCGCTCAC
>CAZBIH010000067.1:0-8267 GCA_964492015.1 uncultured Planctomycetia bacterium | reverse complement strand
AAGGGGTCTTGAGAGGAAAATTTCATCGGATATCATCGCGTCGGCCGCGCAGGTCCTTAGATTCTCGGAACGAAAAAGCGTGTATGAGATCAGCTCGTTGGTTCACGGCCATTTGGCCGATTCCGACCAGATGAGAGCAGGCTATGAGGCCATGAAAAATCTTCTCTGGCGCGATCAGTTTCATTTGGAACAACCCGAAGCTAGATTGACCGAGACAATATTACAGAAAAAAAGGCTCATTCCGGTGAAGGAAGACTATGCCCTGTCAACGCGCCTGGGCGGAATGACGATGGCCCTAAGAGAAGAATTCCCAGACTACGAGAAAGAGCCCTCCGGTGGCATCCCTTGGGCTTTTTTAAGAGAGTTGAGCCAAGGAAAAAATGCCGTAGAAGCGTATGAGACTATCCGACCCCAGATACAAAAATATATCAAGACTCATCCGCATATGTACGTTGAGGGCGCGCGGTTGGCCCAAACCACCGCAAGACTTGCTGAGACTGATAGGACTCAATGGCCGAAGGAATCTGAGTTCCTTCAAAAGCGCGCGCAAGTGTTGGGCGTGATCACGCGGCCCGTACGAATCGGGGACCAAAGAGTGCATTCCCGGGACCCGCTTTTTGAAAAGTTTCTGCAGGACCTGACGGAAGGGAAAAACCCGGAGGCAGTAGAACTTCTCCCAAAAAAGATCGGGCAATACGGCGTAGTCAGCCTAGCCACCGCGCGGTCTTTGGACGGCAAAGAGAAATTAAAGCTTGCCTACGTCGTGATGAGCGCTTTTTCGGGAGCCTGGACCATTCCCGTCTTGCGACGCAATGTCTTGGGTTACGATCTTGAATTCGACGTTAAAAGTCCGACCACGGGCCGGCGCTTTACGGCGGCGGCTTATTCTTTGATCCGCTTCGGCAAAGTGGCGACGGGCCGCGCGAAACTTCTGGTGCCTCCCTCCGAATCGCCGCTTGTCAGGGAAATAGCTTCCGGGATCCGCCACAACAACTTGCCCGAAGAATTAACGGATCTCTCCAGAGCTAAACTCAAGCGTCTGGCTCCTGAGGCCCTTTTCAAAGAAGAAAATGTCATCTTCTGGCAAAATGTAAAAATTGCTCTGCGCGTTTTCATGCGAAACCGGGAGATCCGAGTGCGTTTTTCACGCGGCCCGGTGACGGATACCGGCCTTGAGGGGGAAGGCTGGTTCGCGACGCTTGTTCTCCCGGGCAGAGGCAAAAGACCTGATATCCCCATCGACAGCGCGCTCCTTTATGCCCGCCGAATGTTTATGAGCACGTACACGGAGCGGCGCCTTAGGACAGACTACGGCAACGTACAAGGCCCGCTTCCCAGCGTGTTCAATGTCCGGGAAACGGCGGGGACTGTCGAGAAAAATTTATGGAATGTCCATTGGCTGGCGACGGGGGAAGGAAATATCCCCGGCCCGGACCGCGTCAAACTTCGTTCGGGATCGGATCCCTATCTTTATCATCTGGCGGATAAAACAGTAGGCATTTATTTGGGTTCAAAAAATACGGTCTCTGAAAGAATTTCCAGGTATTTCGTAACGATTCCTGAGGCCGGTTCCGACGCCAGAGGCGTTCGTTACGAAAATAAAAAGAAAAAAATCCAAAGAACTTTCGTTCTTTTCAAAAACGGCCGTTTTCTTTCCACGCCCGAAGAAGTCTTGCCTCTCGGTGAAAGCCGTCCGCGTGATCCTTTTACGGGGAAGATAGAGACGATCAAAATCCGGAAGCAAATTATTTCAAGCAGGGACCCGAGCTTTATTCGTGTGCTCGGATATATTAAAAGAAACCAAGTAATTCCACCCGAGCATAGCCGTCTCACTTTAAGGCGCGCGGCTCAAGGCGGTAACGTCATCCTGGGCCAATCTCGGCCTATTTCCGATCCGGATGCGGAACCGGAGGCCGTGCTGTTCAACATCTCTTCTTCATTTGCGGGGGAAACCGTCACGCCGATCGTCACGCGTCTTCCGGACGGATCCTACGGGATCGAGTTCGAAGTCAAAAGCCCTATCACGGGCAGGGCTTTTTCGGTAACCCACCAGCTGCTTTACCAAAAAGGCCGCATCCTGACGAACAACGTCATTCGACCCGATATCCCATACTCGTTATCGCCACTCATGCAGGAGATTATTGACGGGCTTCTTAAGAATAATCTTCCTAGAGAACTGCGCGAAATCGATACTGCCCGCGCGCAAGCGCACGGAGGGGGGATCTTTACCGAAAGAGATATCTACCTCTGGGAAAGCAATGTAGAGGTGACAATGGGCCAGTTGATTCCTCTGGAAAAACGCAAACTTTGGATAGACCCCGATCCTTCGGACCCCAGCGGAAAAGATTGGGTGGCCACGGCCGTGTACGCCGGCGTCAACGGCAAGCCTGACATCCCTCTGCGTTCGGTCAAGATTTTTGAAAAAGGACATTTTGTCCAGGAGCACCGGACCGCCAAGCCTCTGGTGGGATACGAACACGTCGTGGGCGAAGTGCCCAACACGCGCTACCCCGAACATCGGAGAGCGATCCATTGGCTTTCCAACGGAGGCTCTCTGCCGTCGCCGGAAATTATGGATGAAGCTCAAAACAAAGCGCTTTTTACTTTGGCTCACCAGACACAGCGCGCGAAGCTCACTCCCAGATTTCGCGGCTATCAAACCCACAGTTTCTGGACTCGCTTTGAAGGGGCGGCCAAAGATGCGCGGGGCGTGGTCTATGTCCACCGGCCCACAGGCGATACGCGATCTTTTGTGCTTTACCAAAACAGTCGCTATCAGGAGCCCGAACCGACCGATACCCCACCATCTGATTTTTCACAAGCCTTCGCTGAGGCGCCTTCGGAGGAAACGAACTCCGTTTGGCAGGTTCGAATCTACAAAAACACCGGCAAGCAAGGGAGCGCGGTCTCCATGATCTGGTCCGTCCTTCTAAGGGGCAAGGAAATAACCTGGGGCCAAAAAGATATGGAGATCCACCTGCCGGCAGAAGAGATCGCGAAAGAACTGGCCGCGGCGCTCGAAGGATTGAGTGAAGAAATCCCTCCGGTTGAACTCAAAAAATATGTGGAAAGTCAGCTAACGGATTACAGAACCCGCTCAGCCTCTTCGGCCGCGCGGTTGGCTGCTCATCGTTGGTCCGGGCAAATACTCGTCCATGGCAGAGCCATAAGTGGTGACCGGTTGCGTCAGACCTGGCCGGAGGATAAAAATTCCAGTCTCGTGACGCCGGCAAATGATATCCGGATGAGATCAGCGAGTGAAGTGGCACAGCAAATTCACTCAAGATTCAGGGCTGGCAAAAAAGTTGACTGGCGTGAGGTTGTTCAAGTTTTAAGAGCCTATGCGGAAAAGATTGTGCCGGTGGATGCAAAAGGGAAGTTTGAAGTATTCTTGAATGAGGCCGGAGTGAATACCCGCGCCGGTGATGAAAGGGGAAATAAAAACTCAGGGTATCTTTGGGCCACCGTCTACCCTATTTTAAAAGCACATGATGGGAAGGGGGGAAGAATCTCGGAGGCATTCGAACGTGAAACCATGATTTTAAAAACCGGATTGTCCGGCAATCAAGCGTTGGGACAGCCTGAAGTCTTAAAAACAATTTTTGAGGCCGTCACAAGCGGCGATAAAGATCTTAAAATTTTTCCTCAAGGGTCAAAATACAATGCCCCGTTACAGGTTGATCTAAAGCGAGCCTATCGCGTAGTTCAAGCCAAACACAATATTCAGCCGCTGCCAACATGGGCCGCGGCGGTAGAGAGGGCAGGTTTTGACCCGTCGGAGTTTATGTCTCAAAAAGGCCAAAAAATTTCTCGCAGCCGCTTAAAAAGATCGAAATCGATGTTCGAGGTTTATCTGGACCCCATCATTGAAAATGGAAAGCTGGCGCCGGGCCAGACGCTGTTTGAAAGGAGTATTTCTCTCAACAAAAGATTAGTGGGTCGGATCCATGCTCAAGGCGCGTCGGTTATCGCGATCAGGGGTAATCTTTTGCGTC
Source organism: uncultured Planctomycetia bacterium (assembly GCA_964492015.1). Classification (GTDB taxonomy): domain Bacteria; phylum Omnitrophota; class Gorgyraeia; order 2-02-FULL-51-18; family 2-02-FULL-51-18; genus CAMDWQ01. Next base: position 4,272 of record CAZBIH010000067.1, on the reverse strand, counting down.
GGGATACTCCGACACAAGCAGCATTTGACTTAAATGGAAAATATACAGCTTCCCTCCCAACGGCAGGCGCGTCCAGCGATGAGATCTTGATATTGTTGGATGCGAAGACGTATGAGGTGAATCAAGTTTATGATTCGAATGGGGCGTTGATCTACCCGTCAGCGTCTCACATTAAGATCTATGCCTCTTCTGTCGAAAATATGGCAGGGGACATGGAAGCGCTGCGAAAAGGGCGGCCTACGCTTATTTTAAAAAATGTCGTATTTCAAGTAACTTCCGATCTTGTTTCGAATTTGGCCGCGATGGGTACCGGGATCACTCTGATCGACGGGGTGAGTGCTTATAAGATGACCGCGGAGGAATTGGACCGGTGGGCGAGATTTAGCTTTTTGGATGAACCCTTTGTAACGAATATCAAGGTCTCAAGCGACGGCGAAAAATACGATCTCATTATGGCTGTGGATACAAAATCGGGTAGGCCTCTTGCGGCGATCGATAAAAAAACAGGCAATCAGGTCTATCCCAATCTCGAATATGCCCGCGTTTATTTGGATCCCTCGGCAAATAGTAAAACATTGTACACGACGGCTGACGGAGCCCATGTGAAGCTGCTCAGAGATGAGGTTTTTAACTCAGCGGATACCGTCCTGCTTGAAGGATTGAGGCCGTTTCGCCGTAAACGGGATGACGTGAGTGAGCCTTGGGCCTCGTTTAGAATTTTTGGAAGAAATTATACGACGAGGCTCCCGTATGCAGATGATGCCAATCATTACGCGATCAGATTAAAAAAATTAACCCTTCAGAAAAAAAATGGCTCAAAAAAACAAAAGCCTAAGGTACTCTGGGTTCCACAATCCATCTGGGATATGAGGACGGGCGAGGAAGTTTACCCTCATCCGTCTTTTTTGCGGTTTTATTTGCAGAACTCTGCTGAAGTGAGTCGTAATGACGTTCTCTACGATGCAAGTTCTCACACTCCCGCCAGTTTGTGGGAAAGACCCGAGGTAAAACTTAACGACCTTTTTTCCGTAGAAAATATTTCAGTTTATATGGCTGACAGAAAAAATATTTTTTACTATGGAAAAGATGGCCACACTTACGTTTTGGACGTACCGCTCGGTTTTGCACCACCCAAAAAACTTAAGATTCTCGTGCAGGCCTCAAAATCCCAAGTCCTGGCCGCTTTTGACCTTGATACGGGCCATCAGGTGTATCCTCGATTTGAGGAACACCCGGGTGACCTGAAACAACAAGAACCGGTGACCCCCAACATTAAACCACAATCTGCCAAGAAGCGTTTTGATAGGCTAAAAACTATTTTTGAAAAAGTTTCGTTCATTGCCACTTCTAATTTAACCCAGGCATTTTTTCTGAGCCTTAAACTTGATAAAAAAACACTCCCGGTGTTTTTGGATGAATACTTTCACGCTTTTAAATGGACGGATCCCCAGGGCGAGGCAATTTTTTCACTCCTCTTGGGCGATGTTTTTAAATATACAGGCAACTATTTACCGCTTGCCTGGGAGTGGGTCTATTTCGCCATCGAAGAGGCGAGGGCCGGACGCGCGCAGGACGCTCATCTGGTTTTCCAAGACCATTTAAGGAGAGCGCGGGGACAAGCTGAGGCCGCGAAACGACCGCACCTATCAGGTCAAGCCCTATCGGGATCAGCAGCCCAAGACCGGGTAGTCAGTACTTCGGGCGCGCGGTTGGCATTAAGATCAACAAACTTTAATGAAACACCCAGCAGAAGAGGGGTGAGACGAAAAAACGGGCTCTTTAAATTAAGAGCTCAATTAAGACAAGCGATCGAATTGGCCGAAAATACCGATAAAAAAGCAGCTTCCGCTTTAAGAAGCGTCTTGGCTAGAGCAAACTCCATGATCCCCGAGGATTTCGCTTTTGATATGGAGATGCACGCCGGTGTCCGCAAGCTTTTTTCAGGAGCTTACTCGGATACGGTTGTTGACGAGGCGATAAAATATTATGGGCGAGCGGGCCGTCTCAGAAGCGCTGAAGTGATGACAAAAACTGCACAGGAAATCCGAAGCGAGGGCATTGCCAAACGGTTAAAAAATAAGCTCCTAAGGCGACTTGATCTAGCTATCACCCGGGCCAAGCGTGAAAAACAGGGCAGAGTGTCAGCGAAGCTGACGCAGGCACGAGATGAAATCACCGCCATAAAAGCTGTACATATCACGACTCGAGCAACCCGCACCAACGAAGGGTTTGAGCGGTTCTTGAGCCGGTTGGGCATAAAATTAACTCCCGGATCGATGCAGTTAGTTCTTTCCTATTACAAAGCGGTTGGCCCCGAGGCGGCCAAACTCAGAAGCCCAAGACTGCATCTGATGTCGGGATCTAGATTGGCGACTGTTTCCGGACCGCTGGTTCGCCAGATTGATGATTCAACGTTGGAGGGATCGGATCAATGGTACACCCTTTTATTTGGGAAGGAAGACATCTTTTGGGTCTACGACGACGCATCCAAGCGGGTTGTCCAGATTCGCATTTCTCAAATCGATTCGGCCAATAAAAGAATAGCCGTCCAAGTCGAAGAAAACGATGATCGATATTTTGATTGGGACCAATCGAAGGAGACATGGCTAGCCCAAGGGCAGGTCATGATGCCGATCATGGGGCTTTTCCTCAGGATTGGCAGGCCCAACGATTCAAGAGTACGCATTTTCTTCCCAAACCTTCCGGATACCGTGGCCATCCAGAGAAACGAGAACATGAAATTTCGCGTTTCCCCCTTGATTGAGCTTGGGCGCTTTTATGCTGAAACCAATCTGGTGCGCCCCTCAGGCCGCGTCACCGCCGCGCGGTTGGCTGAATATTCCGAGCGTGGATTTGGCACAGAGGAGCTGGCGCCGCTTCTTTCACGGATCATCGATGCGCACAGGCGGTTGCCTTTCAATGATTTTGTCTCAGAGCCGGGCGAATTGGACCGGGTTACAATGATCCTGAATAGAGGAAAGTCCAGAGTTGTGACTAGCCTGAACTTTTACTGGGCGCATCCAGAGGCTAAGGGTGCGGACAAGATCATCGATTATGAAGAGAGGGTGAAGAGTTACCTTAAAGATCAAGGTGTTCTCGATGACGATGTGGCTGAGCGATGGACGGTACAATTTCGTATCAATGATTCTTTCTCCGTTATAAGTGAAGACCGTCATGAAAAGCGGCGGTATGATTTGACGATCTATCTGACACGGATCGAAGGACAGGACAAGATTTTTTTTAGTCCGGGCGTTATATTTTCTCGATTTCTAATAGACACTCTGCATCGTCACCGCGCAAGCTCCATCAAGCGCTTAAGTGCTCCGGAGCGTTTGACGCCCCGCCAACGGGAAATACTTGAGGAAGATTTTGACGCGCTTAATGGGCCCTACAAGACAGCCTATAGAGAGATCACCCATGATCATCCGTCTGAAGATGATAGGGATGCGGGCGGAGGAGCAAGCGTAGCTGATGTGGGCGGTAAGTTTGACCTTCCGCTCAATGACGTCGAAGAGGGCGTGTGGAAAGAAGGGTTTGGAATACTTGCCAAAGCGTTTGGGCGAGTCGAGGCCGCCTTGAACCGTGAACAAATGAATGGCTTGCCGGCCGCCGGCCAGATGTTTGACGGCGGCAAAGTTGATCCTGAAACATACGCCGAATTTGCCAACACGCTCGAATGGCCTGAAGTCTGGAGCCAGTGGCACCAATCTTTGGCCCCATCGGTTAAAAGCGGCGATAACCTCAAGGACCTGCTCTTAACTTCCCCCGGTTCTCTGTATGCCCTTGCGCCAAGGGTTGCGCGCCAGGGCCATCCGGTATGGTCAGGATTAGTTAAAGTGCGCACAGACGATAAGGCCTATGAAGACAAGCGCCTGATCGTTATCTCCTATTTGGCGTTAAACCCGGATTTCAATGAGAGAGATGTTATTCGCGACTTGATGAAAGGCCTGTCAGGAGAACATAAAGCAAAGTTGGACGACGGGTTTGGATTTGTGGTCTTTATCAACCCCAAAAAAGAAGAATGGCTGGCGCAGGCATTGGAGGCCAACGGTTTCAAAAGTGTAGCGCCGGATCCCAAGGAACCCTCCCGGACCGAAAAGGATTCTCTGGAATACCGATGGACCCCTGCTCCTTCCGCCGGAACCCCGCCGCATGGCGGGGCGCGGTTGGCTACGCGAAACATCAAGGTTGCCAGCGTGTTCAGGGAGAAGTCTTCAGGGCTTTTGTTTCCCGAGAAGTTCTCGGTGGAGCTTGAAAAAAAGACCTACCGCA
>CAZBIH010000066.1:4379-8289 GCA_964492015.1 uncultured Planctomycetia bacterium | reverse complement strand
CTTCGATCGAAGTGGAAGACGACGGCACGGTCCGCATCGCTTCCGCGGACGGCGAAGCCACGGCTCGCGCGATCGAGATGCTCAGCTTTATCACGGCCGAAGCCGAAGTCGGCAAAGTCTATGAGGCGACCGTGATGCGCATCATGGCGTTTGGCGCTTTCTGCGAGATCATGCCTGGCAAAGAAGGCCTCGTGCACGTCTCGGAGTTGGATGAAAAGCGCGTGGAATCTGTTGAGGGGTATCTCAAGGTCGGTGACAAGTTCAAGGTCAAGGTCATCGAGGTCGATTTGCAAGGTCGTGTCAATCTCTCAAAAAAACAAGCCAGTGTTGATGGTCCACCGGTGGTCCAAAAGCGCAGTGAAAACGGTAAAGGTCCTCGTACAAAGAAGTCCTGGAACTGACGATCTCCCGATGCCGGCCTATATGTCGGCCGGCGCCGCGGGGATGGATCTCTACGCGGATGTTCGGGAAGATGTCACGTTGAATCCCGGGGAGATCAAATTGATCTCTACCGGGATCCATATCGCCATGCCCGAGGGGTTTGAGGCGCAGATCCGCCCCCGCAGCGGCTTAGCGCTTAAGCATGGCATCACCATGGTCAACACCCCCGGCACGATCGACAGCGATTACCGTGGCCTTATTTCCCTCATCCTCACCAATCTTGGCAAGGAACCCTACATCATTAAGCGCGGCGCGCGTGTGGCTCAAATGGTCTTGAATGAAGTGATCCGCGCCGAATTTGAGCAGGTCGAAGAGCTGGGCGCGACAACGCGTGCTCACGGCGGCTTCGGGCACACGGGAGCTTGATGATGGAACAGAACAAAAAAAATGAAGTGTTCGCATTTTTTTGGCTCTTCATCTCGATCCTCACACTGGCCTCGCTCGCTTCGTACACGCCCTACGATATTGCGTTCGAGGTCTCAAGGCCCAATTATCCCGCGCATAATTTTGTCGGTATCGCCGGCGCTTACACGGCGTGGTTTCTGGTGCTTCTTTTCGGCAAGACCGCTTATTTTCTCGTGCCTCTTTTTCTTTTCTGGGCTGTGGCGAAGTGGGCCGGCAAAAAGAACCAATACCTCTGGCTCAAGATCTTCTCCAGCGTTATTTTTTTGGCCTCCGCCTGTTCTCTTCTTTCTCTCCTGGCGTTCGCGAACGACACTCTTCGCTTCCGGGCGGGCGGCATCACCGGTTATTTTATTTCTCTCTTTCTTTCCAATTTTTTCGGCAAGGCGTCTATTTTTGTCGCGCTGTCGCTTTTTATTTTTTCATTGATCCTGGCCACCGAGCTTCTGGTCCTGCAGATCGCTTCCGGGCTTTTTCAAAAATCCAAAGACATTCTTGTCCCGGCAATGCTCAAAAAAGACGAGAAGGCTGAAAAAAGGCCGTCGATCGTGGAGGGCTTTCTCAAGCTTGACGTGAAAAAGACCACCAAGCCGGCGGAGGGCCTAAGCCAGAAATTCGCACAGCTTAAAGACAATTTGAAGGAAAAGATCAGGCCGGAAAAAACAGCGGCGCCGGTCGTTAAACTACCCGCGGAGGCCCCTTCGGTTCCCGCGAAGCCCGAGATCAAGCTTTCCATACCCACGGAGCCGCCTAAAATACCCAAAACTCTCACCGGGATGGAGGACCCCGATGAGGCGGGAACTTATGTCCTGCCGTCGACGGATCTTTTGCAGTCACCGCCTTCGATCGATACCGGTAGGATGAAAAATTCTCTGGAAGAGAGCTCGCGTATTCTCGAGGATACGCTCCGTGATTTCGGGATCGACGCCAAAGTTGTCGAGGTGGAGCAGGGCCCCACGATCACGCGCTATGAGCTTCAGCCCGCGGCGGGTGTGAAGGTTCAGAAGATCACTTCTCTTGAAAATGATATTTCGCTGGCCATGCGCGCGACGAGTGTACGCATCATCGCTCCGATACCAGGAAAATCCCGCGTTGGAATTGAAGTTCCCAATGCGTCGGAGGCTACTGTTTATTTGAAAGAAGTCCTCTTATCTTCAGAATTCCAAAAAGAAACCTCCAAGATCTCCATTGTTATCGGCAAGGACACCGCCGGCGCGCCCCTGGTTTGCAATCTGGCGGACATGCCGCATCTCTTGATCGCGGGCGCCACCAACACCGGCAAGAGCGTGTGTATCAACAGCATTATCATGAGCCTTCTTTTTCGCGCGACGCCCGAAGAAGTGCGTTTTATCATGATCGACCCCAAAATGGTCGAGCTTCATTTTTACAATGATCTCCCGCACCAGATCTGCCCCGTGGTTACCGATAAAGCGAAGGCGCCGGGGATCTTGGCGTGGCTTTTGGGTGAAATGGAACGACGCTACAAAGTTCTTTCCAAAACGGGCTCCAAGAACATTCTCGCTTTTAACACCAAGGTGGAGAACAAAGAAATTCGTCCCGAGACGCTCCACCCTCTGCCGGAAGGCGAGAACGATGAGCCGATCGTGGTACGCAAAATGCCTTATATTGTCCTGGTGATCGACGAGTTAGCGGATCTCATGATGGCTTCTGCTCAAGAAGTTGAAACTTCGATCACTCGGCTTGCGCAGTTGGCTCGTGCGGTGGGAATTCACATGATCCTGGCGACCCAGAGACCTTCCGTGGACGTCATCACCGGCGTCATCAAGGCCAATTTCCCGGCGCGTATCGCGTTCCAAGTCGCGTCCAAAGTAGATTCGCGCACCATTCTGGACGAGAACGGAGCGGACAAGCTTTTGGGCCGCGGCGACCTGCTTTTGATGGATCCTCGTAAATCAAAATTGATCCGCGCTCAAGGCGCGTGGGTCCAGGACGGGGAGATCGAGAAGGTCACAAGTTTTATCAAAGCGCAGAGAAAGCCAAGTTTTGACTCTACGGTCACTCAAGCCGTCGGTAAGAAATTGGTTGGCGGCGGCAATTTTGACCGTGATGAGATCTACCAGGAGGCCAAGCGCATCGTGCTGGAGCTCAAACAAGCCTCTGTCTCGACGATACAGCGCAGGCTTGGTGTTGGTTATACACGCGCCGCTCGTCTTATTGATATGATGGAAGAAGACGGAGTTGTCGGACCGTATCGCGGCGCTAAACCGCGTGAAATTTTGGTGGAGACTTCTGGTGCCGGCAATAGCAGTGCTGCTCCGAAAGAGGAAAAAGAAAACGTATGAGCGCCGCGGTGATAGGAAATGTTTTAAAAGAAGCGCGCACTAAAAAATCGCTTTCCTTGGATGAAGTCCACGCCAAGATCAAGATCCATCCGCGCGTGATCCAGCTTCTCGAAGAGGGGAAGTTTGAAAAGCTTCCGAGCCCGCTTTTCGCCAAAAGTTTTCTGAAAAGTTACGCCGAATTTCTGGGCGTGAACCCCGACGAAGTGCTGGACGCCTATAGCAAAGAAGGCGAAGACGTCAAAAAAGAGCCCGACCAGGTACTTTTCATTAAATCCGTGGATGAGAAGAAAGAACAGGACTGGGCTCAAAGCAATATTGTAAAGATGTCAGTGCTTGTCACGACGGTTCTTGTCGGAGGCCTGCTTCTTTTTTACGCGGTGAAGCATGCGCCTGCGTGGCTTGAAAAAATAAAGACATCCTCCGGCGCCAAAACCTTGTTCCCAGCCAAAACTGCTGCGGAACCCGTAAAGCCTCCGGTGAAAACGCAAGCGGCGCAGGAAGCGAAGAAGAAAGAGGCTGTCCGTTCCGAAGAGTGGGCGCGAAGCGTTGAGCAGGGAAATTTTCCAAAAGTCTCCAAAAAAACACCCTTGGAACTGCGGCTTCGTGCGTTGGACAACGTCTGGGTGCGTGTGACAGGCGACGGTAAAACCCTTTATCAGGGAATTCTCGGCCGCAATGCCGTGGAAACCTGGACCGCTGTTGAAACACTCGAGATCTGGACCGGCAACGCTTCCAATATGTTTTTATCCGTCAACCGGACGTCT
>CAZBIH010000066.1:0-4279 GCA_964492015.1 uncultured Planctomycetia bacterium | reverse complement strand
TTCAAGGTTGAGGCCAAACCGTATTATCTTCTGGATGAAAACACTCCGCGCTACAACCTGACACCGGATCATTACGCTTATATCAAAATTTCCGAAGGTTGTATCAACGCCTGCTCGTACTGCGCCATTCCTAAGATGAAGGGCGCACACCGCTCGCGTCCCATCAGCTCCATTATCGCTGAGATTCGCAAATTGACTTCCGAGAGAAATATTTCCGAGATCAACCTCATCGGGCAAGACACTGCGGCGTTTGGTTATGACATCGACAAGGTGTTCCGCCTGCCCGAACTTCTACGCGCCATCGAGAAAGAAAAATTGGCGCCATGGGCGAGACTTCTGTACGCTCACCCGGGACACGTGAGCGAAGACATGATCGACGCGATCGCTGAGTCTTCGTCCATCTGCAAATACATCGATTTTCCCATCGAGCACAGCCACGACGCGATGTTGAAACGCATGAACCGCGGCGTCGACCGCGCCAAAATGCTCTGGGGTATCGAAACCATCCGCAGGAAAATGCCCAAGGCGAGCATCCGCACCACGATCATTGTGGGTTTTCCCGGCGAGACCGAGGAAGAATTCAAAGATCTCATGGATTTCTTGAAAGACGTGCGCTTTGACCGCTTGGGCGCGTTTCAATTCTCGGAGGAAGAGGGGACAAGGGCGTTTGGAATGGCGGACCAGATCCCCAAAGAAGTGCGCTTGGAGCGGTACAATGCCGTCATGGCACAGCAAAGAGAAATTTCGGAAGAGTTGAACCACCAGATCATCGGCCAAACCGCGCATGTCATGATCGACGAGAAAAGCGCCGACGAGCCCAACCTCTTTTACGGCCGCACGGAAGCCGATGCGCCGGATGTGGACTGCCAGGTATTGGTCCACACGGAAAAAACTTTAGTTCCGGGACAATTTATTGATGTCAAAATTGAGGATGCTCTGGAGTATGACCTCGTCGCGAACTACTAAGAGAATGACCCCACCACCTATTCATAATTACCGGGAGGTGGTGGGGTGAACCTGCCCAATCGCCTGACCGTCCTAAGGATGATCCTGGCGCTTGTTTTTATTTTTGTCCTACCCATTCAAAGCCTGGTTGCCAAGATAGCCGCCCTGCTCATTTTTGCCGCCGCCTCTTTTACCGATTATCTGGATGGGACGATCGCGCGTAAATATGGGTTGATCACGCCGTTTGGTTCTTTTTTGGACCCCGTTGCTGACAAGGCGCTCACATTTTCCGCTTTTTGCGGCTTCATTCAGATGGAGCTCATTCCCGCGTGGATGGTGGTTTTGATCATGGTCCGTGAACTTTCCGTCACGGGCGTCAGGCTTCTGATGCGTAACGACCCCAAGCGAGCCTCGGCCGGCACCAGCGGCAAACATAAAACCGTCATTCAATTCACCGCGATCCTTCTTATTCTCGTCTACTTGATCGTCCGCGAGACAGCCTTTTGGCAGCCGCGGTGGGAGGATATTGCACATCCGATCATTCATTGGTTCATGGCATTCGTCGTCGCGTTTACGATCTACAGCGGCTACGTTTATCTGTCACTCAACCGCCAGTACCTCACGGAACATCCGCCTAAATGACAAAGCCCTCCGACAACCGGCTGTTCGGAGACAATTTCGTCAAGATCACCGCAACTTTCTTTGGCATCGGCTATTTCCCCTGGGGCCCAGGGACAATGGGGAGCCTGGCAGGGATTCTCATCGCGTGGTTTACTGGCGACTTTTTCTGGTTGCCACTTCTCATATTTTTAGTCCTGGGATTCGCCGTCTGCCGACCCGCTATCCGCGTCCTTAATTCTGGCGACCCATCCTCTTTCGTCATGGATGAGGTTGTTGGCGTGATGATCGCTGCCGCCTCCATCCCGCACACTTGGCAATTTTACCTTGCAGCATTCGTCCTGTTCCGCATCTTCGACATCGCCAAACCCTGGCCTATTTCCGTTATCCAAAAATCCAAGCTCCCGCGGGCAATTATGGCGGATGATATTTTGGCGGGACTGTTCGCCAATATTTTGATCCAAGGTTATTTGTATTTTGCGATGGGGAGAGCCTAAGGAGCGTCTCACACCTCCGGGGTGTGCCGCCGCTTTTGGCGGTACTCCCCGGAGGTGTGTAAACGGTAACGCGGAGACCGTATTTGGTCTAAGGTGTTGCGCCGGGGCCTGACCGGTAAAGATTTTCGAGCCGCCGCTCTTTTGCCCCTCTCCGCCGAAGGCGGACCCGCCTTTGGCGGGCGAGGACCAAAATTTCACTCGAAGACAAGCTCGCTCGTCCCGCCTAAAACCGGCGGGACTCCGTGGCCGCAAGCCTTGTCTAAGCGTCTCAAAAACCTTTCCCGGCCACCCGGCGCGGTGCTGGGTACGACTGATAGAATAAACTAAGCCTAACGTGTTTCCGTAGGGTGAGGTCCTGCAAAATCATGATTATTTATAAATATACAAAACCTGACGGTATAGATATCCTCCGTAACGCCCGTTTACAAGTCCTGGATCCTAGCAGAAGCAACGATCCATATGAACTTGCTCTAGATATACAAGAAGTCAGACCCTCTGTGCTTAAGAGGCATTTAAAAAGAAAAGATAATTTAAGGTATTACTATGAAATGGGCCTATCTAAGGGAAAAAACCATTTATCTTGGAAGCAATTTGTAGATATAAATAAGGACCCAAAACGTCGGGACGAGCTTGCTAAAAAAATGGCACCCGAAATAACAATAGACGTAAGAAAAATATTTAATCCGAGCGACTCAGTAAAATATTTTTTTCTTTGCTGTTTTTGCGGGGAGGCCCGCCGCACTGCAGATGAAGTGCTGATGTGGTCACACTACACCGAGAGTCATAAGGGGTTGAGGTTTTGGATTGAAAGAGACGAGCTTAACATAAAGACTAAGTATTTTGAAAAAGTTGTATATTCTGAGCAAATACCTATTTGCAATCCAGAAGCTTTTCTTACGGGACAAAAAGACGATCTTCAGTTGCAAATTGAAAAGAGCTTACGGGTTAAAAGTATTTCTTGGGAATATGAGCAAGAGTGTAGATGGTTTATCCCGCCCCAATTTTGTAAGTTGGATGAGACTACTCAGCAACATTATACACCCATTGATTTAAAGGCTATAAAAAGAATCGATTTTGGCGCGCGGTCTACTGAAAAAACAATAAGCGGGATTTCTCAATTAATAAAAACCTTACAAATGGATATTGAGTTAAAAAGAGCTGTAAAAAATAATTCTTTGTATAAATTAGACTATGTTGATTTATAGTGATGATCGGACTGAATCCAATTAGCCCGAAAAGGGTTTAGTTGTCTGTAAAGGGGTCAGTCTGGACATTTGACATATAGCCCTACTCCTGGCAGCCATCCGGTCGTTCGGGTTTTCAGCGGATGTCAAATGTCAAGGACTGACCCCTAAGCTACTCGGAGGGGCAAAATGAACGGCGGCTCGAAAAGCTTTACCGGTCAGGCCCCGGCGCAACACCGAACACCCAAAATTCACACCTCGTAGGTGTGAAATGGTCTCGCGTCTTACCGAGAACACACCTCGGAAGAATGCCGCCAAAAGCCGCGGCACACTTCCGAGGTGTGCCGTGCCCCACAAGCCCACCGGAAATGGACCCCCTCGTCGTCCTGTAGAGTGAAGAGAAGATTTGCTTTCAACCTTTTAATAGGATATACTTCTAGTATATACTTATGGAGGGGATATGAAAGTTCTTTCGCTCAAGCTTCGGGAAGAAATATTTAAGGATGCTGAGGAGGTTATTCATCAGATGAAGATAAAACGCAACACCTACATCAATGAGGCGCTGGATTTTTACAATAAACTGAACCGCAGAAAGTTCTTAAAGAAAGCTTTACGCGCGGAATCCATCCTTGTGAAAGCGTCTTCTCTGGAAGTACTGCATGAGTTGGAGGCGTTGGAGGACGAGGGGATTTGAAAATCGAGAAGTTTGGGATCTATCTGGCGGATCTAAATCCCCGGCACGGTACTGAGCCGGGAAAAGTGCGTCCTGTTGTTGTTGTCCAGACCAATCTTTTGAATGAAGGGCATTTCAGCACGATCGTTTGCCCCGTGACGACCAATGTTGTGCCGCACGCGCAATTCTTAAGGGTCGCCGTAGGCCCCAAAGAATCCGGCCTCGAAAAAGACTCTGATATTCTCGTGGATCAGATCCGCGCGATCGACAATAAGCGTTTTTTAAGGCCTATCGGAAAACTGGGTTTAAAACACCAGGAAAAACTTCTCGAGAATCTTCATCTTCTTATTTTTGAATGAGAA
>CAZBIH010000065.1:0-8334 GCA_964492015.1 uncultured Planctomycetia bacterium | reverse complement strand
ACCCTTTCAACTTTCATCTTCCAACTTTCCCCTCAGCAAAGGCGCGCGGTTGGCGACAGGATCTGGCCGCAGCGATGAGACGCTAGCCGAATGGGCATATGAACATAGGCGACTTCAAGAAGCGGCCGATCAAGTGCGGGAACTATCAAGGTTGTTTCCAGATCAATTTCTATCCGATGTTAAAGTTGTGTCTGATGTGGATAAGAAAACTGAATTATTGATGAAGAGATCGACAGCGATCATTGGCGAGATTTTCGCCGCAGGTTTTAAATTTTCGGGAACGTCGATTCGCTTGGTGATGGGGGAAGGCGCGTCCGAGACAGTGGTGGGAAAGTTTGACCAATCGGTGGCCGACATCATCCTCAAACACACCAAATTTCACTATGCCTCCGCCGCGCGGCTTGCTTCGAGCGGAGCCGAGAGGTTGGCGGGGTGGCGGGAGATACTAGGAAGTGTCACGGAGACTCTTTTTGGCAGGCTACGTTCTAGGCGCGGGAGTTTTGAAGTAGGGGAGAGATCTGCCGCCGCGTGGTTGGCGGAATTCAAAGAAGGTGATCCTGTTTGGGTTCCTCTAAAGAGGGGAAGCGAGGATGTTTTAAGTGTGGATAGATTGGAAAAAGCTAGGGCCGCCGGAGCTAAAATTGATCCTAGCGGGCAATTCATCAGCGGTTTCATTGGACCCGAAGGAAGATCTTCGACGCAAAGGCGTGTATATTTTACTTCTGCTTACAACGATACGCTCTTAAAGTTGGCGCCGTATCAGGAATTTAAATATGTCGACATAAGCCGGAGTCTTATTCCCTCTCCGCCTCCCGGCGGCGGGGTGCCTCCTGCGACTTCCGCAATGGCCGCGAGGATGGCGACGGTTCAATTTGCGCAGAGCGGGGACTTTTTGATCCTTCCGGCTCAGCAATATTTTCAACAAACGCTCGTCAGCGCGGATGCCAGAGATCAATACCGTGTCAATTTTATCCCGGTTTTCACCGAGATCTTGCCCGATAAAGATGGATCCGTGAAATATCAGATCACTTATAATCTTGAGTCGCCAACAGGGAAAGCCTATGGCCCTCTAACAGTGTTGTCCGACATCACTGCCGCGCCGGTCAGTGACGCGAAGACCGTTAATCTTACGCCTAAGACCGTTGTGATTGATGAGGCCAAGGTCAGCTCTTCTTTGCCCTCGTGGGTCCTGCGGGGGATCGTCAATAATTTGCAGAGGCAGTTTTTATTCATCGGCACGCGCATCGAGATCAGGCTTCAATCGAGTCAAGCAGTGAATCTTCAGCTAACGAGCCGAGCCGGAAATATACCCACTCTATTGAGGACAGCGGCATTTCCAATTTTTGATCTCAATAGCGAAAAGAGCGATTTTTCCCGGGGCACGCTTGCGTATGATGTTCGCTTCGATTCAGCTTTTTTTGCCACAGCCCCTGTAATAGGAACCGTGATCGTCAATGCGGAGGTTTCTTCCAAGGAGGGCGTCATCACTCTCGTCCCGGGACAATTTAAAGTCGAAGACCTTAAACCCCTGCCCGCGGGAATAGGCCAGCTGACCACCAAAGATGAACAGAAAAGAAATCAGGCGGCAATTGTTGCGGGGATCAACAAGGCGCTTTTAGACGCGTTTAAGACCGGCAGCCTATTCTCCCTGGCCGCGGCGCGGTTGGCAAGAACAACTAGCGAGGTGAAGGCGGCAGAGGATCTAAGAAATATTGGCTTGACGATACTTGAACATGGTTCCAGAGAAAGCAATGTAGCCCTGGACCAACTGGCAGAACTTTATGAGACTTCTCCCGCACTTTGGCACCAACTTTTGCTTCTTCTCGAAAGTAGCAAGGCGCCGGGAACGAAACAGTTGTATTTAGCTCCGGTAGGCGTAGGGGCCGTGCAATTGTCCGCGGGCCTGCGTCATAGTGATCGTCAAACGGATTATTTTAAAATTAGACTGAACGGCCCCAATAATGAAACGATTGATTTACAACCTTCCTGGTTTGAGGAAGAGACAACCGCCTCTGCCGCACGGTTGACGCATCTGTCTCGTACGGTAGCCGCCAACGTTGCATGGGAGGCGGTATGGGATGCCGGGAGATCTATTCCTAAAGAGGGAGTTGTTGTTCGTTTGAATGGAAAACTCCTTGAGAGGGTTACGGTTGGCCAAGCGGGTAGGCCTGACGGCCCCCGCGTCACATTTGTAAGGAAAGTACTGATCTATCTTGATCCGCGGAGCACATACACGGTCAGTCACACCAACGGTTTTGTTGATATTAATAAAGTCACCGATGAAGCTTTCGCCGGAGAACCGCTTAGCACCAAGGGCGCACGGCTTACAACAGCCGCGAGCCCTCGCTTTATTCCTGAGGGCGCCGCGTTGCCTCAGCTCACATCACGAGGAACTACAATAACTACTGATTCTCTCACGCCGGAAACTCGGCTGGGCATCGCTTCTATTACTCAGGGCAGCTTCTCTGCCGCATTTCCTCTGATATTGGTGGGAGGGCCTGTCGTGGCCGCGGTTGTCAGTCCTGTTCCGGGCGGCGCGCAAGTCTTGAATGGTGACGGGGAGGGCTTGATCGAAGGGGTCCTTGCCTCCAATCCAGGTGTTTTGGCAGAGCTTGCCCGTTCAAAATCCCGGCAACAGGAATTGAATGAGACCGCGCGGAGGGATTTCCAGGCAGAAGCCAACGATATTATTTCATTTGGCCAATTCATAAGGAACAGGGCCAGCTTGACGGCCCAGCCGCGAGTGATCGTGATCTCCGCGAATCTTTTTGCCGATGCGGGTTCCAAGGCCCGTCAAGTGCAGTTGATGCGCGACCTACTTGAGGATCTAAGTCAAATCTCTGCCTCAGAATTGGCCCAAAATGTCCGGTTTCGTTTGACGGGAGACCCGGATTTTTTGAAAGCTCTTTTAGACGACCCTGGCGTTGGACCGCTCTACAATGTTTTAGTGGAAAAGAAAGTCATACTTGGCTCTGATCAAAAAGCAGAGGGCTCTACTGTAAGAGAATTTGCCTATGTTTCTTCTAAATTTATCGATAATGAGGGTAGGGGGTATTTGCCGGCAACCCCGCCCGGTCCGGATGGCGCTATTTTAAATCAGCGACGTCAACTATGGCGTGTCATCAGGGCCAGTTATGAGGACCCCAACGATCCATCCAATGCGCTTCTTGAGAGCTATGCGTCGGATTTCCCTGCAGGCGTAGAAATGAGAAATATAAAGATTGCGTTGATAGCCTTTATGAATGGCGATGCGTCACCGGCGGCAAAGTTATTGGCCGAACAATGGGCCATGCCTCTATCTAATCTTACGGTGGAGGAGGCTCGGAGAATCGAGCGCGCAAGACAATCGCTGGAGAGAGCCGCTTAAACCACGATCAGCCACAATTTCAAACCGCCGGGTTGGCGAGAAGCCCGGCGGTTTTTTCGCGTAGTCCTTGTGGGAAAAGCCCACTTGTATTTTAAGCCAAGGTGCTGTATGCTTTGGTTAAGAGGTGACCCATGAAAGAAACTCTAAAGACTGTTTCCATCCACGAAGACTTTATACCCGTGGATTTTAAAACGCTGGATTCCAAGTTCCGTATCCTACTGGGAGATAAGATCGCCAAGCTTATCTCCGGTAAAATGAAAATTGACACGTTTCAAGTGATGGTTGGTAAGGAAGGGGACGTACTTTTACGTCCCACCACACATATCCCGAGCCGCGAGGCATGGTTGTATGAAAATCCATCGGCGTTAGCGATGGTCAAAAAGGGGCTCGCGGCGGCCAAAGATAAGAAGTCTCAAAAAATCTCAAATCTCGAAGAATTTTTTGACAGTCTTTAAACAATGTTCGATTTTGTTTTTACGGACCCGGCCAAAGAAGCGCTCAAAAAATTAAAGCATTCCCCTGATCTTGAAAAAAGATACAAAGCGGTCAAGAAAGCCCTGAATTTTTTAAGCCAGAACCCAAAGCATCCCGGATTGCAAACACATAAATTTTTCTCGCTCCAAGGTCCCGGCGGCGAGGACGTTTTTGAGGCATACGCTGAACAGAACACACCCGCCGCTTATCGGATCTTCTTTTTTTACGGCCCCGGGAAAAAAGAGATCACCGTTTTTACGATAACCTCTCACCCTTAGGAGAATATATTATGATAAAAGTTGCAGCTGAGGAGTTCATTCATGGTTTGTCAGGGTATCTCAAGGCGGTTAAAAAAGGGGAGAGGATTGTGATTCTCAAAGGGGGTGTGCCGGTTGCTGATTTTGTTCCGCATAATAAAGATCTTAATGCGTCTAATTTAGATAAAAAATTAATCACAAGACTTAAAAAGGGGCATGAGGATGCCCAAAAAATGAAAGGGCGATTTGTTAAGTAAGTTCAATTCATAGTGAACATTGTTGTCATTTCGAGCGAAGCGAGAAATCTCATCCACAAAGATCCTGAAAAAAAGCGAGATTTCTCGTCGCTACGCTTTTCGAAATGACATGGAGGAGTTGTCGTGAGTAGGCGTTGTCATTTCGAGCGAAGCGAGAAATCTCATAAAAGCATTGAACAGCCGTAAACAGTTTTACATCTACATCCTCTCAAATAAAGCGCACACTGTTTTTTATACCGGAATGTGCAATGACCTCGTAAGACGTGTTCATGAGCACAAAGAGAAGTTTGTTGAAGGTTTCACGAAACGTTACAACGTGAACAAGCTTCTTTATTATGAATTTACGGATAACCCGCAAAGCGCGATTGCCAGAGAAAAGCAGATCAAGGATTATCGCCGAAGCAAGAAATTGGAACTTATTACGAGTATGAATCCCAACATGAAAGATCTTTATGTAGGCCTAATAGACTAAATGCGAGATTTCTCGTCGCTACGCTCCTCGAAATGACATGAAGACGCTGTTCTGAGGAGGCACTGTCATTTCGAGCAAAGCGAGAAATCTCATAAAAGCACCCTTTTTTCTACGACGTCAATGAATTTAGTAGCCCCCCAATTTTCTTCCCGATAGAATCCACCCCCGGCACACCCGCTTTGTCGTAGCGCGGTTTTTTCAGGGTTCCTGAAATTTTATATTGCGAGATCATATTCGCGGCCTGATTGACCATCATCGGGACGATACCGCCGGCGTCCTGGGCGCCTAAGAAAACAGCGTTGGTGTACTCAATATCCATGAGCATGTCCAGCGACTGATCAAATCCCAAGGAGCCCCGCAAACCCAGGTGCACGGTGTCGCTGGCCATGGCGAGACTGTCTGTCCATAACTTTTTGCCGCGAATTTCATAGGCAGCGCTCATCTCCCGGAACACGACCAAGTCCAGGCCCTCGACCCTTACCAGGGGAAGATTGCCCATCGCTTTGAATTGGGAGGTCTCCCAGAGATGTCCATTTTTGACCGAGAGGGCGCCGTGGCCGGTGAAGCTACCCGGGTCCAAGAGGCGGCCCCTCAAAGAGGACTGAAGCATCAAATTCCCCGCAAGTTTTTTATTTTCAAGAGGCAATTCCGCCGCCAGTCGGTGAAGATCCAGGCCGCTTGCGTAAAAATTGGTGTCAAACGGGATTTGCGGCACGTTCAGATCCAGCCAGCCCTTAATCCCGACCCTCCCTCCGTATGCGCTGGCGCTTAAGTGCAAAATATCCAAGATCCCGTTGTTTATTTGGGCGCCAAGGTTTAAGTCCTCAAGACGAAAATTCTTCTTGAATTTCAGCGCGCCGCTTTTTCCGTTAAAAGAAATTTGTGAGCGTGTCCACTCACTCCAGGCACCTTTAAAAGTAAAGGCGCCGCTCAAGGACCCTATCAAGCCCAGATCATTCAGCCGGGAATTTTCAGAAGAGTACGTTTTTAAGATCTGCGCCAGATCGAGGACAGCCTTGCCGCCGATCTCAAGAAATGATTTTTGTGTCCGGTGGAAAAACCCGCTAAATTGCGCCGTGATCCCCGGAAGTTGGGCGCGGGCGTTCTCGATCTGGATGCGGTCTTCCCGGAGATAATAAGCGGTTTGGAGGGACAGATCTCGTGAGGCAAGGTTCAAAGTCCCGGCAGAGGCGGGGTCTTTGGGGATAAAGAGAGAGGCAGTGTAATTTTTTTTATCAAAAATAAAACGGGCGCCGGAAACCCGAAGCCCTTCTTTTCCCGAAAAAAGATCGCAGGAGAGGCCGCTCAAAGCCACTTTTTCGTCACGGCTTAAGAGGGCCCCGCCGCGCAGAGCCATTTTATACTCCGTGGAGAGTTCGGCCGTATTTTTCAATGAACCCCGGATCAGCGTCAGCGCCTGGCAGTTGCCTGAGATGTCAAAATCTTTCAGGATTTTTTTCTGCTCGGCGGGGATGAGCGAAAAGATCTTTTCAAGATCGGTGCTTGTAGAGATCTCACCGTCCAGGAGGAGCTCTTTAAAAGACTTAAGCGTCCCCCGCGCGTCAAAGGGAATATCTTTGTATTTTCCTCGCAGGGTTTGGATCGTCAAGAGATCCGGGATGAAATCGATGTTTCCCGCCACATGGTCGATGCGGGCGATCTTGGGGGAGAGATTCAGGATAGCCACATCGACAAGCTCTAAACTTCCCTTGTAGCGCTCGACTACTTTGGTGTCAAAATTAAAAAGACCCTTGGCGTCGAGGCGCATGCTTCCGTCGTAATTCGTCCCGTGGACCCGAAGACGGGCTTCCTCGAGGCCCGCGCGAGCATGGAACAGCGCTTTTTCCTCGCCAACACTTTTGATCTCGGCGACCCATTTAGCACCCGCCTTTTCAAGGACGAGGAAATGGTTTTTCTGATAATCCTGAAGCCAGGAGGGGATCCGTTCCCAATTCGCCGAAAGATTAAAGCGGTAAGAAGCGGTCTTTAGGTCCCAAAACCCGCTTAAGCTCACTTGAGCGTATGGTTTTTGGCCGATCTTTAGGGCGCCGTCCAATTGCAGGACGGGAGGCTTCTGAAAGGCCGCGCGCACGTTGATCTCTTGAAGCGTCTCAAGAACCGGTGTTCCGGCGGCGGATCGGATCGTCATGTAGCCGTCCACGATCTGGATCTGCTCGATGTAGACATTTTCAGGCAGAAAAAAGTCCGGCCCTCCCGAGAGGTTTTCGAGGGTCACTTTTTTTTCATCGGAGGCGACGGGGACGCTGATCTGCCCTGAAATTTCAGTTTTGATCTCTTTTTTAGCCTCTGTTTTTTTACGAGGCTCCAGGAGAAGGTCATAGACCGGCCGGTCGAGATAAATATTGGTGATGACGATCTTTTTCTCTCGGAAAAAAGGGATGATCTTGATATCCAGCCCGTAGCGCCGGGCGGAGAAAAGGGGAGCGCCGTTTTTTTCCGCTACATGCAAGTTGTAAAAAATAAAACCGTGGAAAGGAAAGTAGAGGGCTTTATCAAAGCGGACTTTTTTCCCGGAGAGAGCCTCGATCTTTTGAATGGCGTAATCCCGCGCCTTGCCGGGAAGAATTCCGAAGTGAGTGTAGGCGGTGCTTAAAACGGCTGCCAAGAGCGCTACAAGGAGGAGTTTCTCCAAAAATTTTTTGCGAGAATTCATAAACCATATTATATAATGGTTTCTATGAAATCCAAGCATACTCGTGGCGTTTACCCCGGGACTTTTGACCCGGTGACGTACGGCCATATCGACCTGATCGAGCGGGCGCTTACCCTATTTGACGAAGTGGTAGTGGCTGTGGCACATCAGAGCCCCGACAAAACACCTCTTTTTACGGTGGAGGAGCGTGTGGTCTTGCTTCGCAAAGCCACGCGTTCGATGGGCAAGCGTGTCACTGTCGAGGATTTTGACGGCCTCGTGGTCGATTATGCGCGCAAGAAAAAGGCCCATGCCATGATCCGGGGGGTGCGTATGATCTCTGATTTTGAGTATGAGTTTCAGATGGCGCTTACCAACCGCAAGATCGCCAATGAGATCCAGACTATTTTTCTAATGCCGCATGAATCTTATGTTTACATTTCAAGCCGCTTGATCAAACAGTTGGCGGTACTGGGCGGAGACATCAGCTCTTTTGTACCGAAGTTTGTGCTGGAAGCCACCCGCGAAAAATATAAGAAAATACGGTAATCTCGCCATTTTATGAAAATTCCTGTTAACAGACTAAAAAATGACCAGTTGCAAGTTTTTGAAGAGGAGATAAAGCCTGAAGATTTGGATATCGACATCGGGATCATGCATTTCCCAGACGCTCTCAAAGTGCAGGCCGAGGTGTGCAAATCGGATGATGACTTGACGGTGCAGGTTCATCTGGAAGGCGAGAGGGTTTTTACCTGCTCTCTGTGCCTGGAAGAGTTTAATAATCTATTTGAAAAAGACGTCACCCTTCATTATGATATCAAGGGTCTGGATTCGGTCACGTTGGATCCGGATGT
>CAZBIH010000064.1:4473-8688 GCA_964492015.1 uncultured Planctomycetia bacterium | reverse complement strand
TCGCCGTCCGCGGAAGCGATGCGGACCGTGCCGTCGTCTTCCACTTCGATCGAAGCGCCTGATTCCGCAGTGATCTTGCGGATCATTTTGCCGCCGGGGCCGATGATCTCACGGATCTTGTCCGGATGGACCTTGATCGTGGTGATGCGCGGAGCGAACTCCGAAAGCTCGGTCTTGGGCTGGGCGATCAGATCGGTCATCTTCTTCAAGATATGAAGACGGCCTTCTTTGGCCTGTTCCAACGCACGTGCGAGCGTGGCAACATCCAGAGAATCTTTCAACTTCAGATCCAATTGGATCGCGGTGACACCGGTCGCAGTTCCTGTGACTTTAAAATCCATATCTCCCAGATGGTCCTCCACACCGGCGATATCGGAAAGGATCGCGATACGGTCTTTGTGTTTGACCAAGCCCATGGCAATACCGCTCACCGGAGCCTTCAAAGGCACGCCGGCATCCATCAACCCCAGAGAGCCTGAGCAGACAGTCGCCATGCTCGACGATCCGTTGGACTCGAGAATTTCCGAGACAAAACGGATCACGTAAGGAAAATCTTCTTTCGATGGAAGCACGGGACGAAGGCCGCGCTCCGCGAGGGCTCCGTGTCCGATCTCCCGGCGGCCGGGGCCGCGGTTGGGCTTGATCTCGCCCACCGAGAAAGAGGGAAAGTTATAATGCAGCATGAAGGACTTGAACACGTTGCCGTCGATCGAGTCGATCATCTGTTCATCTTCGTTGGTTCCGAGAGTCACGACACCCAAAGACTGTGTCTGCCCGCGGGTAAAAAGCGCGGAGCCGTGAGTGCGCGGGAGGACTCCGATCTCGCAGGTGATAGGACGGATCTCGCTGTGCTTGCGTCCGTCCGTGCGAAGGCCCTTGTCCACGATGAACGTGCGGACCTCTTCCTTCTCCACTTCGTGGAACGCGTAGGCCACGTGTTTCTCGGTGATCCCGGAACCTTCGGTGATCACCTGCTTGGCCACTTCGGCGCAGAGAACTTTCAGCGCGTTGTCGCGGCTTTCTTTAGTCTTTTCATTGTGATTGATCTTGTCGATACCGGCGGCGGCAAGCTGGGTGACCTTTGCCTGCAAACCTTCCGGCAGGGTGTAAGTCACGTACTTGATCTCGGGTTTTCCGACAGCCGCTTTCATCTCTTTTTGAAGTTTCAAAAGAGGCTTCAAGGCTTCCACGGCGAACTCAAACGCTTCAACCAAACGCTTTTCAGCCACAATACTGGCGCCGGCTTCGATCATGATGATACCGCGCTCGGTCGTCGCAACCACGATATCCATGGCGCTGGTTTCAAGCTCGGCATACGTGGGGTTTAAAATGAATTTGCCTTCAACTTCTCCGATGCGCGCCGCGGCCATGGGGCCACTGTACGGCAATCCTGAGATCATGAGCGCCGCGGAAGCGGCGTTGATCGCCAGGATATCCGCGTTGTTCTGTTTGTCGCTGGAAAGAACGGTCGCGGTCACCTGCACTTCACTAAAATAACCTTCGGGGAATAGCGGGCGGATCGGGCGATCAATAAGACGCGACGTGAGCGTCTCTTTTTCCGTGGCCTTTCCTTCGCGCTTAAAATAACCGCCGGGGATCTTCCCTCCGGCATAAGCTTTTTCGGTGTAATCACAAGAGAGCGGGAAAAAATCGGTCCCCTCTTTAGGCTGGCGGTTGCCGCAAACGGCGACAAGCACCATGGTCTCACCGATCTGCGCCAAAATAGCGCCGTCGGCTTGTTTGGCCATACGGCCGGTTTCAAAGCTCATCGGCTCTTGGCCGATGGTCAGATTAAATTTTTTCATTTGGTTTTACTTTCTGAGATCAAGCTGCTCGATCAGCTTGTAGTAGGCGGTTTCATCTTCACGTTTGAGGTAATTGAGAAGCTTGCGGCGCTGAGAAACCATCTTCAGAAGGCCGCGGCGTGAATGATTGTCTTTGACATGGGCCTTGAAATGCCCGCCGAGGCTGTTGATGCGCTCGGTAAGGACGGCCACTTGGACGAAAGCCGACCCGGTGTCTTTGTCGTGGACCCGGTGCTTTTGGATAACAGACTGTTTCTTTTCTTTAGTTACGGACATGCTTTTTAATTCTCCTTGATTGATTGAAACCCGCCCCTTAAGAAGCTTTTTAGGTAAGACCTAAACTTAAGAGTTTGAATCACTTACAACAAAAAATAAAATTTATGCAAGTGGAGGGTTGTGGTTAATTTAAAGTATTATACTGTCTGAGGAATAGAATGTAAAGGAAATTAGAGCAGTTTTTGGGCCGATTGAATATCTTTGGCGATCGCTTTTCCCAGAAGTTGAGGGCTGGCAAAGCGCTTGATATCGCGTAGTTTCTTTACAAAGATCATTTCCACCTGCCGGCCGTAAATATTTTGGTCAAAACGGAGAAAGTGGACCTCCAGCCCCGCCTCTTTCTCGCCGAACGTGGGCCGGGGCCCAATGGAAATGACGCCGCGAAGCTTCTTTTTTTCTAAAAATCCGTAAGCCGCGTAAACACCCGCGGGAGGCAAGGCCTCATGATGCGGGTTTAAGTTGGCGGTAGGAAATCCGATCGACTTGCCGCGCCCATGGCCGTGCTCAACGGTACCCACTACCGACACCGGACGTCCCAGCATGTGGCCCGCTTTAACCAAGTCCCCTTTTTCGATCAAAACACGGATGCGTGTACTGGAAATGGTTTCGCCGCCCGACTTAAATGCCGGGATCACATAAAAACGGCGGTGGAACATCTTGCATTTTTCTTTGAGATAACCGGTGGTCCCCAGGCCCTTGTGGCCGAAACGGAAATCATGGCCCACCGCCAGCGACTGAAGCCCTAGCTTCTGGATCAAAAGCTGGATAAAAAAATCTTCGCGGGACATTTTTGAAAAATCCGCCGTAAAAGGGATCACGAGCGCCTCCTTGATCCCGAGCGATTCAAAAAAACTTAAGCGGTGCTGCAAGGACATGAGAATGGACGGGTGATTTTTTTTAGGGAAAAGAATTTTCGCCGGATGCGGGTCGAACGTCACCACCATCGGAGAGATCAGATGCTTGTGCGCGTCCTGCAGCATCTGCGATAAAATTTTCTGGTGCCCGGCATGGACTCCGTCAAACACGCCGATGGCCAGCGCGCGTTTTTCGCATTTAAGCGATGGGTCGTTAAGCCCGTAGTAGATCTTCAAGGACGAGGCTTTCTTCTAATTGTTTCATGTTCATGATCTCAAGGCCGTTCTTCGTGAGCGCATTCTTAAGATGAAAAGGGCCTATCCGCGTGCGGACAAGCGACGACAAGACTCCCCCGCATCCAAGCGCTTTTCCCGCGTCATGCGCCAGGGACCGCACGTAAGTGCCCTTGGAGCAGGACAGAGAGAACGCGGCTTCATTTTCATAAAAATAATTCAAGGAAAACTCGGCTACCTCCACATCCCGGTTCTTGGGAATGGCTATTTCGCCGCTGCGCGCCAATTCATAAAATTTTTTTCCGTTCAATTTGAGAGCTGAAAACGCCGGAGGAGTTTGAGAAATTTTCCCTGTCAGGTTTTCAAATGCCCCCGAGATCTTCTCCGCCGTTAATTCCGCCGTCATCGAATGGGACCGCATTTTTCCATCCATGTCGTAGCTGTCCGTCTCGGCGCCAAAAAAAATGGTTCCCTCGTAGGACTTATCCATCCCCATAAGCTCCTCGGCGCGTTTGGTGTATTTCCCCAAAAGGATCAAAAGAAGCCCCGTCGCCAGAGGATCTAGCGTCCCCGCGTGCCCAACGGACTTCTGCCCCGCCCGGCGCCGCACAAAATTGACCGCGTCGTGGCTGGTCCACAAAATGGGTTTGTTAAAAAGAAGAAATCCGTCCATGAAAATTATTCCCCTGCCTTCGCTTCGGGCTTTTCGTTCTCGTGGATCTTCCGGAGGATCTCGCTTAAACGAAAACTCTCTTCGATCGAAGGGTCCAGCTCGAAACGAAAATCCATCGCAAACTTCATGTTGATGCGCTCGACCGCCGTCCGCTTGATAAAGCCCAGATGCTCTATGATCGCCTCCGCTGTGGACTTTTTCTGTTTTTCATCGCCCAGAACGCTGTAAAAAACTTTCGCGTACCGTAAGTCCGGTGTGATCTCCACCCGTGTGATCGTGACAAATCCCAGCCTCGGGTCCGTAAGATCCTCCACGAACAGAGTGCTAATGATCTTGCGCAATTCTTCCGAAACTTGATTTTGACGCTGTGACA
>CAZBIH010000064.1:0-4373 GCA_964492015.1 uncultured Planctomycetia bacterium | reverse complement strand
GGGTGAAACTTCGCGTGGATCGATTTCAGCCGCGATTTCTCCACATGCGTATAAATTTGTGTTGTCGAAATATCCGAGTGGCCCAAAAGCTCCTGCACCACGCGCAAGTCTGCTCCGCCCTCTAAAAGATGCGTCGCAAACGAATGCCGCAAAATATGCGGGTAGATCTCTTTGCGCAATCCGGCCAGCTTCGCGTATTTCTTCAGGATCGCCCACACGCTCTGACGCGACATCTTTTTTCCCTGCCGTGTCAGAAATAGCGCGTCCTCGGACCTTCCCTTAAGCCACTTGGGGCGCGTACTTTCCAGATAACGCTTGAGACTTTTTTGCGCCATGGAGCCCAAGGGCACCAGCCGTTCTTTTTCGCCTTTTCCGCGGATACGAACATAGCCGGACTCAAAACTTACGGAACCCACCTTCACCGCGGACACTTCACTCGCGCGCGCGCCTGTCGCGTACATAAATTCAAGCGCCGCCTGGTCACGCGCCCCTTGGGGCCGGCGCGCGTTGGGTGCTCTCAAAAGCGACTCTACTTCCTGTTGACTCAAAACTTCCGGCAAATGCTTCCAGAGCTTGGGCGCCTCCAGGCTCTCCGTCACATCCTCAGCGACTTTGCCCTCCGCCGCCAAAAAACGGTGAAACACGCGTATCGCCACCAATTCCCGGGCGACGGAAACCGGTGAAAGTTCCCGGTCACGCTCGGACAGAAGAAAATCCATGATCTCCTTGCGGGTGATCGACTCCGGGGACGCGACACCGCGCTTCTTCAAAAAAACCAAATACTGGCGCAGGTCCCTTCCATAGGAAAGTGTCGTATTTTTTGAGAGGCCTTTCTCGATCGAAAGGCTGTCCAAAAAAAGGCCGACAAGGCCGGTCATGCCGCTGCAGAAGCGCTTGGAGCCGCTTCTTGATCCCCCAGATCCACCTTGTCCGCCAACAGGCTGTCTTTGACCTTGTCGTAATAAAAATCATTGCCCACTGCCCGGCGAATGCGCTCAAGCTCTGTCCGCAGGGACCCGACCTGCGTACTGCGGCTGGCCTGATCCATTCGCTTGATCACATTGTCCAGGTCGTTGATGATCACCTGAAGTTCGGCGTGCTTATTCGGTTTTAAATACTGCTGCATCTCCTGAAGGTTGCTCAAAGAATCCTGCGCCGCGCGCGTCGTTTTCTTTTCGTTGCCGCCCAAATTGTTCAAAAGCTCATCATGCCAAGTCCGCCACAGCGTGAAGTGGGTCTTGTAATAATAATCGTTGGAAAATTTTTTCTGGTAGGCGCCCTCTTCAAAATAGATCGACCGCGCCACATGCTTCACCTCTTTCTTTTTCGGCGTGAATTTTCTCTGTAGGGTCTCACAGCCGGTGAATTGCAAAAGAGCGATGATGCTCAGAAAATAAACCGTCTTTTTTATCATTCCAAAAACTCCTTGGTGTTATTCCGCTTGGATCAGTTTCAAAAAATCTTTTTCGGTCAATAGGGCCACACCCAGCTTTTGTGCGTCTTGAAGCTTGGACCCGGGTTCGGCGCCCGCGATCACACCGGCCGTTTTCTTGCTGACGCTGGAGGCCACCTTCCCGCCCCGCGCCTCGATCAGGCGCCCCGCCTCTTCCCGCGTAAAACCCTCCAGAGTCCCGGTTAAAACATAGGTCTTGCCGGACAAAACATCCCCTTCGGCGGGGCCTGCTTCCGTCGGGACAGCGTTCATTTTAACACCTATCTTGGCCAGCTTCTCTAAAATTATTCGGTTGTCTCGGTTCTTGAAGAAATCCAGAATGGCCCCCGAAATAGCCCCTCCGACAGCGCCGATCGCCTCCATGTCCTCTTGCGTTGCCTTAGAAAGCGCCTCCATCGAACGAAAATGACGCGCCAAGAGCTTGGCGGCGCCTATTCCCACATGCCGGATCCCCAGCGCGTAAAGGAATGAGGCCATTCCGCGGGCTTTGCTCTTCTGGATCTGTGCAACGAGATTGTCCGCGGACTTTTCCCCCATCCGCTCAAGCTCTGAAAGAGCTTCTTTTTTTAAGGAGTAAATATCCGCGAAATCCGCGACCCTCTTTTTGTCCACCAATTGCTCGACAAGCGCTTCGCCCAAACCTTCGATATCCATCGCTTTGCGCGAGGCAAAGTGAAGCAGGCGGGCCTTCAGCTGAGCCGTACAGCCCAGGTTCATGCACCGGTAAGCCACTTCTTCCTCATCCCGGGCCGCTTCGGAGCCGCACACGGGGCATTTTTTGGGGAATAAAAAATCTTTCTCACGGCCGTTCCTTAAATTTTTCAAAACATCGGTGACCTGCGGGATGATCTCACCGCTTTTTTCAATGCGCACCCAGTCCCCGATCTTAAGACCCAGCCGCTTGATCTCATCCTCGTTGTGCAAGGTCGCGCGTGACACCGTCGTGCCCGCCAAAAATACCGGCTCCAGAATAGCCACGGGCGTCAGCACCCCGGTACGCCCCACCTGCACAAGGATATCCATAAGCCGCGTTTTGGCTTTCTCGGCCGGAAATTTGTAGGCCACCAACCAACGCGGACTTTTATTAGTGGAACCCAGAGCTCTCTGTTGCTGGAGGCTATTCACCTTAAATACCAACCCGTCCGTGTCGTAATTAAGGCTGTCTTTTTTGGTTTCCCACTCATCACAGGCGCGTTCCATTTCTGCAAGCGTGCGGCACACCCGCCGATGTCCGTTGACCGGAAGCCCCCAGGACTCAAAATGGTCCAAAAGTTCGGAATGTTTCTTAAACATCTCGGCGTCATAAACACCGACGCTGTGTGCAAAAAAAGAAAGTTTTCGGGAAGCGGCGAGCCTCGGGTCTAAAAGCTTCAGCGATCCAGCCGCCGCGTTGCGGGGATTCACAAAAAGATCCTCGCCGTCCTTTTCGCGCTGAGCGTTGATCTTTTTAAATATTTTTCTCTCTAAAAAAATTTCGCCGCGCACTTCGATGCGTCCGCCGCGGGCGCCCTTGAGCCGCTTAGGGATCGACTCGATCACGCGCGCGTTGGCGGTAATATCATCACCGTGGGCGCCGTCGCCGCGGGTGGCCGCCCGCACAATCGCGCCATCCTCATAAAGAAGCGACAAAGAAACGCCGTCGATCTTAAGCTCCATCACGTACTCGACGCCCTCATCCCCTATATTTTTTTTAACGCGGGCAGTAAAATCGGCCAGTTCTTCTTTAGAATAGGTGTTGTCAATGCTAAGCATGGGTACCGGGTGCTCGACGGTCACGAAGCCTTGAGCAGGCTTGCCTCCAACACGCTGGGTCGGCGATGATTCGGAGCGAAACTCAGGATGCGCGGCCTCAAGCCTATCCAGTTCTTTTACTAAACGGTCAAACTCCGGATCAGAGATCTTCGGTTTGGCTTTCTCGTAATACAGCCGGCTATGCTTTTCGATCTCTTTGCGGAGTTTTTGGATCTGGGCTTTGGGGTTCACTACAGGCAAAACTCAACGGTGAAATCGGTGAATTCATTCGTGGGTTTTTCCCAGAAAACATCGGCCTTTTTGATATGCCGTCCTAAAATACTTTTTTGAATGCGGGAAAACAGCTCCTCGATATTTGGTTTAGGGCCTTCACAGAGAAGCTCGACACGGCCGTCCGGCAGATTTTTGACCCAACCCACCAGTTTCAAGTCCAGCGCCAGCCCTTCGGCGGTATAACGGAACCCGATCCCCTGCACGCGGCCGCTGTAATAAACATGAGCTCTTTGGATGTCTTTGACGGGTTTTTTAGCCATCACACAAGATCTTTCGCTATTTTGGCAAAAAATTCTTTGTCCTTGGGATGCGTCAAAAGTTTGGCGACTTCTTCTTTTTTTACCCAGCGCGCCTCGGGGTTATGCGGATCGATGGGTTTGAGCCTCGTCTGCGCCGTGCGGAAGAGAAAAAAAGTGAGGATCTTCAGTTCCGAGGTGTCGTCTTTGCCGTCCAGGCCGATCTTGTAGCGCTCGTAAGTGCCCAGTTCGCGCACCAGCTCGATCTTGGAAACGCCGGATTCTTCTTCGATCTCACGCGCCGCCGCCT
Organism: uncultured Planctomycetia bacterium; assembly: GCA_964492015.1. Taxonomy (GTDB): domain Bacteria; phylum Omnitrophota; class Gorgyraeia; order 2-02-FULL-51-18; family 2-02-FULL-51-18; genus CAMDWQ01. The sequence continues at coordinate 349 of CAZBIH010000064.1, read as the reverse complement.
GAAGAGGCGTCTCGCCCGGATCAATGTGCCCCTTGGGCAGGGACCAGGAATCACGGTTTTGGTTTACTACAAGGATCTCGCCTTTGGAATTCAGAACAATTCCTCCGGCGCTGTGACTTTTTTTCATAATGAGAAAAATGGTCGTCAATCTAAAATGCTATTGAACTTGTCTGATAAACTTTCCATAATAGCCGTAATTCTACCACAACCGTGCCCCAAAACCTCGGACTGCATATGTTCAGCGCGCGTAGAATTGTCTATATCTGATCAGTCTGGCCTATATTTTTGGAAGGCTCCCCTCTGGAACTCAGGGTGTCCATGAACGGTGGGACAACCGCTCATTTTTTGA
>CAZBIH010000063.1:0-9069 GCA_964492015.1 uncultured Planctomycetia bacterium | reverse complement strand
AAATCCTCTCACCCCGACATTGGGACCCTTTTAGGAGTTGTTGAAATATGGCAAACAAAAAGATAAACCGGGAAGTGCGTTTGGGCCTGGTCGGTTTGGGCACCGTGGGGTCGGGTGTGTTCCAGATCCTGCGGGACCAGACGGCCCTGCTTGAAAAAAAGACGGGCGCCCGCCTAATTTTAAAAAAAATAGCCGTCCGGTCCCTTTCTAAAAAAAGATCTGTGAATGTTCCTAAGGCGCTTTTGACCACCGACGCAATGTCTCTGGCGAAAGATCCTGGCATCGACATCTTGATCGAGCTTGCCGGCGGCATCCACCCGGCTAAAGAGATCATCCAAAAGGCGATCGCATCCGGAAAACACGTCGTTACCGCCAACAAGGCGCTTTTGGCTGAACAGGGCGAGGAGATCTTTGCTTTGGCTGACAAATATTCCCGAAAGATCGGCTTTGAAGCCAGCGTGTGCGGCGGCATCCCCATCATCAAGTCTTTGAGAGAGGGCCTTGTTTCCAACAACGTGTCCCAATTTTTGGGGATCGTTAATGGGACCTGCAATTATATTTTGACGCAGATGTCGGGGGGAAACTCCGATTTCAAAACGGCGCTTCGGGAAGCTCAATCCAAAGGATATGCCGAAGAGAACCCAGCGCTGGACGTCGACGGCGTGGACTCCGCGCATAAATTAGCCGTGCTGGCACGCCTGGCATTCAGCTCACGCATCCCTTTCAAAAAAATACATGTCGAAGGGATCCGCAGCTTAAGCGCTGAGGATATTGCTTACGCGCGTGAACTCGGTTATGTCGTGAAGCTTTTGGCGGTCGGAAAAAAACATCCCGGCGGCCTTGAGCTTCGAGTGAACCCGACGCTTTTGCCGCAAGGGCATCCGCTGGCCAGCGTGCGCGGTGTTTATAACGCTGTGTTCATCAACGCAGATCAGGCAGGCGACCAGCTTTTTTACGGACGTGGAGCGGGCCGCATGCCGACGGCCAGCGCCGTCATGAGTGACGTGATCGATATCGCCAAGAGAATTTCTTCGGGGGGTCACGACCCCAAGGTGATGCTCGGGCAGGCGGATAATAAAAAGATCCTCGCGGTTGATGAGACTGTTTCCAAATATTATTTACGTTTCCAGGTGGCCGACAAGCCGGGCGTTCTCGGAATGATTGCGCAGACTCTGGGCAAGCAGAACATCTCGATCTTAAGCGTAAACCAAAAAGAATCGCACACGACCAAATCCGTGCCAGTTATTATCCTGACATACGAGGCTGCGGAGAAGAATGTCCGCAAAGCGCTAAAAACGATCGACGCCTCTGGCGGTGTCAGCAAAAAAACAGTTTTGATGCGGGTCGAATCATGAACTTGTGGCCGGGCCTGATCGAAAAATACCGTTCTTTTTTGCCGGTGACTTCAGCCACCCCTGTCGTGACGCTCAATGAAGGCAACACGCCTCTGGTTTTCGCGAAGCATTTATCAGAGCTCGTTGGCGAATCTGTTTTTTTAAAATGTGAAGGCCTGAATCCCACCGGTTCTTTTAAAGACCGCGGCATGACGATGGCTGTTTCCAAAGCCAAGGAAAACGGCGCGCGCGTTGTGATCTGCGCCTCAACCGGCAACACTTCCGCCTCGGCGGCGGCTTACGCGGCCCGCGCGGGACTTCGCTGTGTCGTGCTGATCCCTCAAGGGGCCATCGCTCTCGGCAAGCTAAGTCAGGCGCTCATTCACGGCGCAACGGTGATCCCCATCAAGGGCAATTTTGATGCGGCGCTTCGCATGGTCCGCGAAATTTCAGAAAAGCATCCGGTGACACTCGTTAATTCGGTGAATCCGTACCGCATCGAGGGACAAAAGACCGGTGCATTTGAGATCTGCGATCAGCTGGGCGGTACAGCCCCGGATTTTCACGCGATCCCGGTAGGAAATGCCGGAAACATCACCGCTTATTGGAAGGGCTACAGGGAATATTTTGATCATAAAAAGATCCTCTCCAAGCCTGCGATGCTGGGTTTTCAGGCGGAGGGTGCCGCCCCTATCGTCAAAAATAAGATCATCCGCGAACCCAAGACCATTGCCACCGCGATCAAGATCGGCAACCCGGCCAGCTGGAAAGCGGCGCTTGCGGCACGCGAAGAATCCGGCGGCGTTATCGACAAGGTCAGCGACAAGGAAATTTTGACGGCGTATAAAATTTTGGCCCAAAAAGAGGGTGTGTTTGTCGAGCCGGCAAGCGCCGCGTCCGTCGCCGGAATTTTGAAACTTAAAAAAGAGAATTATTTTGAAAATATTAAAAAGAAGAACAACCGTAAGAACGTGATCGTCTGTATTTTGACGGGCCATGGCCTAAAGGATCCGGCGCAGGCGATCTCTTCGGTCAAAATGCCGAAAGCGGTCCCAGCCAAGATCGAAAGTATTTTGAAAGTGATGGGGTTCTGAAATGAAGTTTTTTTTATTTGTTTGTGAAGGTTTGACGGATGAGCCGCTGGAGGATCTGGGGGGCAGGACGCCCTTGGAAGCTGCTAAGACTCCCGTGCTGGACGCGCTGGCCCAGAAAGGGCGTGTGCGACTGGCGTCTTTCGCGCCGGCCAATCTCGAGCCGACGCGCGTTGTCGCCAATCTGTCGCTTTTGGGCTATGACCCTCTAAAATACTACACGGGCCTGGCGCCCCTGGAGTGTGTTTCCTTTGGCATTGATCAGGCGGATAACCAGGTGATATTCCGCGCGGACTTTGTAACGCTTCTGGATGAGGCGCTCATCGACCCGTTCTCCGGGAGTATCACGGAGCGCGAGGCGGGCACGCTCATCAAGGGCCTCATCGCCAAATACACCAAAACGCCGTTTGAATTTCAGCGCGGGTCCAGCTACAAAAATTACCTTTTGGTGCGCGACGAAAAACTTCTCGAGGATCTGGATGAGCTGGACTGCGTACCGCCGTCTTATTGTCTGGGGCAGAAGATCTCAAAGCACCTGCCCAAGGGCCGCGGCAGTGAGACGGTGATCCAATTGATGACTGAGGTGAGTGCTTATTTAGAAAACCAAGAGATCAACCGCGTGCGCATTGATCTGGGAGAGAATCCAGCCAATCGTCTGTGGCTGTGGGGACAGGGGAAAAAACCGCATTTACCTCAATTTGAAAAAGAATACGGGATGAGCGGCTCCTTTTTTACCTCGTCAGACCTTGTGAGGGGGATCGCCAAAACAGCAGGCCTTTCTTCTTTGAGGGATACGCTGAAAATCCCGCCGCAGACTGATTTTGTTTATTTTCACAGCATTGCCGGAATTCAGAGGGATTTAAAATCTAAGATCAAAAAGATCGAGGATTTTGACGTGTTCGTCGGGAATATTTTAAAACAGTATGAAAAAGAGCCTGTGCGCATTGCCGTTGCCGGGGATTTGGCAGAGTCCTTGCCGCAGAAAAAATACACGCGCAACCCGACGCTGGTCTTGACCGCGGGCGAGGGGATCGTAGCGGAGAAGAATACAGCTTTTAACGAAAAGGCTTGCGGGCAGAGTGCTTCCCTTGAAAAGGGTCACGAGTTCTTGAGGGAATTTTTAAAACACTAACTGTCATTTCGAGCAAAGCGAGAAATCCCATAAAAGCGAGATCTCTCGCTTCGCTCGAGATGACACTGGGGAGATAGGTTGTTATGAGTTTGATCGTTCAAAAATATGGCGGGTCCAGCGTTGCCAACCCCGAGAGGATCAAGCGGGTCGCGGAGCGCATTGCCAGTTACAAAAAACAAGGCCACTCACTGGTAGTTGTTGTGAGCGCTTTGGGGGATACAACCGATGATCTTTTGGACCTGGCTGCCAAAGTCTCGACCAATCCGCCAAGCCGTGAATTGGATATGCTTTTGTCGACAGGCGAGCAGATCTCTGTGGCGCTTTTGGCGATGGCGCTTCATGAGTTGGGGGTCGATGCGATCTCCTTTACCGGTTATCAGGTGGGCATTCGAACCGACTCATCACACACCAAAGCGCGGATCATCGACATTTCTTCCGACAGGCTTCAGAGAGAGCTTAAGAAAAAAAGAACTGTTATTGTGGCCGGCTTTCAAGGGACCAGCAACAATGATGACATCACGACTCTGGGGCGCGGAGGCAGTGACCTGACGGCGGTGGCGCTGGCCAAGGCGCTTTCGGCGGACAGCTGTGAGATCTACACAGATGTCGAGGGGATCTACACCACCGACCCGCGCAAGGTCAAGGACGCGCAAAAAATTGAACGCATCAGTTACGAAGAAATGCTGGAGCTGGCTTCGTCCGGCGCGCAGGTCATGCAGTCGCGCTCCATCGAAGTCGCCGGTAAATACAATATTCCGCTCCATGTGCGGAGCAGTTTTTCCACTAACGAAGGAACCTGGATCGTGAAGGAGGATAAGTCAATGGAAGATGTTTTGATCCGCGGAGTCTCTGTCAGTAAAAATGAAGCCAAGCTTACCGTGAGCGGCGTCCCTAACAAGCCCGGTATCGCCGGAATGATATTTCGCACGCTGGCGGATGCGGGCATCAACGTCGATGTTATTATTCAAAATATCGGCAAGGGTGTATCCACGGATATCTCTTTCACCGTCCCGCGCAACGAGGCGGATACGGCTGTGACTCTTTTGAAAAAAGTAGCCGCTGAGAGCGGGATCAAAGAAGTGACCAAAGACCCCAAGATCGCAAAGGTTTCGGTGGTGGGGATCGGCATGAGAAGTCATGCCGGTGTGGCCGCGAAAATGTTCGAGATCCTGGGAAAGAACAAGATCAACATTGAAATGATCTCCACCAGCGAGATCAAGATCTCCTGCGTGGTCAAGCTCTCGCAAGCCGACAAAGCTGTCCGACTTTTGCATAAGGAATTTGAACTCAACCAAAAGAAAAAGTAGATTTGTCATTTCGAACGAAGTGAGAAATCCCATAAAAGCGAGATCTCTCGCTTTGCTCGAGATGACAAAATAGGAAATAACGATGACTAGTTCTAAAAAAATCCAGATCTACGACACAACCCTAAGAGACGGCTCTCAGGGAGAGGATATTTCTTTCTCCGTGCAGGACAAGCTCCTCATCGCCCGGCGTTTGGACGAGGCCGGCTTTGATTACATCGAGGGCGGCTGGCCCGGCGCCAATCCCAAGGACGTGCAATTTTTCAATGAAGCCAAAAAGCTCAAGCTTCATCACGCGAAATTAGTGGCCTTCGGCTCCACCATGCACGCGGGGAAAAAAGCATCGGAAGATGAGGTGTTGAAAGGATTGCTGGTGGCGGAGACCGAAGTTATCACAATATTCGGGAAGAGCTGGGACCTGCATGTGCGGGAAGTTTTCAAGGTAGACCTGGAAGAAAATCTCCGCATGATCTTTGAGTCGGTCAAATATTTAAAATCCAAGGGCAAAGAAGTCATTTACGACGCGGAGCATTTTTTTGACGGCTACCGCGCCAATCCCGAATATGCGCTCAAGGCCATCACAGCCGCACGCGACGCCGGAGCCTCGGTGCTTGTCCTGTGTGAGACCAACGGCGGCAACATGCCCTCAGCCGTTGCCAAGATCGTGGCGGAAGTTCAGGCCAAGCTCAAGCATCCTTTAGGAATTCACACCCACAACGACACCGCGATGGGTGTGGCTAATGCCGTTGCCGCTGTCGAAGCAGGCGCGGTCCATGTGCAGGGCACGGTCAACGGCATCGGGGAGCGCTGCGGCAATTGCGATCTGATCCCCATCATCGCCAATCTTGAGCTGAAGTTTGGTTTTCGCTGTCTGCCTGAGGGCAAGCTTCGCGAATTAACTGTTGTTTCCCGTTTTGTGAACGAGATCTGCAATACGGTGCCCGCCAAAAGCCAGCCCTATGTGGGGCAGAGTGCTTTCGCTCACAAGGGCGGCGTGCATATCGACGCGGTGAAAAAAAATCCTATCACTTACGAACATGTGGACCCCTCGGTTGTCGGGAACGCGCGTAAACACCTGGTTTCAGAGGTGGGTGGACGCACCAATATCATCCTGAAGGCTCAGGAGTGGGGCATTGATCTGAAAAAAGACGCGCCCGAGACAAAGGAGATCCTTCACAGTGTGCAGGTCCTTGAAAATGAGGGCTACCAATTTGAAGGTGCCGATGCCAGCGTCGAGCTATTGATGAGAAAGATCATTGGTCATCGCAAAGAATTTTTTACAGCAACCGCTGAGATCAAAAGCGAGCGCATCGGCGAGAAAAATCCTGATGTTACCGCCATCGTAAAGGTCACCGTCGGGAGCGCTCAACCTAAGACGATACACAAAACAGGCGACGGTCCTGTGGACGCGCTTGGCAAAGCCCTCCAAGAGGCCCTGACTGAGTCCTATCCTCAGATCGCCGAAGTAGAGCTGGACGATTACAAGGTGCGTATCGTCAATTCCAAAGCCGGCACCGCGGCCAAAGTACGCGTCATCATTGAATTTCATGACAAGGAACGCGTTTGGTCCACGATCGGCGTTTCCACCAATATCATCGAAGCCAGCTGGAAAGCGCTTATTGACGCGATGGAATATAAACTTTTAAAGAGCGCCCCATGACAGAGAAACACAAAGAACAACCCGAAAAAAAGAGCGACAGCCCCAACGAGTTCCCCAAAGCTTACGAGGCCAAGCTTGTCGAGAAGAAGTGGTACGAGGAATGGAAAAAGCGCGGCTATTTTAAGGCCTCCGCCAAGCCCGGGAAAAAAGCCTACACGATCGTGATCCCGCCGCCCAACATCACCGGTATTTTGCATATGGGCCACGCGCTCAACTGCACCCTGCAGGATATTCTTGTTCGTTACAAGCGCATGAGTGGTTTTGAAGCTCTTTGGCTGCCCGGAACAGACCACGCTGGCATCGCGACGCAAAATGTTGTGGAGAAGTCTCTGCGCGAAGAGGGCCTCACACGCCACACGCTGGGTCGAGAAAAATTTTTAGAGCGCGTCTGGAAATGGCGCGAGAAATACGGCAGCACCATTATCAAACAGCTTCAACGTCTAGGCGCCTCCTGCGACTGGGACCGCACGCGCTTTACGATGGATGAGGGACTTTCTAAGGCTGTCCGTGAAGTCTTCGTGCGCCTCTATGAAAAAGGCTTGATCTACCGCGGTAAATACATCATCAACTGGTGCCCGCGCTGCCAGACGGCGCTTTCGGACGAAGAGGCTCAGCACAAAGAGATCGTCGGGCATCTTTATTATTTGAAATATCAAATTGAGGGCACCGATCAGCACGTCACCATCGCGACAACGCGGCCTGAGACGATGCTGGGCGACACCGCGATCGGTTTTAATCCCAAAGATGAGCGTTATCAGCACCTCGTGGGCAAGACGGCGATCCTGCCGATCTTGAATCGCCGCTTAAGGATCATTCAGGATGAGGCTATTGATCCTAAGTTCGGCACCGGCGTTTTGAAGATCACGCCCGCGCATGACCCGGTGGATTTTAATTTCGCGCAAAAGCACAAACTTGATATTTTAAATATCATGAATCCCGACGCTTCTTTGAATGAGGCCGCCGGCATTTACAAGGGGCTGGACCGCTTTGAAGCGCGCAAAAAAATAATCGCTGAGCTTGAAGACCGCCGTATCCTTCTGGAGACCAAGGAACACACGCACGCCGTCGGCCACTGCTACCGCTGTCAGACCGTGGTGGAGCCGTACCTTTCCAAGCAATGGTTCGTCCGCATGAAGCCCTTGGCCAAGCCCGCCATCGCCGCCGTCAAAGAGGGCCGCACCGAGTTTCGGCCCGCGCGCTGGTCCAAAGTCTATTTGGAATGGATGAACAACATCAAAGATTGGTGCGTCTCACGTCAGATCTGGTGGGGACACCGCATTCCGGTCTGGTACTGCGAACCTTGCCGCGACAAAAACGATCCTGCATGGGGCAAGGACAAAAAAGTTTACAACGAACCCGGCATGATCGTCGCGCGGGAAACGCCCAAAGAATGCCCGGTTTGTAAAAATAAAGATCTTCTGCAGGACCCGGACGTCCTGGATACGTGGTTTTCCTCATGGCTTTGGCCTTTCTCGACGCTCGGCTGGCCTGAGAAAAATAAAGACCTCACGTTTTTTTACCCGACCGCATGCCTTGTCACCGGCTATGAAATTATTTTCTTCTGGGTGGCTCGCATGATGATGTCAGGAATTGAATTTATGGGCAAAGAACCCTTTAAACAGGTCTACATTCACGGGATCGTCCGCGATGAGCGCGGCGCCAAGATGTCCAAGTCTCTGGGAAATGTCGTGGACCCTATCGGCATCATCGATGAATATGGCGCCGACGCTCTGCGTTTTGCCATCATTTCGATCACGTCCGAAGGCCAAGATGTCTATGCTTCGAAAGAAAAATTTGAGGTCGGCCGCAATTTTGCCAACAAGATCTGGAACGCAGCAAGGTTTCTCCTCATGAATTCCGCCGCTGCAAGTAGCGGCGCGACAAGCCGCACGGAAAACTCAAAATCCAAAACGCCCAAACTCGCGGATTTAAGCGCCGTGGACCGCTGGATCTTAAGCCGCTTAAACCAGACCGTTGAAAGCGTGACGGAGAGTCTTGAAAAAAGCCGCTTCAACGAGGCTGTTTCGACACTTTATGATTTCTTTTGGCATCAGTTTTGCGACTGGTATGTGGAGTTCGCCAAACCCACGATCAAAACCGCCCAGACCCAATGGGTGCTTGAGACCGTGCTGGAAAATACCCTGAAACTCCTGCACCCCTTCATGCCATTCATCACCGAAGAGATCTGGCAGAAAATGCCGCATGAGGGCGACTCCATCATGATCTCCGCCTGGCCCAAGGTGACTAAAAAATTTGTGGATGAAAAGGTTGAAGAAGAAGTAGGGCTCATCATTAGCGAGATCCAAGCCATTCGCAATGTCCGCTCGGCTTGGCAGATCAACCCCAAAGACCTTGTGAGCGTCGCCGTCAAGACCTCCCGTGACAAGGAAATGAAGATCCTGAAAGATTATTCGACGTATATCGTGCAAATGGCCAAGATATCTTCGCTCACCATCGGTAAACATGTGACCCGCCCCAAAGAATCCGCCGTCGCCAACGTCGGCCGTGTGGAAACTTATGTCGTGCTTTCAGGGCTCGTCGACATCGC
>CAZBIH010000062.1:3614-9586 GCA_964492015.1 uncultured Planctomycetia bacterium | reverse complement strand
CTCGCTTCTTGTCTCGCTCCAAAATCCTCTCGGCCAAATGTGTCATATATCGTTTAACAGACCCTTATCTTGGAGATCGCTTCTTCCTGCGTGGGTAAAATAGAGAAAAGCTTGTCGAGTTTGGTGATCTCAAAAAGACTCTTCACTTTCTCGGACATGCCGGAAAGCCCAAGAGCGCCGCTCTGAGAACGTGTTTTTTTGAGCATCTCGACCAGCGTCGCCAGCCCCGAACTGTCAATGTAAGTGACCTTCTCCAGATCGACGACGACTTTTTTTGACGCATTCTTCTCAAAATGTTTTTTCAGGTCCCCGGACGTGCTGATATTGATCTCTCCGCTGACTTGAAACACCGCGATCTCCATCACCTGCGATACCTTCACTTCCATGTCATCCTCCGTGAGACTAAAAAAGAACGTTAAATTACATCGGCCCCTGAATAGACTTCGTCATCCAAATGGAATTTCCCCGGGCATTGTACCGGACCTCATCCATCAGCTGATGGATCAAATAGATCCCCCGGCCGCTTCCCCTTAGGAGATTTTCGCTGCGGGTGCAATCGCCGATCTTCCGGGCGTCAAAGCCTTTGCCTCGATCTTCGACGCGCAACCAGATCTTTTTTTCGTCAAAACCAGCTTCCAGATCCACCGGGATCTCGCGTTTTAAACCGTTGCCGTACTTCATCGCGTTGATCAGCGCCTCTTCCAGGCACAAACGGATGTCGAAACGGTAGGCTTCGCTCAATCCCAGCGGCTTAAAAAAAGAAAGCGTCTGTGAACTCGCTTTTGGGACCTGCGACAATTCACTTGGCACTTGCCATTTTTTTACGGCTTCGTTTTTTTTCAATTTTAACATAGATCTTTTCAACTGCCTCCACCTGCATTTCCTGATACATCCCTATTTTACGAAATTTTTCATAACGTGCCTCGACCCGATCACCGCGGCGCAGACCCTCAAGCTCTTTTAAATGTTTATGGAGTGCCTGCCGGGTCGAGTCCGTGATGGCCTGAAGATCCTTATGAGCGCCGCCCAGCGGTTCCGGAACAATGTCATCGATCAGCTTCATCTCCAAAAGGTCTTTGGCAGTGAGCCTTAAAGCCGCCGCCGCTTCCGGGGCTTTGGTGCGGTCCTTCCAAAGAATAGCCGCGCAACCCTCCGGTGAGATCACCGAATAATAGGCGTTTTCAAATACAAGCACCCGGTCGCCCACGCCTATTCCCAAAGCGCCGCCCGAGCCGCCTTCCCCGATCACGCAAACTAGGATCGGCACGTCCAAACGCGCCATTTCGCGGATATTCATGGCGATCGTATAAGCCTGACCGCGTTCTTCGGCGCCAATGCCCGGATAAGCTCCCGGTGTGTCCACGAACGCAATGATCGGCAGATTAAATTTTTGAGCTATCTTCATCAAACGCAAAGCTTTGCGATAACCTTCCGGGTGCGCACTTCCAAAATTACGCATAATGTTTTCTTTCGCGTCGCGGCCCTTCTGATGACCCATCACAAGGCAGGGCTTTCCCTCAAAAAGGGCAAAACCACCCACCAGCGCTTTATCGTCGGCAAATGTACGATCCCCGTGAAGCTCCACAAAATCGGTAAAGATGCCCTGAATATAATCCAGGGTATAGGGCCTGCGCGGATGGCGCGCGATCTGAACACGCTGCCAGGGGGTGAGATTGAGATAAGTCTCTTTTTTAGCCTGTGTCAAACGGGATTCTAATTTTTTAACTTCGGAATCCAAATTTAGGCTGCCGTCGGCGGAGAGATTTTTAAGCTCTGTGATCTTTTTTTCAAGTTCTACAATGGGTTTTTCAAAATCCAGAGCGGTGATCATGCTTTTTTATCCACGATCGTGACGGGTGTTCCGGGAGGCACGATCCGGTAAAGCTCCTCCACTTCCTCATTTTTCATGCGGATACAGCCGGCAGTCACCTGCTGTCCCAATGTCTCCGGTTCAATGGTCCCGTGAATGCCATAGCTTTTTTTGCTGATCCCCATCCAGCGCGTCCCCAGCTGGTTTTCGGGACTGCCGGGAGCGATCGCTTTGTTATTTTTATACCAGGTGGGGTCTACCAGTTTGTCGGTGATCGTGAACGTACCCACAGGCGTGGAGTTATCAATGCCTGTAGACACGACATAAGACTTAAGGACCTCTTCGTCCCCCTTGAGCGCCATAGTATTTTGTGATTTATCGATCACCAGAGAGAACTTGTATGTGGGGATCTTAAGTTTCATCCCGGGCCTCAAGCCGCGGTCATCGATGCCGTTGACCATTTTGATCAGATCCGAAGTCACATGATTTTCTCTCGAGATCTTCGTAAAAGTGTCTGCCGGCGCCACGGTATAGATCAGGGAATGCGCGTCGGGCCTTGGGGACAAAAACGAGGCGAACGCCGGAAAAGCTTGAGACTGCGGCGCCTCCTTCGCGGCGAAAGACGGAGCTGACGCCAACAGGCAAAACAAAAGACCAAAACCAAGTCTGCGGATCACGCGGCCCCCCGGTAAAATAAAATGGCGACCAAAATACCCAAAGCGCCTCCGGCGTACACTTGCACCGGCGTATGGCCGATAAACTCTTTCAAACGATTCTCCTGCACGCCCTTATTCTCATAAACGTCTTCCATGATCTGGTTTAAGATCACCGCCTGCTTCCCGCTGTGATGCCGCACGCCTTGAGCGTCAAACATCGTGATCGCCGCGAACCCCAGAGCCAGCGCAAAAAGACCCGAATTGAAGCCGTAATGCAATCCAATAGAGCAGGCCAGGCACATCGACACCGCCACGTGAGAACTGGGCATCCCGCCCGAGCGGCCAAGCCAGCGAAAATCAAATTTTTTGGTACGGATCAAACCTAAAAAAACCTTGATGATCTGGGCGATGAACCACGAGGCAAGAGCGGCCACGAGCACAGGATTACGGCCCAACTGATCAAGAAGACTATCGGATGCGGCTGAAAACATATTTAAAAAGTTGGCTTTCTTTTTAATTGAACAGACTTATTATATAAATTTAATGAAACGCGGGCAAGGACATTACCCCTATCTATTTTTTGTGACTACTTACCAATGCAAAACCGGCTAAAAAGAACATCCAGCACATCGTCCGTGACGATCTCCCCCACCAGCGTTCCCAAATGATCCATCGCAAGACGCACATCCACCGCCACAAGTTCCGGCGATAGCCGCGCCTGACAAGCGCTCTGCGCAGTCTGGATCGCTAGAAGCATTTTTTCCAAGACATCCTTTTGGCGTGCAGAACTGATCACATCCTCGTCAGCCGATAGAGAACAGCCGCCGGTGACCCAACGAACGATCTCTTTTTCCAGGGATTCAATGCCTTTTCCTGTTTGACAGGAGGTTTCTACTGCCTGGGTATTGCCGATCAATTTTTTTAACCGGCTCCCTTTCACTTTCATCGGGAGGTCCGCTTTATTCAGTACGACGATCTTTGGCTTGCTTCCTATCTCGTGAAAGAGTTTCGTGTCTTGATCGCCCCACGAACTGTTCGCGTCGAGTACATAAAGAACCAGGTCGGACCCCATCATCGCCTGCCGCGAACGTGACACACTCTCTTTTTCGATCAAATCCTGCGTTTCCTGAATTCCGGCCATATCCAAAAATTTTACGGGGAAGCCTTCTAATTGCACCTCGTCCTCCACCACATCCCGCGTCGTCCCCGGAGTAGGTGTGACGATCACGCGGTTATGTTTGGTCAACGAATTCATGAGGCTGGATTTGCCCGCGTTGGGACGCCCCCAAAGCGCCACACGCACGCCCCGCCGCGCCAAAAGCCCGAGGCTTGAGCCGTTCAAAAGCGCCTCGATCTGGAGTTTGAGGCCATTTAATTTTATTTCAATGCCGGAATAGTCTCCGATCTCAAGATCGTCTTCCGGAAAATCGATCGAAGCCTCCAGAAAACTTAAAATGTCCAGAAACTCTGTCCTCATCCGGGCTGTTTTTTTTGAAAGAGAACCCTCCAGTTGTGCCGCAGCCCACTGGCGGTTTTTTTCCGTCTTGGCCTGGATCAAGTCCAGGACTGCCTCCGCCTGCAAAAGATCGATGCGTCCGTTCAAAAAAGCACGCTGAGTGAATTCTCCGGGCGCCGCAATACGCGCGCCCTGCCGGATGGCAAGCGCCAGAACTTCCTGCAGAACAACACTGCCGCCATGTACCTGGATCTCCGCCACATCCTCCGTGGTATAACTTTTGGGAGCCCGCATCACAAGCAATATCGCCTCATCCAGGGTCTTTCCTTCCGACAGTACATGTCCGTAGCGCGCGGTAAAACCTTTTTGATCCGCGATGCTTTGGCCGTTCTTGGATACAAAAATTTTTCCCGCGATCACGACCGCCTCTTTTCCCGACAACCGCACGATCCCCACACCGCCGTCACCGGAGGCAGTCGCGATCGCTGCGATGGTATCTCGATCCGATCCCCTCACGGCCATATCAAGAATTCTCCCGCACCGCTTGTTTGGCCTCTGCCACCAGATGCAGTGAGCCTGTCACCAAAACCAAACCTTCCTCGCCGGCATCTTGACGGGCTTTTGAAAAAGCCGCCTTAAACTCTTTTTCAACGGAAACTTTTGCACCGCGCCCTTCAAGAGCCTCCGCTATTTTTTCCGGCGCAAGGCTTCTGGCGTGTCCGGATCGAGTGGCATAAAATTGCGCTGTTTCCGGCAAAAGCTCCTCCAGGATCCCGCTCAAATCCTTGTCTTCGAAAACTCCGAGCACCACCAAAAGCCGTGAGAAAGAGAAGTGGCGCTTCAAACCTGACAACATGCGGCGCACACTGTCAGGGGTGTGGGCTCCGTCCACCACGACCGTCGGCAGATCCGATATCTTCTCAAGCCTTCCCGGCCAGCGCGCGTCGAGCACCCCCTGTTTGACCGCCTCTTCACTGATCTTGATGCGTGTTTTCTCCTCAAAACATTTGGCCATCAGAATAGCCTGCGCTGCGTTTTCCATCTGATGATCGCCCAATAAATGAAGCGCCAGGCCGTAATAACTCCCCAGAGGAGTTTTGACGTCAAACCTTTGAAAAGCAGGGCCAAAATCACGCTCCACGATCTTGATATCACGGCCCAGCCAGAAAACCCGCGCGTCTCTCTCTTTGACAGTCTCCGAGATCACCGTCTCGGCTTCCCGGGGCTGATGGGCCGACACGACATATTCGCGGCCCTTGATCACCCCGCACTTTTGCACGGCGATCTTGGAGATCGTCTTGCCCAGTTTGTCGGTATGTTCCAGGCTGATCGGAGTCATGCCGACCACTTTTGCTTGGGCGATATTGGTCGAGTCGTACAGGCCGCCCAAACCCACCTCCAAAACAGCCGCCTGAACCTTCATTTCTTTGAAATGGCAGAACGCGACTGCTGTGAGGAGCTCAAAATAAGTCGGTCGATCCTTGCGCCAGGAATATACGTCCAGCATTTTAGATAACTGTGTTAAATATTCCGCAAAACGGATCTCGCTGATCTGAAGGCCGTTGACTTGGATGCGCTCGCGTACATCCAGAAGATGCGGGGACGTGTAAAGCCCCGTCTTGATATTTTCCATGCGCAGGATCGAGCTTAGGATCGCCGCCGTGGAACCCTTCCCCTTGGATCCGGCGATCAGAATAGACGGGTAGGCATTCTGAGGATTCCCCAGTTCCTTGGCCAACTGCCGCATGCGGTCCAAATTTAGCGCGGCGGGGTATTGAAATGTCTTTTCTTTTTCGTAATTGGTAAAAGAGTCCAAATATTCAAGCGCTTCGGAATAATTCACAGGCAGGCTCTCTTTTTAAACAGCAGGCTCGGGTTTGGTATTCAGCTGTTTTTTGATTTCTTCAAGAAGCTCCATCAGGCCTTGCTCCCGCTGGGATTGTTTTTCTATTTCAGATTCAAGCTCGGCGATCTTTTTTTCTTTTTGGGTATTGTCCGCCATGAGCGTTTCGTTTTGGTACTGCAGGACTCGGTCTTTTCCTAAAAGCTC
>CAZBIH010000062.1:0-3514 GCA_964492015.1 uncultured Planctomycetia bacterium | reverse complement strand
TGGCGATCACGATGGCGTTGGACTTAAGGTATCGCGATACTTTAAAAGCGAACAGAAGATCGGCGATCTGGCTTTTTTTGGGCTTCAATTTCGTGACGCATTTCAGATCTCCCTCAGTGGGGTCTTTCACATCACGGTCCTGCAGGAGAAGCCCGCCGGAGACTTTTTTGAAATCATAGCGCTCTTGGGTGCCGGCCTTTAAGTCCATCAAAAGAAGCCTTAAGTTTTTTTTCTGTGTCAATTCCACCAGCGCTGCCTGGGTAAAACCGGTGGCCACGATACACTCGACAAAACCGCTTTGGGTTATTTCTTTGGCAGTCTTCTCATCCACTTCTGTGTTAAATCCAATGATGCCGCCGAACGCCGAAAGCGGGTCGCAGGCATAAGCGCTCTTAAATGCCTCGCGCGCACCCGCCCCCACCGCAAATCCGCAAGGGTTCGTATGCTTCATGATCGCACAGGCCGGCTCCTTAAAATCCCCGACGATCTCCCACGCCGCGTCCAGATCCAGGATATTGTTGAAGGAAAGCTCTTTGCCGTGAAGTTTTTTGGCTTTTACAATTCCGGCTGTCACCGAGGCCTCCTCATACAGAGCCCCTTTTTGGTGAGGATTTTCACCGTAGCGCAGATCCGCTGATTTTTTAAAAGTCAGGCTTAGGGCGCCGGGAAGAGATCCCGCGGAAGAGGCGGATGCCTCCCTTCGTCCTTTTTGAAAATAATCCGAGATCAAGCCATCATAATACGAGGTCAGTTTAAAAACTTTTCCGGCAAGGCTCCGGCGCGTCGGATCGCTCAAAGCGCCGCCGGTCCGTTTCAATTCCTCCAAGATCATCGGGTAGTCCGCCGGATCCGAGACCGGGGCGACAAAGCGGAAATTTTTAGCAGCGCTTCTTAGCATCGACGGCCCGCCGATATCGATCATCTCGATCATTTCATGCTCAGCCGTCTTGGTCCGTATCGCGTCCCAAAAAGGATAAAGGTTTACCACCAAAAGATCAAGAGTATCGATCTTATGTTCCGCTAAAGTTTTCATGTGTTTGGGGTCATCGCGCAATGCCAGGATCCCGGCGTGCAAACGAGGGTGAAGCGTCTTCACGCGGCCGCTCAACATCTCCGGAAATTGGGTGACTTCGGACACTTCCTTGACTGAGATCCCCTCTTTCCGAAAAAGCTCCGCCGTCCCGCCGGTAGAGATGATCTCAACGCCATAACTTTGCAAAGCCCTGGCGAGATCCAAGATCCCCGTTTTGTCATACACACTGATGAGCGCCCGCTTAATTTTTATCATGGACCCTTTCATGAAACCGTTTATTTTTAAAATCTTCCGCCAAAATTTTTGTGACAGCGCCGGGCCTGCCGCCCCCGATCTGCCGTCCGTCCAGCCGCACCACCGGCAATATCTCCGAAGAAGTGTTGGTCATAAAACACTCATCGGCGTTGTAGATCTCATGCCGTGTAAAAAAAGTTTCAAGGACTTCCAGGCCGTGGCTTCGGCAAATTTCGATCACAAAAGCGCGCGTCACCCCACTTAAAATACCCGAACCCGCCGAGGGTGTCAAAATCCTTTTTCCCTTTAAAATAAACAAATTAGAGACAGTTCCCTCGGCCGCGAATCCGCCCGATCCCAGGAACAGAAGCTCATGTGCCCGGGGCTCGTTTTCACTTAAAGATGCCAGGACGCCGCCCACGTATTGGGAACATTTGATCTGCGGATTATCCGCTTTCAGGTCCGGCCGGCGAGACACCGCAGTCTTCAGTTCCACGCCGTTCTCGTACCAAGACAGCGGGTGTGTTTTGAATTCCCGGACGATCGCCGCCAAAACACCGCCGCCGGAGGCGTCCCAGTGCACCGCGACCCGCACGATCGCGTCTTCCCACCCGCTTTCTTTCAAGATCTCATTCACCCACAAGCTGAAGCCCGCACGATCCAGAGGAAGACCCTGCCTCAACCCTGCGCAGGACCACTCCAACCTCTTCCAATGTTCCGCCAGATTAAAAAATTGGCCGCGGTAAGCGCGAAGCGTTTCAAAAACAGAGAGTTTGTTTAAAAAAGAGAGGCTAAGAAGACCGGAGTCGCCGCAAGATGGCTCGAGTTTTTCCGGCGCCGAAGAGAGCGGTGAGAACGCCCTCTGCTTTAAAAAGTGTTTCGTCATATTCCCTTTCGGGGCTAGAGTCCGCCACGATCCCGGCGCCTACCTGAAGATAGGCTCGGCCGTCCTTCACCACAAGACTGCGTATAATGATATTAAAATCCATAGCGCCGGTAAAGCTAAAATACCCCAAAGAACCGGTGTAAGGCCCCCTCGCGACAGGCTCCAAGGAATCGATGACTTCCATCGAACGTATCTTCGGAGCGCCGGTGATGGTGCCCCCCGGGAAAAAAGCTGAAAACGCGTCCACCGCATCCAGCCCCCGCCTTAAAGTTGCGCTCACATTTGAAACGATGTGCTTCACATGCGAATAATCTTCGATGGCCATGAGCTCCTCCACACGCACACTGCCATACTCGGCCACACGCCCCAGGTCGTTGCGTTCCAGATCCACGAGCATGATATGCTCCGCGCGTTCTTTCTCATTTAAAAGAAGTTCTTGAGTCACCGCTTTGTCTTTTTGGAGGCTTAAACCCCGCGCGCGCGTACCGGCGATCGGCCGTGTCTCCAGATGCCTTCCCTCGAGCTTCAGAAGCCGCTCGGGCGAGCCGGAAATAATTTTAAAATCTCCTGCGTCCAGGATCCCAAAAAAAGAAGAGGGATTTACTTTTTTTATTTTTTCATAGGCATCCTCCGCCGGCTCTTCGAGCGCAAAACTAAGCCTCTGGGAAAGATTCGCCTGAAAAATATCGCCGCGGCGGATGCTTTTCTTGGCGCTTTCCACCATCCCCATAAATTCTTTTTTGGAAACGGAAGAAGTGATCCGCGGCGCTGAAACTTTGTTCTTTTTCTTCTTCCGGAGAGATTTTGGGGATCTTTTTAAATTTTCAAGGATCTTCTTTTCCAGAGAAACCAGGCGCCGGTCCGCAGCCGCCTGTTTTTGGTGAACACAAAAAACAAACACCTCCCCCGTCTTGTGATCCCATAAAACACCCTCTTCGATAAAAAGAAAATACAGCCAAGGCAGGCCGAGATCTTCTTTTGCCCGCACGCCCAGAGAGGGCTCCAATATTTTTTTAGCCTCATAGCCGACGAACCCGACAGCGCCGCCGCCAAACGGCGGACAGGGATCCGGGCAGGCAACCCGCCTCTCATCGAGGAGTTTTTTGAGTTGAGGAAAAGGGTTCCCACGGAGAATGCGGCTTTCTCCGCCGCGGGGCCGGATCCGGGTCTTGCCTTGACGATGTTCAAAGATCAGAGCGGGCTCGGCCGCCGCGATCGAGTAGCGCCCCTGCCCCGGGATCACACGAGCGCTCTCCAAAAGGACTTTCGGACAACGAGATCCAAGCGCGCGGTAGACAGAAAGCACTTTCGCGTCCGTTCTTATTTTTTTAAAAAAGATCTCGCGGCGGGAATCTTTGGGC
>CAZBIH010000061.1:0-9611 GCA_964492015.1 uncultured Planctomycetia bacterium | reverse complement strand
TTGAAATGATATTCAAAATCGCGTATGCCCCAGATAATTTGAGTGAGCTTATCCCGATCGCTGGCTAAAGGCATGATGATGTGATTGTAAACTTGGGCCATCGCGTTGCCGTGGCCGCCGTGAACGCGGACACTTTCACGGTCGGCTTCCAGGATTTTGACGTACGTGGCGGGATCGTGTGTTTTTAGCCAGGAAAGAAGCGTGGGGCCGATGTCAAAGCTGATGCTGGCAAAATTATTCACACGGACCGCGGTCTTTCCCGAAGAATCCATGATCGAAGCCTGCGTGTTGGCCTCATAGCACTCTTTGGCGATGCGCTCGTTCCAGTCATGGAAAGGTTTGGCGGATCCCTCCGCATCCACTTTCCCCGTCCAGGGGTTTTCTCTCGGGGGCTGGTAAAAATGCCCGTGGATCGTCAGAAATTTTTTCATCATTCGAGGTCTGTCCAGCGAAGCCAGCCGGCCAGATTCGGCATCCCGTCGTGATGCCAGCTTGCCGGAGGCTCCTGCAAACATCCTGCGCGGGTAACGCGATTGACCCCAAGCTCCGCCAGGATCTGCGCGATGCTTTCCCTTTTGGCGCCGGGGGCTTCCAAAGCCGCTGCCTGCAAATATTTTCCGTAGGGGCTTAAGGCCCCGCTGACATCTTTCAAATTTTTATACTCTCGAATAAAAACGGACTGTCCACCGGAGACATGAGAAAACTCAAGATTTTTTTGCTCAAAAAAAACAGCCCACTCGCCACGAACCGAGGATTCCCAAAAATGGGCTTCCTCCCCTTTAACTTTTTTTAGTTTCCACCGGTTTTTTAAATCCTCTTTATCCAAAATTCTTTGAGGCCCGGCCGGGCGTAAGCCTTGATCCGCCAAAGACAGGCCTCGAAGCGCCTCGGCGACGCTTTGAGCGAATTTGAGCCCGGATACGGCACCCCCCGCTTCCACATATACCACCGCCGGCGACAAACACCCCCGCTGGTCCGCCATCCACACATCCCTCGCGGTTTTTTTTGCCAGATCCGGCATTTCTTTTTTGTTGAGGGCCTCACGGGAATAAAGAGAAAAACTGACACGATGGCCATAGCCGGCAAAAATTTTCTCCGGGCCCGCCATTTTTCGCACCTGGCCGACCGTCTCATCAGAGCCGTAAACAACCACCGCGTCCGACGCGTTCACCCACTCGTTTAAAGCGGTGTGGCTTTCACTATCCAGGAGTAAATTTGTTTTCGAGAGCATTGCGTCGTGTTTTTTTAATGATTCTAAATAGACCGGGAGGATCCCCGCGTCGCGCTTTGAGACCTTGATAACATTGGCGCTTTTGACAAGCATGCCATGCACAAGGCTTGAGACCGCCGGATTGGGAATATTGGCTGAAAAAATATGCGTCAAGATCCTCGGGCCCTTCGCGTAAGAACGGTTTCCGGTAATTTTGTTGAAGCAAAAACCGTCCAGCGCCCGCGGATCGCCCAACTCTGATTTCAGGAGAAGGGTTAATTTTTTTCGCGTGAGCTCCCTGAAAGTAGCATCCAGGAGGGCTTCGGACATGCGCTTTGAAAAACCCGAATCCCGGACAAGCAGGCCCAGGGCTTTTTGCCGGTAAAAATTATTTTTTACAAGCCATTCCTCCGAGAGCTCCCCGAGAGAAGCAATGATAGAAAAAATTTTACGTTGTTTTATTTTTTTGACATTGAAGTTCATGTTCAAGCCTTTAAAAATTCTTCATACGTCAGTGAGCAACCGCGCGCACTTGCGCCGGGAACACGGCCGATCACTTCAAAGCCTTGAGGGTATCTTACCGCAAGATCGGCGGTCTGTACCGCCATAACAGAACCTCGATTCGCCAGATCAAAATGCCTCAGCAGGCCCCGCCCGCCCATTTTCGCTTCTTTTCCTGTTTTGGGATCGATCACAAGAGCCCGAAGCCACGCCGGACCTGCTTTAATGAGTTTTTGACCCGCTTTAAAATTTCCATCATGAAACGTCGTGTCATAATACTGACTCGAAAGCTCGGTCATCCCGTATTCGCTGACACAAAAACCGGGAGGAATTCCCAATTCTTTCCCGACTTCACGATACAACTCTCTTTTAGAAATTTTTTTCATCCGGCCTTTGAATCCCCCCGTTTCCATGAGGCGGCTTCCCGGCTTCAGAGATAGGGCGATCTTTTTTTCTTTTAAATAATTTAAAAAACCCTTCAGTGAAAACGCGGTAGCCAGGATCATCACCGGCTTTTTTGAGCTTAGAAGATCGTATGCCAGTCTTCCGGACAGGATGTTTTCTTTTTTCACATAAAAATTATTCTTTCGCGGCATCCCGAACTTTTTTTGGACAACACCCATCATGTACGAAAGCGAAGAATCCCGAAGCTCTCGTGGCGAGGCGGTTAAAAAAAATAGATCCATGTGCCGGTGATCGGGCAAAAGGTATTTTTTAAAAGCAGGTACGAGAGACGCTTCGTAAAGTTTTAGCGTCTCAAAAAAATGAACACCCCGCCCGCTATGGGTCGTGCCGCTTGTGCGGAATAAACGGGCGGCTTTTCTGTATGGGAATGTCGTTAGGATGAACTCTTTAAAACCTTCGGCCGGAATCGCGGGGATCTCTTTCCAAGTTTGAACATTTAAAGGAGTTTTGTTCTCCACCGCGCAAAAGCGGCGGTAAAATTGGTTTCTCTCGTATTGATAGGCAAATATTTTGAGGGCCAGGTCCTGAAAAACGCTTTCGGGGGCTTCGTCCGCCACGCTGTATTGGCGAATAAATTTGAGAATGTCGTTGTCTAACCGGCGGGTCTTTGGGTCCAAATCAAGGCAGATCGGAAGCGCCCATGAGATACTCATCGACCGCCTTGGCGGCGCCGCGGCCTTCATTGATGGCCCAGACGATCAGGCTCTGTCCCCGCCTCATGTCGCCGGCGGAGAAAACGCCTTTGATGTTGGTCACGAACTTTCCGTGCTCGGCTTTCGCGTTGGAACGCTCATCGCGCTCAATACCCAATTCAGCCAGCACCGTGTCTTCGGGGCCCAAAAATCCCATTGCCAGAAGCACAAGCTCCGCCGGAAGCACTTTTTCAGTGCCTGGTACTTCCTGGGGGCCGAAACGGCCGTTCGCGTCTTTTTGCCACTGGATCCCCACCACGTGCACCGCTTTGACGTTTCCGCTGGCATCACCTTCGAATTTTTTGGCTGTGAGAAGATATTTCCTCGGATCATCGCCGAAAACCGCAGCCGCTTCTTCCTGGCCATAATCCATTTTGTAAACTTTGGGCCACTGCGGCCAAGGATTGTCCGCCGCCCTCTCGAGAGGTGGCTTCCCCATGATCTCCAGCTGAACAAGGCTCTTACATCCGTGGCGCATGGAAGTCCCCACGCAATCGGTGCCGGTGTCGCCACCGCCGATCACGACGACATTCTTGCCTTTGGCTGAAATATATCGGTCGCTGGGCTTGCCGTCCAGAACTGTCTTGGTGTTGTGATGCAAAAATTCCATCGCGAAATGAATGCCTTTTAAATTTCTGCCATCGATCGGCAGATCACGCGGCTTCGTGGCACCGCCACAGAGAACAACGCTATCAAATTCCTGCAAAAGCTTCTTGGCGGAGACATCTTTTCCAATTTCCGTGTTGGTAATAAAATTTACGCCCTCTTTCGCCATCAAGTCAATACGCCTCTGAACGATCTTTTTGTCGAGCTTGGGATTGGGGATCCCGTACATCAGAAGCCCGCCGATGCGGTCCGCCCTTTCGTAAACCGTAACCAAATGCCCCGCGCGATTGAGCTGTGCCGCGGCGGCAAGACCCGCGGGGCCTGAACCAACAACCGCTACTTTTTTGTTCGTGCGTTTTTGCGGAGGTTCGGCGATGACCCAGCCCTCTTCAAAACCCTTGTCGATAATCGAGGCTTCGATATTTTTGATCGTCACGGGAGGTTCGCTGATCCCAAGGACACACGAACCCTCGCAGGGAGCCGGGCACACGCGCCCGGTAAATTCGGGGAAATTATTCGTTTTATGCAGGCGGTCCAGCGCCTCGCGCCAAAGCCCGCGATAAACCAAATCATTCCACTCGGGAATCAAATTATTGACGGGACAACCGGAAGCCATTCCCGCGACCAAATTGCCGGTGTGGCAAAAAGGAATGCCGCAGTCCATACAACGGGCGCCTTGGGCCTGCAGTTTGTCCGCTGGCATGTGCTGATGAAACTCGTTCCAATGCTTCAGGCGCTCTTTGGGCGCTACATCCGCCGGAAGCTCACGCTTAATTTCTTTGAAACCCGTGGGATTTCCCATTAGTTGCCGCCCACGCGCGAAAGATCTCGGGCGTTTTCTTCAAAAGCGGCCATCACGGCTTCCTCGCCGGAAAGACCCGCGTTCTTCATGCGTTCCATCGACTGCAGCATGCGCTCATAATCTTTGGGGATGATGCGGACAAATTTTGGCAGCATCTCATCCCACAGATCAAGGATGTGCTTGGCAAAACGGCTGGAGGTGTACCTCCCATGTTTCTCGATCATCGTGCGGACTTCCGTGATCTCGGCGGCACACTCCAGTTGGGTCAGGTTCACCATCTGCTTATTACAGCGGGTGGCAAAGTCTCCTTTGACGTCCAGCACGTACGCGATCCCGCCCGACATGCCCGCCGCGAAATTTCTTCCGGTGGCGCCCAACACCGCCACTCGCCCGCCGGTCATGTATTCGCAAGCGTGATCGCCGACACCCTCGACCACCGCGTTCACACCGCTGTTTCGGACACAAAATCTCTCGCCGGCCATGCCGCGCACATAGGCTTCACCGCTGGTCGCGCCGTAAAACGCGACATTACCGATGATGATATTTTCTTCAGGCTTGAAAGTAGAATTTTTAGGAGGATAAATAATAATTTTTCCACCGGAGAGCCCCTTGCCGACATAATCATTGGCGTCACCTTCCAATTCTATCGTCATGCCGCGCGGCATGAAAGCGCCAAGGCTCTGCCCCGCCGAACCTGTAAAACGAAGATGGATCGTATCCTCCGGCAAGCCTTCGGGCCCAAAGCGGCGTGTCAGCTCGCTTCCCACGATCGTGCCGACCACACGATTGGTGTTACGGATCGGCAGCGACGCGCTCACTTTTTGTTTTTTAGAAAGCGCCGGCTCGCACAGGTCCAGAAGTACCTGATTGTCCATGGAATTTTCAAGATTATGATCCTGCGCGATCTGGCAATAACGCCCGACACCGGGACCGACTTTGGGCTGGTGCAAAATGGGCGATAGATCCAGTCCTTTGGATTTCCAGTGCTCGATCGCTTTTTTGACTTCCAATTTCTCCGAATGTCCGACCATTTCGATCAGAGTACGAAACCCCATCTGCGCCATGATCTCGCGCACTTCTTCAGCGATAAACTTCATAAAATTGACCGCGTGCGCGGGATCCCCCGTGAATTTTTTGCGAAGCTCGGGATCTTGAGTGGCAACGCCGACCGGGCAAGTATTTAAATGGCATACTCTCATCATGATGCAGCCGAGGGCCACTAGCGGCGCTGTCGCGAAACCAAATTCTTCAGCGCCTAAAAGAGCCGCCACGACCACGTCGCGCCCGGTCTTGAGCTGTCCATCCGTCTCTACCGCGATGCGACTGCGCAAATTATTTAAAACCAAGGTCTGATGCGTCTCGGCAAGCCCCAATTCCCACGGAGCGCCGGCATGCTTGATGCTCGAAAGCGGCGAAGCGCCCGTGCCGCCGTCGTAGCCCGAGATCAAAACCACATCGGCGTGCGCCTTGGCGACACCGGCCGCGACCGTGCCGACACCGACTTCGGCCACAAGCTTCACACTGATGCGCGCTTTTTGATTGGCGTTCTTCAGGTCATGGATCAATTCCGCCAGATCCTCGATCGAATAAATATCATGATGCGGCGGCGGTGAAATAAGCCCCACACCCGGTGTTGAAAAACGGACCTTCGCGATCCAGGGATAGACTTTTCCTCCAGGTAGTTGTCCGCCCTCACCCGGCTTGGCGCCTTGAGCCATTTTGATCTGAATTTCTTTGGCATTGACCAGATAGTGGCTTGTCACGCCGAAACGGCCGGAAGCCACCTGTTTGATCGCGCTATTTTTGGAATCCCCGTTGGCCATGGGAATAAAACGCTCCGGATCCTCGCCGCCCTCGCCCGTATTGCTCTTGCCTCCGAGGCGGTTCATCGCGATGGCCAGGCTCTCATGCGCTTCTTTGCTGATAGAACCGTACGACATGGCGCCGCTTTTAAAACGCTTCACGATCTCTTCGATAGACTCGACTTCTTCGATCGAGATCGGCGTCGCCGCGAGCTTTAAGTCCATGAGGCCGCGGAGCGTGCAATAGTGTTTGGACTGTTCGTTGACGGCTTGAGAATAATTTTTAAACGCTTTATAGTTGTTGGTCCGGCAGGCCAACTGCAGGTTATGGACCGTCTCGGGATTGAATAAATGATACTCCCCGTCTTTGCGCCACTGGTATTGCCCGCCCGCCTCCAGCGTGTGTTCATGGATATCACGGTCCGGAAATGCCTGGTGATGGCGCTGGGCCGCTTCGGAGGCGATCTCATTCATACCGATCCCCTCGATACGCGAGGAAGTCCACGTAAAATATTTATCAATGACCGCGCGGTTCAAGCCGATGGCTTCAAAGATCTGCGCGCCGCAATAGCTCTGGATCGTGGAAATTCCCATCTTGGACATCGTCTTGACGATGCTCTTGCCCACGGCCTTGGCGTAATTTTTGATGGCGGTCTTGTGATCGATATTTTTTAAAATTCCTTCATGGATCAGATCGTCGAGCGTCTCAAACGCCAAATACGGATTGATGGCGCTGGCGCCATACCCCGAAAGCAGGGAAAAATGATGCACTTCGCGCGGCTCGCCGGATTCGAGTACCAGACCCACTTTGGTGCGCGTGCCTTTGCGGATCAAGTGATGATGCAGTCCCGCCACGGCCAAAAGCGCCGGGATCGCCGCGTTTTCCCGGCTGATCCCGCGGTCCGAAAGGATCAGAATATTGGCGCCATCGTGGATCCAGTCATCAGCCGCCAGATAAAGAGAGGCTAGGGCCGCCTCCAAAGCCTGACCTCCGCCTTTGACGTCATACAAAATGGGGATCGTCACAGATTTAAAACCGGGGGCCTCGATGTGGCGCAATTTTTCAAATTCTTCGTTGGTCAGCACCGGGCTTTTTAGCTTGATCTGACGGCAACTGGTCGGCCCCGGTTTCAAAAGATTGCCCTCGGTGCCCACCATCGCGTCGGCAGAAGTCACGATCTCTTCGCGGATGCAATCGATCGGCGGATTGGTGACCTGCGCGAAAAGCTGTTTGAAGTAATTATAAAGAAGCTGAGTTTTATTGGACAGCACCGCCAGAGGCGTATCAGTCCCCATCGAACCCACGGGCTCGACGCCCAACTGTCCCATCGGCGCCATGATCACACGCAGGTCTTCAAAACTGTAGCCAAACGCTTTTTGCCTCAAAAGCACCGTCTCATGATCCGGTTCATGCGCCTGCGGGGGCTCCGGCAGATCCTCCACCGACATCAAATTTTTTTGAAGCCACTCGGCGTAGGGCTGTTCTTGGGCGATCTTCTTTTTGATCTCCTCATCGGCGATGATACGGCCTTCTTCGGTATCCACCAGGAACATGCGGCCCGGTTGAAGACGGCCTTTTTGCAAGATCTGGTCGGCAGGCACATCCAGCACACCGACTTCCGAAGCCATGATAACGCGGTCATCTTTGGTGACGTAATAACGCGAAGGCCTTAAACCGTTGCGATCCAAAATAGCGCCGATGCGTACACCATCGGTGAATGAAATGCACGCGGGCCCGTCCCACGGCTCCATGAGACAGCTGTGAAATTCATAAAATGCTTTCATTTCGGGGCTCATGGATTCATGGCTTCCCCACGGCTCAGGGATCATCATCATGACCGAATGCGGGAGAGACCTTCCCGAAAGCGCCAAAAACTCAAGGCAGTTGTCGAACATCGCCGAATCACTTCCGTCCTCGCAGATCACCGGCATCAATTTTTTGATATCCGCCCCGAAAAGCTCGGACTCGCACAGGTTCTGCCGCGCGTGCATCCAGTTGACGTTGCCGCGCAGAGTGTTGATCTCGCCGTTGTGCGCGATGTAGCGGTACGGATGGGCGCGCTCCCAATTGGGAAAAGTGTTGGTGCTGAAGCGCGAATGCACCAGGGCCAGAGCGCTCTCCACCGCGGGATCTTTGAGCTCGGGGTAAAATTCCTCGACCTGCTCGCACATGAGCATTCCTTTATAAATGATCGTGCGGCAGGACAGGCTCGAAACATAAAAGAAGTGGCCGTTTTTAATTCTCTTGGAATAACGGATCTCATTTTCCGCGCGGCGGCGGATCACGCAGAGTTTGCGCTCAAACGCGGCCGCGTCTTTGATCGCGGGATTTTTTCCGATAAAGATCTGGCGCATGAACGGCTCGGAGGATTTAGCAGTGGGGCCGAGCGTCAAATTGTCCGTCGGCACCGCGCGCCAACCCAAAAGCGCCTGACCTTCTTCTTTGATAATATTTTCAAAAGCCTTTTCGCAGGCTTTGCGATCCGCAGCATTTTGCGGCAAAAAAAGCATTCCCGCGCCGTAATCGCCGGCATCGGGCAATTGGATCCCAAGCCCATGACAGGCTTCTTTCAAAAATTTGTGAGGGATCTGCAGGAGAATGCCCGCGCCGTCGCCGGTATTGGCCTCACTGCCGCAGGCGCCGCGATGGCGCAAATTATTGAGGACAGTCAGCGCGTCGCTGACGATCTCGTGGGACTTTTTCCCCTTGATGTGGGCCACAAAACCGACGCCACAGCTGTCTTTCTCGAACGCTGGGTCGTACAGGCCTTGCTTTTCCGGGTAACCTTTAATATTCATCAGCTCTTGAACACCCATCCCTCTCATGTCATCCCCGAAATCTCTAATCGGGGATCACATCTAAATTGATTCCCGATAAAAAATTTCGGGAATGACATAACGTGCTATATACAAACGTTTTAGTATACCAACTATGGGCAGGAAAATTCAAAGAAAATATGCCTGCCGCGTCGAAGCCTTGGCGAAGACGGGGGCTTAAAAAGAGGGTGTTTCCTGTAGTTTCTTCAGGATCTTGTCAAAAAGGTTCACGCTGAATTGGATCTCTTTCTCGGTGATAATGAACGGCGGCGTGAGGGTGATCACGTTGTGCCCGGGCCCGGACGGCAAAAGCACCACCCCGTGGCGCATTGCTTCGGCGATGAATGCGCGGGCTTTGTCCGTCGCGGGCACCTCGATAGAACCTTTGCGGCCAACGGTCTGCACCGTCCCCAACTCCATCCCGATCATCAATCCCGCGCCGCGAATATCACGGATGAGGGAATATTTTTCTTTCAGCTTCCAAAGTTCTTTACGGAAAAGATCTCCCCTATTCCGGGAGAGGTCCACCAATTTTTTTTCCTCTATTTCTTGGATCACCGCCAGCCCTACGGAGCAACCCAGAGGATTTCCTAAGAAAGTGCTCGTGTGGATCGAATCTCCAGTCGAAGCGCCCCACGAATACATCACACGCGTCGTTCCGATGCAGGCGGATATGGGAAAACCGCCGCCCATCCCCTTGCCCAAACACATCAGGT
>CAZBIH010000060.1:0-9740 GCA_964492015.1 uncultured Planctomycetia bacterium | reverse complement strand
TTGGGGGCTTTGTAGGGCTGATCCATCATGAGTTTTGGGGTCATGGGCTGATTCATGAGGCTTATGTTCTGAGGAATGGGTTGGTCTAAAAGTATCTCTTCGTATCTTTTGATATTCGTCTCATGGGTCACCTGAGGAACCAGGGAGATGTAGGAGATGTTTTGTTGGCGAAGGAGGTATTTGAGATTCGGTGTGTGATATCCACCGGTGATAAGCACGGCAACATCTGATGGAAAATGGAAATCTGATCCACGAAGTCCAGAGATTCCTGATAAATTTTCAGTTTCTCGAAGTTGGCCTGTTCCATTTTCTTTCTCCTCCATTTTCAATTTTCCATTTTCCATTTGTCCCAGCATGTTTCTTAAGAATGCCTTGTCCCTCTCATAGGTCAATTCATAGAACTGTGTACAGAGGTTTTGAATGTCAGTGAAGTCTTCTTTTAGGAAGATGGCTTTGTCATAGCGGTCTTTTAAGTTCATGAGTTTTAAGTTCAGGAAGCCTGAGAGGACTTTAAGGTCACTGAAGGATTGGTCTTTGGATTCCTGGTATTCTTCGGGGGTTAGGGAGAGGTAGAAGAGTTTTTTGTAATAGGCTAGGGTTTTGATCGAGAGAAGAAGCTTCTCTTCGTCTTGGTTGGTGGTGAGGGCTTTTAGGACTTGTTCTTCTAGGTTCTTTTGTTCTTTTAGGATGTCTTTGGGGGTTAGTTGTTTGGATTGATCCAGGTATTGGAAATATTTGATAAGTTCGGGGTACTTCGTTGTTTGGTCTTTTAGCTTCTCTTCCAGAAGGAGAAAGAATCCGCGTTGGGAGTCTTTCATGGAGAGTTTGGAGATAGAGGTGTTGCTGAGTTCTTTCTGGTCTTGGGGTGAGAGGGATTGAACGGCTTTTTGTTGTTCAAGAGTTGCTTGTTTAAAGTCTATTTTGGATTCTAAAAATTTAAGGTCGTTTAGTTTTTGGATGTTGGGGTACTTTGAGAGATCTACTTTTAGAATGTTGGCTTGGGATAGTAATGTTTGGATGTAGTCTTGGAGGTTGTCTTTTTGTTTATCTTTGGTCTGAAGGAAGTTTAAGAGGAAAGGATTTAAGAGTTTGGACTTTAAGACATCGATCGTGGATTCTATTTCATTCAAGTATCTTTCAAAGGAGTCTCTTTTTTTGACAGAGTCTTTGTAGACTTGGAGAGACTTAAAATAAAGGTCTGGGTCTTCGACACCTTCTATCTTGAAGTTATGGGTGCTTGTGAGATCTAAATACTCAATGCCGTGGAGGAGTCCTTTTTGAAGGTACTCTTGGGCTATCCTTTCTCTTTGGACCAGAGAGGCTTTATCTCTTAAGAAGGTGAGATTGACATTGCCTTTGGCGGCTTCGGTGAAGACCGTATCTGTGATTCCATGTTCAAACAAGATATCAAAAAGCTTTGATTCATTTAACTGACAGGAACTATTGGTGTGGGCGTCTTGCACCAAGATAACAATCTTGGATGGAAAATTGAAATTTGAAAATTGAGGAAATTCTTTATTTTCCATTTTCAATTTTCCATTTTCAATTTCTCCCTGCCACGCATCCTCGATCGTCGCCACAGACTCCGGGATCTCGGGCAATAACTTTTTGGCCCAAACCAGGTTTTCTTTTTTTTCTCCATTTTCAATTTTCAATTTTCCATGGATCAGAGGGAGAAGTTCAGGAGAAGCATAAGAAAACTCTTGAAATAGAAGACAAAAAACGAGCGTTAGAGCAATGCTCTTTAGAATACTTGTCCGTGAAGCGGTCCGGAATTTGGGAGGGCTTTTAGCCATTTTTATAGGTCATAAATAGTTATGAATAAGTATGCCTGTTTATTTTGAAAAATGCAAGAAATTGGCAGGAGTTTTTGAACAAATTTTATATCTGTAAGATTATTATTTTCAATAGGTTAAGATATTTAAAGTTAGAGGAGTCCGAGACTTATTTTGATCGCCCGGTCCACTTGGAACATGAGATCAGGCGGCAAATAGCCTAATTTTCTTTCCAAGCGGATCTTATCAAGAACCCTGATCTGAGAAAGAAGTACAGTAGAATCTTGTTTCAAGCCCGCAGCTCCTTTGTGGAGATAGACATTGGTAGGATAATGTTTGGAAAATGCGCGGGTAGTCAGTGGGGCGATGATCACCGTTGGAGCGTACTCATTTCCCGCGTCGTTTTGAATGACCAGAACCGGTCTCGTACCCGCCTGTTCCGAACCTTTTGTAGGATCAAGGTCGACGTAATAAATATCGCCTCGTTTAATCCGCATACTTTAAAGATTCGCGGTCGAGAACCTCAAAGGCACGGGTGACCTCACGCATCTCCGAAGCCATTTCCAGATATCCCTCTTTCAATAATTCATGGAGGTTCTTTTTCTCCGCCACACGCAGATACAAAGACACGGCCTTTTGGATCAGAGTGCTGCGCTTGGTGTGTTCGCGCCTGGCTTCTCTATCCAGAGCCTGTTTCATCGGGATCGGAAGTGTGATATTAAGATGTTCTACGGGCATATTTAACTCCTTAAGATAGTATCCATTAATAGTATACACTATCCACCCGACAACATTCAAGGCCGGGTACAGATCGGTGCGGGATCTACAATTTACAGATCTTCTGGATCACCTCGAAAAGAGTCACATCCGGCGTTGAAGCGCCGGAGGTGATGCCGATATTCTTGAGTTTTTTAGGCAGCCAATGTTCATAATTTTTGGCTTGTCCGGTCTTAGGGTCCCGGGCGCGAATCATTTCTGACGAGATGATATCGGCTTCCCCTTCAATATGAAAAAAAGGTGAGGAGCCTTCCGCGATTTCGGCTAAATGGGCTGTATTGGAGCTATTGAATCCACCTACAATAATGAGCAAGTCCAGAGGTTTTTTTCCGCCAAAGGCGGATCCGCCTTTGGCGGACAAAAGCCCCCGAAGCGCGTCCTGCCGGTCCTGTGTCGCGCCGCAAATGGTGTCAAAACTTTTAAACCGCTCACTCGTTGCCTCCGCGCCAAACCGCCGGGCGAATGCGGTCCGCAGCATTTCTTGAATATCCAGTGACTCCCCCTTTAACATCGTCGTCTGGTTGGCCATGCCCATTTTACAGGTGCTCGCGTCAAACATAAAATCCGTCGAGACCGCGCAACCCGGATATTTTTGAATAAAATCTTTTTCTTTTCGAGTGCCCTGGATGACTTCCACAAGTTCCCGGGCTTCCGCGCGATTCTCGATCGTGATATAAACACCGCCCTCTTTCACCGCCTGGGACACCGTCGCGCGCGTCTCCTCATGCTGGCGCTTGCCGTGCATGATCGTAATAAACCCTTTTTTCGCGTAACCCTCGACGCGTTTCCAGACATTGATGATCGCGCCGCAAGTCGAGTCAACGATCGTTACCCCTTTTTCACGAAGCCTTAAGACATCCCTAAAATCCGTCCCGAATGCCGAAACCACCACCACATCCGACGGCATCAGCTCTTCACAGATCAAAAGATTTTGCGCATCTCTCTTAAGATAATGGACGCCTTTTTCTTTCAATTTTCCATTGATATAAGGGTTGTGGATCAGTTGGTCGGTAAGAAATATCCTTCGGCTGGTGCCCTCGAAACGGGCGCAGGTCTCAAACACCATATCGATCGCCTTATCCACCCCGTAGCAAAACCCAAAATGCTCCGGAAAATAAAAGGATAGCGGTCCGATCTCCCACACCCCGCCCGTCTCGCGGATCTTGGAAATGGACTTGGCCTCGTAGTTTTCGTGGTGATGCTTAAAACCTTCACCGAATTCACTGAGTTTTTTAATAACCGGGTTGGACATTTCTCTCCTAAATTTGTCATTTCGAGGCCAAAGGCCAAGAAATCTCGCTCTTAAAACGAGATCTCTCACTTCGTTCGAGATGACAGCGTGTTTGTAGTTTAGAATATTTTCTGAGTTTATGCTATACTAATCAGAATTATTCATAGGAAAAGCGATGCCTCCGGTCAAAAACATTGAAGAAGTCCTAAAAGAAACCAAGATCCACCAGATCCTGCGCCCCAAGCTCATCATGGATCTACCCTCCGTCAGCCTTCAGGCAGCTGTCGACCTCATGCGCATTGAAAGATCGGGTTATCTTGTGCTTGTCGATGAGCATTCCAAGCTCGTGGGCATGTTCACTGAGCGTGAAGTGCTGATGAATGCCTTAAAAAAAGGCACCGATTGGTCCGCGCCGGTCAGCCAGTTCATGCGTACCGACCTTCATACATTGACCAAATCCAGCACGGTCGGCGAGGCGCTGGCCCTAATGTCTAAATTCAGCGTGCGCCATGTCCCTCTGGTCGATGAATATGGCCAAGTCAACGGGATTTTGTCTATCCGCACGATCGTCAGCTTTTTAGCAGAGTTGTTCCCCAAGGAGATCTTGAATCTTCCTCCCCGCCCTCAGATCCACGAAACAGCTGAAGGCGGCTAAAATGGCTACTCTGACGACAAAAGAACTTGATTCTGTCATCATCCGCATCGCCGGAGACTCCGGTGACGGCATGCAGTTGACCGGAGACCAGCTGACCGATACATCAGCGATGATGGGAAATGATATCGCCACACTCCCCGACTTTCCCGCGGAGATCCGAGCCCCCCAAGGCACACTGCCGGGCGTCTCAAGCTTTCAAATTCAATTCAGCCACCGTGAAATTTACACCGCCGGTGACGCGCCGGATGTGCTCGTCGTCATGAACCCCGCCGCGCTTAAAGTCAATATCAACGATCTGGTCAAAGGCGGCCTCTTGGTCGTCAACACCGATTCTTTTAATGAAGACAATCTCAAAAAAGCCGGCTGGAAGTCCAATCCTCTGGAAGACACCACGCTCAAAGATTATTCTCTTTTAAAAGTTCCCTTCTCCACGCTGACCAAGAACGCCCTCGCCGAGTCCAAGATCAAAGCATCGGAGATGGACCGCAGTAAAAATTTCTTCGCGCTTGGTTTCCTCTTCTGGATGTACGGCCGCACACCGGACCACACCATTGAATGGACACGCGAAAAATTTGCCAAGAAACCCGAGATCGCCGAAGCCAACATCCTAGCGTTGACAGCCGGCTACAATTACGGCGACATCACCGAGGTCCTTCCCTCTCGCTACGTGGTCAAAAAGTCGGACATCGCGCCCGGTTCTTACCGCAAGATCACCGGCAATGAAGCCACCGCCATTGGGATCGCAGCTGCAGCCGTCTTAAGCGGCAAACAAATTTTCTTCGGCGCCTATCCCATCACACCCGCGAGCGATATTCTCCATCAGCTTTCAAGCCGCAAAAATTTTAATGTCAAAACTTTCCAGGCGGAGGACGAGATCGCCGCTTGCGGCGCCGCCATCGGGGCGTCTTTCGCAGGACAGATCGGCATCACGGCCACTAGCGGCCCCGGCATCTGCCTCAAATCTGAAGCGATCAACCTGGCGGTCATGGCCGAGCTTCCTCTGGTCATTTTGAATATTCAGCGGGGCGGCCCGTCCACAGGCCTTCCGACCAAGACCGAACAGTCGGATCTTTTGCAGTGCATGTACGGACGCAACGGAGATTCTCCCGTCGCCATCGTCGCAGCCTCCACACCGTCGAATTGTTTTGACACCATCATCGAGGCAATACGCCTGGCAACCAAATACATGTGCCCGGTGTTTTTTCTTTCCGACGGCTACATTGCCAACGGCGCCGAGCCCTGGAAACTGCCCGACATTGATAAATTACCCCGTATTGTCATCGAACATCCGGTAAAAAATAATAACGAGAACGGCTCCTTCCTTCCTTTTTTAAGAAATGAGAAAACACTGGCGCGCCCGTGGGCCGTTCCCGGAACCCCCGGGCTCGAACACCGCATCGGCGGCATTGAAAAAGCGGATAAAACCGGCGGTGTTTGTTATGACCCGGCCAATCACCACCTCATGAGCGAGCTTCGCCGTGACAAGATCCGCCGCATCGCCGATGATATTCCTTTGGCGGAAATCCTGGGTGAGAAAAAAGGAAAACTTTTGGTGTTGAGCTGGGGCGGCACGTACGGCACCACCCATGCGGCTGTCGCAGAGCTTCAATCCCAGGGCAAAAAAGTATCCGCCTGCCATTTGAACTACATCAATCCCTTTCCCCGCAATCTCGGTGAAATTCTAAAAAGTTTCGAGACCGTCTTGATCCCCGAGCTCAACATGGGCCAGCTCATCGTGCTGATCCGCAACGAATACGAAGGGGTCCGTGCCGTCGGATTCAACAAAGTTTACGGACAGCCGTTCAAGATCAAAGAGATCAAAGAAAAGATCGAGGAGCTTCTGTGAGCGGCGAGCACATCCATTACACCAAAGATGACTTCGTCTCCGGCCAGGACGTCCGCTGGTGTCCGGGCTGCGGCGACTACGCCATTCTTTCAGTGATGCAAAAAACTCTCGCCGATTTTACGACGACAACCCGCGAGAACCACGTTTTTATTTCCGGCATCGGCTGTTCCAGCCGCTTTCCTTATTACATGAACACTTATGGCTTTCACACCATCCACGGCCGTGCGCCCGCGATCGCGACGGGCCTGAAATGCGTGCGCCCCGACTTGACCGTGTGGGTGATCACCGGAGACGGCGATGGACTCTCCATCGGCGGCAACCACTTGATCCACGCCTTGCGCCGCAACATCGACTTGAATATCATTCTGGTCAACAACGAAATTTACGGCCTCACGAAAGGCCAATATTCCCCTACTTCCAAACAAGGCAAGGTGGCCAAATCCACTCCGGACGGCAGTATCGATTATCCGATCAATCCGCTCTGCACCGCCATCGCGGCCGAAGCGACTTTCGTCGCGCGCACCGTCGACAGCGATCCACGGCACATGGGAGCCACACTCGCTAAAGCGATGAAGCACAAGGGCGTTTCGTTCGTGGAAATTTATCAGAACTGCATCATCTTCAACAAGGACACGCATCTGCCCATTGTCGGCCGCGAAAACCGCGATGACCGCGCGCTGTACTTAGAGCACGGCAAACCTTTGATCTTTGGAAAAAATAAAGACAAGGGCATCAAAGTGCATGACTTTGGCACTCAGATCGTGGATCTGGTTCAGCACCCGGAAGAGGCTAAGGATTTAATTATTCACAACGAAAGCGCTGCTTCCCCCAACTACGCCTATCTTTTAACGCAAATGGCCTATCCCGAAATGCCAGTGCCCTTCGGCGTGTTCCGTTCCATCGAAAAACCGACCTACGACGACATGCTCACCGCTCAAGTCAATGCGTCGCTGGAGAAAAAAGGTAAGGGTGACTTGAAAAAACTATTGTACGAAGAAACCTGGACCGTCTAAAGGAAACTTATGGCCACATTCAGCTGCCCCTACTGCCATCACGATAATCTTATTGGCAGTGATCATTGCGACAAATGCCTTCACTCTTTTACTCAAAAAGACCTCCCTCAGCCGTCCAAGGATAAGCTACAAAAAAAGATCATGACCGAAAAACTGACGGATTTTATTTCCAAAACTCCGCCCATCCTAGTGAAGCCCGAAACCTCCGTCGCCGAAGTGATCGAGCGCATGCAATCGAACCCGACCAAAGGGTGTGTGCTGATCTGCGGCAGCGATAAAAAGATCCTGGGGATCGCCAGCATCCGCGATATCCTTCTGAAAGTCGCCGGCGCTGTGAAGGAAAAAGAATTGAGCTCCTATCCGGTGAGCCGCATCATGACTCCCAAACCCGAATGCCTTGACAAAAATGACCCGCTATCCTACGCGCTTCATAAAATGTCGATCGGCAAATTTCGCCACGTGCCGGTACTAGATAACGGAATTCCCATCGGCGTGGTCTCGACTCGAGATTTGATCGAATATTTGACGGAAAAATAGTTATTTAAGGCGGGAGTCGTACTTTTTATTCTTATTCCATCCCCAAGAATAAAACACATATTCCAGCATCACTCTTAAGATCCCGCAGCCGTACACGATGCTGGGCCACAGACGGATCGAAGAAGCTTCCTCAAAATAACGCGTGCGGATGGGCACCTCCTCGATCTTAAAGTGATTCACCAGGATCTGCACGATAATTTCCGTGTCGAAAATAAAGTTATCCGAATTGGCCTCAAAATCGATCGTTTTTAGAAGCCTCGCGCTGTACGCGCGAAAACCGGAGTGGTATTCGGTCAGATAAGTCCCCAACACCACATTCTCAAGCGCGGTCAAAAGGATATTGGCGTTGTGCTTCCAAAGCGGCATGCCGCCCTCCAGCGCGCCGCCCTTCATCATGCGCGAACCAAACACCGCGTCCGCCTCTCCGCGCAGGATCGGCTCGACAAGCTTCGGGATGATCTTGGGATCGTATTGATAATCCGGGTGGCACATCACGACGACATCCGCGCCCAGCCGGATCGCTTCCGTGTAGCAGGTTTTTTGATTGCCTCCGTAGCCGCGATTAATTTTATGCTCAAAAACAGTGAGCCCTATTCTTTTGGCCACATCCACCGTCTTGTCCCGGCTGCAATCATCGACAAGCAGGATCTGGTCAACGCAGTCCCTGGGAATATCCGCCACAGTCTTCTCGAGCGTCTTCTCAGCATTGTAGGCCGGAAGCACCACAAATACCTTTTGTTTGCGAATAGGCATTTCCTTTTTGGGCTCATCGGCAATGACACTGTCCAGCCGCTGGACCTTGCGGACAATGACACCGATCTGGTCATGAAGGCATATCCTGATCTGCTTCTGCCCTAAATTTCCGATGTTGGACAAAAACTCGAACGGCCCGCGCACAAACCACGGATAAGGCCCCAGGCGCAGAGCCCAATAGCGGAGCGAAAACACGCGCGGATAAGAAAAATAATGCTGAGGCTTGAATCCGATGACCGAAAAGAAGCTCTGCAGAGTTTTTTTGGAGAAATAAAAATAATGCCGGTTATGAATGCCCCACCACTGTGATTCCAGGAAGCGGCTCCAGAAACTCTCAATGTCTGGGGTGCTCAAATAAAGAATGCCGTCGTTCTTGAGCACACGCCGCGCTTCCTGAAGCGTAGATTTTGGGTCTTTCATCTGCGCGATCACGTCATTGATGACGATCACGTCGAAAGTTCTCTCGTCTAAGCCTGCTTCAACGACCGTTCCCTTAAAAATTGGGATCGCTAGATTTTTCAAGCAGTGGCTCACTGCCTTCTCCGACAGATCGACCCCGCGCACTTCCCACCCAAGTTTTCTAGCTTCATCCAGGAAAAATCCGGCGCCCGACCCGATCTCAAGCAATTTGCCGCGTTTTTTATATTTGGCTATCTTCTCCAGAATAAGCCTCGCGCGGGCGCGCAGCCCCTTTTCTTCCCGAAGATTCACCGGGCCCACCGCCAGGTCCGCGTAAAGAACTTCCTGCCGGTTGCCTTCGCTCTTGAGGATAGCGTAAACGATCTTGCAGGAAAGACAGCGCACCACCTTTTCCGGTTTATCTGAAAAAGTGTCTGCGCTTAAGCTTTTTTTACGGTGATGAACCAGCGTGTACTGTTCAGAACCGCAGAGATTACAATGGGTTTGTTTCGGGGCTTCTTTCATTATTATGCAATATTTAACATATTTAACTAAATTTGTCAAACTCTAATCCCAAAAAAATTCAGGTGCCAGAGGGGTCAGACCCCTGTGGTACCAGGGACAGTCCCTTCATAACTTATTTATTTTAAATAGGTTACAAATAAAAAATATTCCATTGAATAGTGGTTTTATTGTTCAAGTGCCAGAGGGGTCTGACCCCTGTGGTACCGGAAAAAAGCGGGTGTTTTTCTAT
>CAZBIH010000059.1:0-9795 GCA_964492015.1 uncultured Planctomycetia bacterium | reverse complement strand
CTTCAAACTCCAGCGTGCGGCACAATCCCCCTGCCCGCGAATTTTTGTCGATCACCTGCGGGGCGATCCCATACTTGCAAAGCTCATGGGCACAAGCAAGCCCGGCCGGACCGGACCCCAAGATCAGCGGGCTCGCCGTCAGATCCAATTCCTTAGGCATCTCTTTCGGATTCCCTCTTCAACGCTTCCAGAACATCGGGTGGAATATACTTTCCCATCGCCTCAGCTTTGTGTACGTAGATCCAGCTTTTATCGTAATCTTTCTTTTTAAAATAAATGATCGCAAGCCCGTTGAAAACATTGGCTTCAAAACTTGGATTTAGCTCCAAAGCCTTCTGGTAGTCCGCGATCGCCGCATCAAGATCATTTTTATTATAATGGGCCAGTCCGCGGGCCAAATAGGCATTGGCGTAGCGGGGATTATTTTCAATCGCTTGGGTGAGATCCTTGAGAGCCTTCCCCAGGTCGCCTTTGGAACTGTAGATCAACCCGCGCGCGCAGTAAGCAGTCGCATAAGCAGGATTATTTTCGATAGCCTTTGAATAATCTTCGATGGCTTGTTCGAGATCTCCCTTTTCCGTGTACGCCAAGGCGCGGTTGGAATAAGCCACTGAACATTTGGGGTCCGTATCAATGGCATTGTTATAATCGGAGATCGCCTTGGCAAGGTCTCCTTTTTTGGAATAGGCATATCCACGCTGAGCGTAAGCATCCGAGTAATTGGGATTGATCGCAAGCGCCTTCCCGCAATCGGAAATCGCTTTGTCCAAGTCGCCTTTTTTCCCATAAGCCAGAGCGCGGTTGGCGAAAACCGTATCATACTCAGGATCGATCTCAAGCGCTTTGTTATAATCCAAGATCGCCCGGTCAAAATCCCCTTTGTCCGCATAAGCGATCCCGCGGTTTAAATAAACATCCGCGAATGTGTGGTCGATCTCCAATGCTTTGCTGTAATCCTGGATCGCTTGGTCCAAATTTCCTTTTTTATAATAAATAAAACCGCGCTCGCCGTAGGCATCCGAATATTTCGGGTTGATCTCGATCATGCGGCCGCAGTCATAGATCGCCTGGTTTAAGCTTCCTTTTTTACTGTAGGCCAGGGCACGGTTAGAATAGGCGGGGATAGAATCGGGGGTGTAATAAATCGTTTTAGTAAAATCGTAGACGGCTTTGTCCAGCTCGCCCTTGTCAAAATACGTCAGGCCGCGATTCAAATAGGCATCGGAGAATGTCGGATCGATCTCGATCGCTTTTGTGTAGTCAGCGACGGCCTTGTCCGTCTCGCCTTTTTGCGCCCAGGCAAGTCCGCGGTTGGAGTAGGCGATCGAATAATTGGGATTCAGCTCGATCGCTTTGTTATAGTCGCTCACCGCCTGGTCCAGCCAGCCTTTTTTGCTGTAAGCCAAGCCGCGATTGGAATACGAATCAACAGAATAAGGGTTCAGTTTTATCGCCTGATCATAGTCCGAGATCGCCTTGTCATACTCGTCCCGGGCAAAATAATTAAATCCGCGGGAATAATAGGCTTTGGAATTTGTGGGATTTCCCTGAATGGTCCGGCTCAATTCTTCAATGGCTTGGTCCCGGCTATCCGCCGAAACTTGAAGATCCCAGGCTAAACAGGCAAAAAAGATCGCAGCGACTGTAAAGGTGCGGTTCAACTTCATTCCGCTATATGAAAAATCTCCGGCCCAGAGATTCGCCCGCGCGCCGTTTGGAGGAATGTTTGGCTTCGATGGTCAGAATCACCACATTGAAATGGAGTTTCTTCCCCGCCAGCGGGTGATTAAAATTTAAAACCAGCGTATTGGCTCTCACGTCTTTGACCGTCGCTAAAAACTTTCCGTCTTTTTTGGAGAGGAGTTTTTTTCCGACAATGTGATTGCCTTTGGGGAAGCGTTTTTTATCCACTTCCATGATGGATTTCGGATTTTCGATACCGTAGCCGTCTTTGGGCAGAAGGTCAAATTCCTTATGGTCCCCGGCCTTCATGCCTCTTAAGCGCTTCTCAAGGCCGGACAAGATCTGCTTCTTGCCGTGAATGTACCGCAGGGGTTTTTGGGGGCTGATACAGCGAATAAGCTCGCCTTCAACCGTAAGATCGTAAGAGATCGCGACTGCTTTGCCTTCGGTAATGATCATCATGCGGCCTTCTTTCCTGGCAGATCTTTAGGCGGTGGTAGCTACTTTTTTACGGCTCTCCGCGCGCAGCTTGGTTTTTTGCAAATAATTGTAGGCTTTTTCCTGCTTGGTAAGCTTTTCATCTTTTTTCTCAGTTCTATTGAAAGTCTGGGGTTTCACGGAGTTATTCCTTTTTAAGTGAAATTAAATTCGATTAACTACCTGCCACTGCCTGCCGGTAGGCAGGTGCTATTACCTGCCAGCAAGCAGGGGCGGGATGTTGTATCCCGAGCGGGAGATCCCTTAGAGTACCATTAAATGGGGCAAACAGCTTGTTAAAAATTTCTGACGGTGTTTTTTGTTTCTAGGTCGTTCATCTTCGATCGAAGCTGTTTGTTTTCCTCGTGGAGATCCTTGATCGATTCGATCATCAAAGGAATAAGTCCTTCCGGGCTTAACCATCTCAACCCCTCCGCGTCTTGTTTCACCCATTCGGGAAAAACCTTTTCCACTTCCTGAGCGATCATCCCCATGTGCTGACCGGGACGGTCGCCGATCTTGACGGGATCTTTCCATTCAAATGTCACGCCGCGAAGCAACAGCATCTTATCCAGCGCCCCGCCGATGGGTTGAATGTTCTGCTTCAGACGAACATCGGAAAGGTTGTCCCATGTGCCCCCTCCCACCGTCTTTCCTGCGTCACCCACCACATGAAGCCTCCGAGTCGGCGTGGTAGTTCCGATACCCACACTGACCGCATTGGCACCGGTGCCTCCTAAGACAAGAGAATTGTTCGCAGCAACCTGCGCATTGGACCCAATAGCGATGGCGTTGCTAAGGTTGTTCACAGTCGGCCTCGCCGATTGCCCAATGAAAATGTTGTTTGAGCCGATGGTGTTGACGTCGCCAGCCTCAAATCCAACCGCCGTGTTGTTATTACCAGTGGTGTTGCTCAACAGGGCTCTGAACCCCAAGGCGGTGTTCCTGTTGTTCGTGTTATTGTTAAGGGCCAAACTCCCGACCGCCGTGTTTTCGACGCCGGTGTTGTTGAGAAAAAGAGTTTGGCTCCCTAAGGCGGTGTTGTTGTTGCCGCTGACGTTGGTCCCCAGGGCGAGCCGCCCCATGGCGGTGTTCCTTTCGCCTGTTGTGTTGTTCAGCATGACGTTGTGCCCAACGGCGGTGTTAAAAGCGCCGCCGACGTTTGCTCCAAGGGCTATACTCCCGACCGCCGTGTTTTCAACGCCAAGAGTGTTTTGCCAAAGAGCGCTCGCGCCGACTGCCGTGTTTGGGGCGGCGGTGCTGCGTTCCAAGGCGCTAAATCCCAAAGCCGTACTGCCACTGCTGATAGTGTTGAGGCGGAGGGCCTGAGATCCGACCGCAGTGTTTTGGGCACCGTTGGTGTTGAGGCGGAGGGCCGCACACCCCACCGCCGTATTGTTGGCGCCGGTGGTGTTGCTTATCAGGGCGTTGACACCCAGCGCGGTGTTACAATTAACGCCCGCGTTCACCTGCCCCGGAGGAGCCCATGTCAGAACCCCATTCCCGTCGTTTGCAAGAACCGTGTTGGCGATTCCCTGAACAGCAGGAAGTGAATAAATGACATCCGCCACCTGGTCGCTTCCTTGGAAGAACGTACGGAAGGCTGGGTTAGCGCCTCCCTCCAAGATACCAAGGGTGCCGATAAGCACATTCCCGCCTTGATCTATCATTAGGCCATTGTTGGTAATACCTCCACCGACTCCAAAATTGTTGGAGGTGCCAAAGTACAGCAGGCTTCCGGTTCCGGCGGCGTTTATTCGCATCCAGATGCCGGCTTTGGGTAGGAGCGGGTTGTTACCCGTGGTGGACCAAAAAATACCGGGGGTAAAATTACCCGCGACGAAGTCAGTGATAATATTAATTCCTGCCTGAAGCAAGCCTTGAGTATACGTGGTAAGTGTGGCGTTACTTGCATCCTGAACCTGGATTTGGCGGTAGTTACCAAAGGGAGATGGGTAGTAGGTGGATAGCCTTACGTCTTCGGCGTAAAGGCAGGGTAGAGGCAAGAGGATAGAGGTTAGAGGGAATAAAATAAGAAAAAAATATTTTTTGGAGATCATTTTGACTCCTGATAAATTCAAGATTATTTTACTGCGTCCACCGTGTTTTTGTCTAGTTAAAGTTGGCAGACTAATTTTAAACCTGCTCCGTAAACCAGGCTTTGATGGCCGCACCTTTGTCCCCTTGGATCTCGATCGCTCCATTTTTAACCGTCCCGCCGGCGCCGAGAGTTTTTTTTAGCTCTTTGGCGATGGCTTCAAGCCTTGTGGAACCATAGGTATGGATCCCGGAGATGACTGTGACAACTTTTCCGGCTCTTTTTTCAAAACGGATCTTCGGGACCGGTGAGAGCGGATTTATTTTCTTCAAGATCTATTTCCTGGGCTTGCGCTTTTTGACCCGGTGGCTTTTCAAGCGCTTTTTGGCTTTGCGGGCTTTGATGCTGTTGGAGACTTTGATGAGCTTGACTTTTTTCTTCGCGGGCTTGGCGGCAACAACGAGCTTTAGTTCAACGTTGGGGTGAAAGATCATTTCTTTGTAGGACTGTGTTTCTCCCCGGTACCGGATGGTCCGGTCTCTGACATTAGTCTCGTAGGACGCGATGCCGGCATCATGGATCCTTTTGAGAAAAGCCGCGTGGTCAATGACTCCTTTTTGGGAATCGGAGATGGCGGCACGTAAAGCAGTTTCGCCGTATCTTCCAAGAGGCGTTGAGATCACCGCGGGGCTTTGTTCCACATGAGCGACTCCGGCGGCGCCATAAAATACGATCTGCCCCGCCCCCACTTGGACGGCGTAGCGGTTAACCCCGGCCTTTTCTAAAAGATCAATGAATTGAGGATAAGAGATATCTCTTTTGCCCACCAAAGAGACGGCGTTCTGGATCTGTTCAACAACGGTGGCCTCCGGTTCGTAACGAAACAGGTCCCGGCGGCGTATTTTAAGATCCGTCTTAACTTTCAGGAGCGCTGTTAAAATTTTATCCTGAATATTGGGTGTCAGGCGACGGCCCTTGCGGCCTTTTTGGACCATTTTAAAGCTGAGTTGTTCGGTGGAGGCGTTGACCAGATCGGCATTCGTGATGCCAAGCTGTGTCATAAGCGTATCCAATGGCTGGGGGATATTTTCGTTTTCCATTCTATTTTTTTAATCCTTTATTGGCTTTTCGGTGAATGGGTCTTTGAATTTTTGGAGGGGGCGGAGGAAATTGCGGGCGGCCGGCGCTGTGCTTGGACTCTTTTTCATACACATGCCTTCTTTTTCCTTTTTCGCCCTCGTGCAGAAATTTTTCCGCGGGAATGTCCGGATGGCTGATGACTCTTAAATTGGCCTGCATCAATTTTTCGATGTGACGGATATCGCCGCCCTCACGGGGAGTCGCGAACGTGATCGCGCGGCCCTTTTGCCCCGCGCGTCCCGTGCGCCCGATGCGGTGTACATAATTTTCCGTCTCATCCGGAAGGTCAAAATTGATCACAAGCTCGATCCCTTTCACATCAATACCTCGCGCGGCGATATCTGTCGCGACCAAGATGCGGTAAGTGCCCATTTTAAACCCCTGAAGAGCGTGGCGCCTCTCGCCTTGCGTGCGGTCGGAATGAAGCTCATTCACCGTGTGCCCCATCTGCTGAAGAGACCGCGTGAGTTTCCAGGTATTCGCTTTGGTGCGCGTGAAGACTAGGACACTGCCGCGGTATTGGTGCAGGATCTTTGCCAAAAGTTTGAGTTTATCTTCCTGCCGAACAATGTAGAGTTCCTGGACGATCTTTTCCGGAGCCGCGCCCGAAGGGGCCGCTTCCACCCGGACCGGGGATTCCATGTACAGGGCGGCGATTTTTAATACCGCCGCGGGCATCGTCGCCGAAAAAAGGAGTGTCTGCCTCTCTTTAGGCAAAAATTTAACCAGGCGCTCGATTTGCGGAGCAAAACCCATATCGAGCATGCGGTCGGCTTCATCCAACACCACCATTTGGATATCTTCCGGGTTGGTAGTCTTTTGTTCCATGTGATCTAAAAATCTTCCCGGGGTCGCGATGATGATGCGGATCTTCTCTTTTTGAAGAAGTTTCACCTGCATGGACATATCCATGCCGCCGATCACGATCACCGAGCGGATAAAAAAAGGGTTCCCCAGCTTTCTTAAAGTTTCGTCCACCTGAAGCGCCAGCTCGCGTGTCGGCACCAGGATGAGCGCGCGGCCGGTTCCCTCCAAAAGCCTCTGGATCATCGGGATCCCGAACGCAAGCGTCTTGCCGGTCCCCGTCTGCGCGATGCCTAGAATAT
This sequence comes from uncultured Planctomycetia bacterium, assembly GCA_964492015.1. Classification (GTDB taxonomy): domain Bacteria; phylum Omnitrophota; class Gorgyraeia; order 2-02-FULL-51-18; family 2-02-FULL-51-18; genus CAMDWQ01. The sequence goes on along the minus strand of CAZBIH010000059.1, from coordinate 3,351 downwards.
CTTTTTTTGTGATCGCGACCGGGATCGCTTTTTGCTGAATGGGCGTCGGAACCGTGAATTTCATCGCGTCGATCACCTTGAGGATCTCGGGCGAGATGCCCAGGCCGTTAAAATCTGTTTTTACTGTTTCATTCGTCATGAAAATTTTCTTTCTACTTTTTGACCGCGAGGGTGACTCCATCGCGGATCGTCAGCATCACCAAGTTGACACGTTTATCATTCAAAGCTGCTTTATTAAATTCGGCGATCGCGTGATCACTGAGATCTTTGGGGTCCAGCGCACGGCCGCCCCACAGAACATTGTCCACAAGGATCAAGCCATGCTGACGAACTTTGGGAATGCAAGCGTTCCAATAATGGATATAATTTTCTTTGTCCGCGTCGATGAAGACCAGATCAAAGAGCCCTTTTAACTTTCCGATCGTCTCCAGCGCCGGCCCAAGCTTCAGCTGGATCTTTTTTCCGTGGTGGCTTTTTTTCCAATATTCCCGGGCGATCGCAGTCGCTGTCTCATCAATATCACAGGTGATAAGCTGCCCTCCCTGAGGCAGTCCCTCCGCCATGCGAAGCGCGCTGTAGCCGGTAAAAGTGCCTATTTCCAGGATCCGCTTGGCATGCGTCGCTGTGACAAGAAGCTTAAGAAACGTTCCCTCCAGATGCCCCACTTGCATTTGCGGGAGCTCCGTTTTTTCGAACGTCGCCTTTACCAGCGCCTCATGGATCTCCTTTTCGGGAGTCGTGTGCGCCGCCGCGTATTTTTCTATGGGAATGGGAATGATCTCTGGCATAGTTTCAACCGGAGTGCCATTCTACCATTGTTTCGGACTTTATCGTAAAATGCCCTCATGGCTATCATGATCCACCGCACCATCCGTTCGCGCCGTCGCAGTCTGGCGCTTCAGATCACCGAAGAGGGGCTTCTGGTCGTACGTGCGCCACATTCGCTCAAAAGTTCTGAGATCCTCCGCTATTTGGAAGAAAAAAGCGTCTGGATCGAGAGAAAAATTCGGGAGGCCTCTGCCCGTGCTCGGACCGCACCGCCGCCTTTGGCTGCCGAGGAAGAAAAAAAATTTCGCTCCCTAGCCCGTGACGCATTCATCGAACGCGCTTGTTTGTACGCGAGAAAAATGGGTGTTAATTTTGAGAAGATCCGCCTCAACTCGGCCAAAACGCGCTGGGGATCCTGCGGCCCTCAAGGAAACCTAAGTTTTAATTGGCGTTTGATCAGCGCTCCCACGGACGTGCTGGATTATGTCGTAGTGCATGAGCTCTCACACTTAATCGAAAGGAATCATTCGGCGAGATTTTGGGCCAAGGTCCGCGAATTTTGTCCGCACTATTCCCGGGCGCGGCAGTGGCTCAAAGAAAACAGGGTTTAGCTATTTGCGTTTCCGCCGAAACCGGCGGCGTTCTTTCCTGGAGCTGTCTTTTTGATATTTCCCTAAAAGGACCGTCACAACAACGATAATCATTATTAGCATCGCGCCACTGTAGCTGAATAGGGACTCAAAAAAACTTTTTTTGATCGTGTACTCTACTTGAAACCAATCTAGAACAAGGAAAACGCTGACCGGGATCGCCGCCACCATCAGAAAAAGTCTTAGATAATTAAGAAGCTCAAAAAAATAACCGCGATCCGGAGGTATCGGCTCAACAGACCTCGGTGGATCTACGGGCTGATCATCCAGCCTTAGCAGTGCGCCGTCCTTGATACAGATATTCCACGAAGTGGTATATCTTTCCCCACACACAGGACATATTTTCATGCTCTTCTCCGTTTTTAAAGGCTAGGGCTCATTCACAACGCCGATGAACGCTTCAACCACCGCGGGGTTGAATTGTGTCCCGGAGTGCTTTTTTAGCTCGTTGATCGCGACTTCTTTGCCGAGCGAATTGCGATACGGCCGGTTGGTGGTCATCGCGTCATACGCATCCACCACCGAGATGATCTGGGCAAAAATACTGGTTTGATCTCCCCGGATCTTTTGAGGATACCCTCCGCCGTCGTAGCGCTCGTGATGAGAATAGACGCTGGCCATGATGATCTCATCGAAACAGACCGGTTTCAAGGCCTCGGCGCCGATAATAGGGTGTTGGCGAATGACTTCCATTTCCTCCTCGGTCAACTTGCCCTGCTTACCAAGGATATGCTCAGGAATTGCCAGTTTTCCGATATCATGAAGTTCGCCGGCCATTTTTAAAAGCTCCGCTTGTTCTTTAGAGAATCCCATTTTGATCGTGATCTTGTAGGCATAGTCTCCCACTCTCTGAGAGTGGCCTTGAGTGTATTTGTCCTTGGCTTCGAGCATGCAGATCAGGGATTGCACCATGCGGAAGAAATATTCCGCCAGCTTTTTGCGTGAATCTGACAGGGAACAGGCCATTTGATTCAAAGACTCTGACAACTCCATGACCTCATCGTGTCCCTTGATGCTAACACGGTACTCAAGATCCCCCGTAGAAAGCCGGCGCGTACCTTCCATGAGTTTCTTAAGACGTCGTGTCATTTGCCCGCCGAGGATCACCCCCAGTGCGACCGAAAGAAGGATCCCCGTCAAAAACACACCGATCGCCGCGCGCCAAATACTCTTCTGAACCGAATGTACATCCCGCGCATCCATATCCACCCCCAGCACTGCGACCGCATTGCCCGAGGCATCCTTGACCGGTGCATAACTGGAGAGTGTTGTTCCCCACTCATCCGATGTAATTTGAAGATCCGCGGTAGGCACCGCAAGCGCGCCTGTTATTTCAGGAAAACGACCGACAAAATAGGGATCACCCGGATAAGCTGTAAAATTTTTTTTAACACGCTGTTTTATTCCCTGTGGCAATTCGGGATCTGCATCGACGACAAACTGCCAGACATCCGGCTTGTCCGTCTTGCGTAACGTATAAATATATTTAATGGTAGGGTCGAGCACTTTGATCTTTTGGAACTGCCCAAAGATCATCTTATATTCGGGACTGGCGACGCCCTCTTCCCGGTTGAGCGGCACCCGCGTCAGCGCATCCCCCTCCACTAGGAGAGAGGCTATTTGCGCCACGATCATCATTTGATGCCTCAACTGCTGGAATTGAGAATCGACGCTGAACTTACAGATAAAAAAATTACTTAAGGTGGTGACAAAAAGAAGCGCCAGGATGGCGGTGATCGTGATCTTGGTCCGTAAACTGAAAAATAAATTTTGAACTTTTTGTTTCAAAAGTATCCTCAGGTTTGTTTGGGTTATTCTATCACTTTTTCTCAAGAATCTCGGTTTTAAGCTTTAGCGATCTTTTTCATATTGGCCTATTTCTTCCACTTGATCGAACAGCCCACCGCAGGCTTCTGATCCGCGGAAACCGGCT
>CAZBIH010000058.1:0-9864 GCA_964492015.1 uncultured Planctomycetia bacterium | reverse complement strand
ATGACCCGGTGATCGTAAGAAAGTCCTATGGGAAGCAAAAGCCGGATTTCGGTTTTCTGAGACGGGCCTGTCCTCGTCTTCGACGAGGCAGGCGCGGAAACAACTACAGGTTTCAGCACACCACGGCCTACGCCGAGAATAGCGACTTCCGGCTTATTGATGATCGGCGTGAAAAAGGTACCGCCGATGCCGCCTAAGTTGGAGATCGTAAAAACTCCGCCCTTCAGATCGTCGGCGGAAACTTTTCTCTGCCTTGTCTTCTCGGCGAGAGACTCCAGCTCTTTTGAAATTTCAAAAAGCGATTTTTTGTCGGCGTTTTTTAGGACCGGCACAATGAGGCCCTGCTCGGTATCCACCGCAATGCCAACATGATAATAATCCTTGGTGACAAATTCCTGCGCTCTTTCATCCAGGCTCGAACGGAAACCCGGATATTTCACCAGCGCCGATACCACGCCCTTGATAATAAAGGAAGTGAGCGTGAGTTTGGCTCCTTTTTTCTCATAAACAGGCGCAAATTTCTTGCGAAGCTCCGTCAGGGCCGTGATATCCACTTCTTCAAATTGCGTCACGTGCGGGATCGTCGTCCAAGATTCAGACATCTTCTGAGCAATTTTCTGGCGCAAGGACGTAAGCGGCTTCTTGGAAACGGATCCCCATTTTGAAAAATCGATACTTTGGGACAAAACCGCGGGCTTGACTTCAACAGTTGAGGAAGCTCCCGAGGATTTAGCGCTTGATGCCGCGTTCTGAATCCATGCGATATAATTTTTTAGGTCCGCCAGCGCAATGCGGCCGCCCGCTTCGCTTCCTTTGATACGGGTCAGGTCCAATCCCAGATCCGCCGCGATCTTGCGCACCGTCGGAGAAGCCGGCGGGGGAAAACCGCTCTTGGAGCTGTACTGATACTCCCCCGCAATGACGGCTGAAGGCGCGGGAGCGGGCGAAGAAACTTGGGACTTGGACCGCTGCACAGCAGGCGCCTCAGAAACCGTGGATCCTGATTCAGAGATCTGAACGATAGGCGCTCCAACAGAAACCTTATCACCGGCTTTCACATAAATTTTGGTGACCACCCCCGCGGCCGTCGATGGGATGGCCGCTACCGCTTTTTCATTTTCAAGCTCAATGAGCGTCTGATCTTTGGTGACTTTATCGCCGACTTTGACGTGAACGCTGACAACAGCGCCGCTTTCAGCGCCTTCACCTAAATTTGGTATGCGTACGTCCATAAATTCTCCGGAGTTTTTAAACTAAAATTGGGTGGACTTTTTCAGGATCCACGTTCAGATCTTTGATAGCTTTTTCCACGATCTTCTTTTCAATTTTTCCTTTTTCGGCGAGCGCGTACAGCGTCGCAATGACCGTCGACTCCGCGTCTACCTCAAAAAATCTTCTCAAATTCTCGCGCGTATCACTGCGCCCAAATCCGTCCGTTCCCAGCGCGGTTAATCCTCCGGGAACCCAGGGCGCGATCTGTTCCGGTACGATCTTCATGTTGTCCGACACCGCCACGAAAATGCCCTCTTCCTTCCCAAGAGTTTCCTCAAGATAGGATTTTTTGGGCGCAGATGTTGGGTGCAGCCTGTTCCAACGCTCGGCGTTGAGCGCATCAGTCCTCAGTTGTTTGTAGCTTGTGGCGCTCCACACATCCACGGATACACCATAATTTTTTTCGAGGATGTCCGCTGCCTTGAGCGCACTGTGGATAATAGAGCCACTGCCAAGAATTTGAGCTTTTAGGGGGTGAGAACTTGTGCTTTTCTTGAATTTATAAAGACCTTTTAAAATTCCCTCGCGGCAACCTTCGGGCATGGAAGGCATCGGATAGTTTTCGTTATGCAGTGTAATATAGTAGAAGATGTCTTCTTCATTCAAATACATACGGCGCATGCCGTCTTCGATCATCACCGCGATCTCATACAAAAACGCGGGCTCATACGCCATGACCGTCGGGATGGTGCTGGCAATGAGGAGGCTGTGCCCGTCCTGATGCTGTAAGCCCTCACCGTTCAACGTCGTGCGGCCGTAAGTCGCTCCCAAAAGGAAGCCGCGCGCCCGGATATCTCCGGCAAGCCATATCAGATCTCCCACGCGCTGGAAACCGAACATCGAATAGTAAATAAAAAAGGGGATCATGTATTCGCCAAAATTGACATGCGCGGTTCCTGCCGCGATGAACGACGACATCGATCCGGCCTCGGTAATACCTTCCTCGAGGATCTGCCCGTCTTTGGCCTCCTGATAATAAAGGAGAGACTCGCGATCCACAGGCTCGTAAAGCTGGCCTTTGGAAGAATAAATTCCGATCTGACGAAAAAGCGCGTCCATTCCGAAAGTGCGCGCTTCGTCCGGAATAATAGGAACAACACGACGGCCGATGTCGGGGTGCCTCAAAAGTTTGGTAAGAATGCGGACAAACGCCATCGTCGTCGAAGCGTCTGTGTCGGAGCCTTTGGTGTACTCATCATAAAAATCAGCTTTCGGGACTTGGATCTTTTGCGCTTTTATATTTCGGTTGGGCAAATATCCACTCAGTGCTTTGCGGCGCTCATGCAAATATTTCATCTCAGGACTATCAGCCGGCGGACGATAAAAAGGCGTCTCGTTGATCTCCTCGTCGCTGATGGGGATATTGAAACGGCCTAAAAATTCGCGAAGCTCTTTTTCGTTCAGTTTTTTCTGCTGGTGGGTAATGTTGCGGCCTTCACCGGCTTCGCCCAGGCCATAACCCTTGATCGTCTTGGCCAAAATGACGGTCGGCTGACCTTTGTGCTCCATGGCCGCCTTGTAAGCCGTGTACACTTTCACAGGATCATGGCCGCCGCGCAGAAGCTTGCGGATCTGATCATCCGAAAGATGATTGACCATGCTGTAAAGCTCGGGGTATTTGCCAAAAAAATGTTTGCGGGTATAGCTTCCGGGTTCAACGGAGTATTTTTGGTAATCGCCGTCCACCGCCTCTTCCATCCTTTTAACCAGAAGCCCCTTGGTGTCCTTTTGAAAAAGCGGATCCCAGTCAGAACCCCAGATCACCTTGATGACATTCCATCCGGCGCCGCGAAATAAACCCTCAAGCTCTTGAATAATTTTTCCATTGCCGCGCACGGGACCGTCCAGACGCTGGAGATTGCAGTTGACCACCCAGATCAAATTATCCAGATTTTCGCGTCCGGCTAAAGTCAAGGCGCCGAGAGTCTCCGGCTCATCCGACTCTCCGTCTCCGATAAAAGACCAGATCTTGGGCTCGCGCCCTCTCAAGAACCCACGAGCCGCCATGTAACGCATAAAACGCGCTTGATAAATAGAAGTGATCGGCGCCAAACCCATTGAAACTGACGGATACTGCCAAAAATCCGGCATCAAATAGGGGTGCGGATAAGACGATAGGCCGCCGCCCTCGGCTAATTCTTGACGAAAATTGTGGAGATTTTTCTCCGTAAGCCGGCCTTCCAAATAAGCGCGGGCATAATTTCCGGGAGACGCGTGACCCTGGAAATAAACCATGTCCGCCAGGCTCTCAGGATCATCCCCGCCGCGAAAAAAATGATTGAAACCCACTTCATAAAGAGTGGCTAGAGAAGCATAAGTTGAAATATGGCCGCCAAGGCCGCCATGCACGCGGTTGGCTTTAACGACCATCGCCATGGCGTTCCAGCGGATGTAGCTTTTAATTTTTCTCTCGATCTCGCGGTTTCCCGGATAAGCGGGTTCTTGATCGGGGGGGATCGTATTGACATACGGGGTTGTGATCGGGGACGAGATCTTTACGCCGGAACGCTGGAGCTTCTCGACAAGCTGTTCCAAAAAATAGGGGTTCTGCTCGGAGGCATACCGGAGCATGTGCTCCAGGTTTCCGTACCAGTCACTGCCATTGGCGGGCGACAAACCCATTTTTACGTCAGGTTCACTCATCGGATTTCGTTCGACTTCACTTTCTTTATCTGCTTCAATAACGGTTAGTTACGGAACGCAAAATAGGGCCAACAGACTGCGCCCTAATTACAACCGAACAATTTTACTATAGAGTTCTTAAAAATACCATAGATGAAAATTTTAAATCTAACTTTTAATACTCCGAAAGAAAACTTAGCCTGCGACGAAGCGCTTCTGGAAGCGGCGGAAGAGAGTCTCTCCGGCGAAGTCTTAAGGTTCTGGTCACCCAAAAAACCCTTTGTCGTGCTGGGCTATTCCAATAAAGTTTCCGAAGACGTTCATTTAGAGGCCTGTCAAAAAAGCCGCATCCCCGTTCTGCGCCGCATCTCCGGCGGCGGCACTGTGCTTCAGGGCACGGGCTGTCTGAACTATTCCCTGATCCTGAAGATCGCGGATCACAAGGAGCTTTCGAGCATTACTTCCACCAACCGTTTTGTTATGGAGAAAAATTCACAAGCTCTGCAAGCACTGGCCGGACCCAAAGTGCAGATCCGCGGCATCACCGATCTGGCTCTGGGGGATCTAAAATTTTCCGGCAACGCTCAGCGCCGCAAAAGACATTTCATTCTTTTTCACGGCACGTTTCTTTTAGATTTTGACATTTCAAAAATTGAAAAATTCCTGAAACTACCTCCCAAACAGCCCGATTACCGTAAAAATAGAAAGCACGGGGATTTTTTGACAAATTTAAACATACTCCCGGATAAAATTCAAAAAGCGCTGGCAAAAACTTGGCAAACATCAGAAAACTACAAATTTGCCTTTGGAGAAAAAATAAAAGCTTTGATCGAGAGCAGTTACTCCAAAAAAGAATGGAATTTTAAATTCTAGTCCGAACGGCAATCCGGTGTCTTGTGTCGAATATCTTCCAATAGTCCGCGAATGGATCTTCCCGTTTCGGGTTGCGCGTCAAGCAACTCAAGGATCTCTTTTTTGTTTTCCTGCCTGGCGATCTCGCGTGGGTCTTGGGAACAATAATCAACTCTCGCTCCATTGCGCACCAGTATCTCGACGGCTTCGGGACTCCCCCTCCATGCCGCTTCATAAAGCAGGCTGTTACCCTCTTCGTTGCAAACATTGGGGCTTATTCCCTGATCCAAAAGACCTTGCAATGTCTCTTGGCCTTTTTGACTCAAAGAGGACCGAGACATCATGCTGTACAGATCAGACGACGTGGGTTTAGCGCCCAGTTTGATCAAGGGGTCCACAAGATCATCCCTGCCCTGAGATAGCGCTGCCGAGATAATGGTTTGTCGCCGGATGGTAAAATGGATGTTCGCTCCACTTTCCACAAGCAACTTCGCGATCTCGAGATTTCCTGTATAAACTGCCGTCATTAGCGGGCCCCCGCCTCTGCAAGGCTCGTTTACGTTCGCGCCGCTTTTGATAAGATCCTCAACTTTATTTTTATTATTTTCCAGAATAGCTTTTGATAAGGGGGTGTTCTCATCTGGGCCTGAATTGTCGAAATTAATTTCGCCACTGATCTCATTGAACCGGACAATGCCCGGTTTTATTCCCTTGGATCCCAGTGTTGCGATCAGTTCATTATATTCCTGCAACACGATCGGGTAATCGGCCTTATATTCAAACGCGGTACGTCGGCTTATATTTAAAACATCAACAAGGGTTTTGCCCTCGCTGTTCTTGACAGTCATATCGGCCCCTTTGCCCATAAACATCTTAATGAGATTCAAATCAAGATCAAACCTGCCAGTTGAGAGAAAGAGAGCAGATTCTCTGCGATCGTTGACTGCGTTAATATTGACACCTGCGTCTATCAGGCTTTGGATAGAAGCCAAATAATTTGCGCTGTCAAAAGCTTCTCCGCGGACCGTATAATGAAGCGGAGTATTACCAACCCGATCCCGTAGATTAGGATCAGCTCCAGCCGCGATCAATTCCCTCATTAGAGGATTGTCGTTATAATAAGCGGCCATGTGCAACAACGTGTAACCTTGGAACTCCCGCCTGGGAAAAACCTGAACACCGTTGATCTCCCCCTGATCCAAAGGACTAAACATCCGAAGTGAGTTCAGAAAATCAGGAAATGTCTTTGCGAAACCGGGATTGGCTTTGAACAAGGCTTGCGCGGCTTCCAATACGGGAATGTTACAAATAAGCTCCAAGTCTTTTCCTGTTTTGTATCTTACAACTTCGTTCTTATTCATGAACCGCTCACTGACCATGCGAAAAACAATTTGTATATCTTCTTTGGGTATTTCATAGCCAGCCTGCGTTATTTTTGGTTTTATTTTTTTAGCCACGGGAAATTTTGAATCCCTGATCAGTTGCAGTGCTTGATCCAAAAAATGCTTATTCTCCTTGGCCAGATCACCTCCAAAATAAAAATAATAAGGCGCCTTGCTAAAATCAGCCTTAAGCAACCCCGTTGTGTCGGCTCCCGCTTCCAAAAGAAGGCTTATGGTTGCAAGATACTTGGGGGTCTCAATGGCAAAATCAGGGGGCGGCCCACAAGCAGGGCGCTGGTCTTGAGGCCCTCGAAGCGCCCTTTCCAGTGGAGTGAGCCCGGATCCATCACGCGCATTGGAAAACGCTTTGTATTTTAGAAAAACACGCACAGCTTCGACATCTGCGCGCGACGCGGCGATATGTAAAGGCGTGTTTCGTTGATCATCCACTGCATTGGCATCAAGCCCTTTCTGTAAAAGCAATTCCAAGATCTCGGGATCTTGGATCAGATGCAGGAGACTTCTTTGATTGCCGTCTGTAAACTTTACCGTCGCGCCGCGAGCGATCAACAGCCGGAGCATTTCTTTGTTTTGAGGGTAGGCGTAGACCGCTTGCAACAATAAAGGGCTGTTTTTATCCAGATCGAGATCAGGGCTTACCCCTTCGTTCAATAATTTTTCTACAAATGGTACGCTGGACGCTTGAATTGCTTGGCGGATCACTTTTTCTTTATCGCCGTATTGCCCGCCACTCTTTGAAAGTAAGGCGATGAGATCCGGCTCAGCCTGCGAGACCGCAACATCGTAAGGAGTGAACCCTAACATACTCTTTAGGTTTGGGTTTGCTCCTTTAGAAAGGAGTAATTCTACCAAAGCTTGATTTTTGTCGGTGACTGCCTGGTGAAGAGGTGTGTTTCCGTCTTCACTTTGAATATTCACATTGGCTCCGCGGGCCAATAAAAATTCCACCTTCGCATTATCCTTGCTGGCGACGGCGCTCCACAAAGGCGTAAAACCAAAATTTGCCTCGCGATTAATATCTGCGCCATTTTTGAGCAACAATTCCATGGCTTGTATATTCTGGGATCCTTGTAGCGCTGTTTGTCCATAGGGGCCAAGCCGGTCTACTCTCGCGCCATGCTCCAATAGCAGTTGAATCATCTCCGGACTGTCTTTTGCCAGCACAATGGGCGGCTGGCCATCAGCATTGCGCAGATCAACCATAGCGCCGTTCTCCAAAAGAAGTTTGACGATCTCAACGCGGGCAGCCTTGATAGCCAGGTGCAACGGCATATCGCCTTCAGTACTCACAACATTGGGTTCTTTGGTTTGCGCCAGCAATTCTTTTGCTTGTTCCAAATCCCCCGCCTTCACGGCAGTGACCAGAGAAGGGTCTATCTTCTCCGGAAGCAATTGCTTGGCAGGTTTAGGCGGCGGAGAAAAAAAGGGCTTACCATTTGGATGGGTCTTTAAAAATTCCTCGCACAATTTTTGGTAGTGCTCCATCAAAGCAAGACACCTGCTGGGACTATCTTTAAAACGTTCCTTTGCATACAAAAGCGCTCTTTGGCCCATATAAAGCGGGTCGGCGCCATGCTGAAGTAATATTTCCATAATACGAGGATCGGTATAATCAACGGCCGCCTCAAGAATGGTCCTATTTCCACCTACAGCTTCCACATCAGCGCCCAAATAAAGCAGCAAATTCGCTGCCTCCGGATTTCCGGTAAAAACATAAAATAAGGGGGTACGGCCCATGGAATCTCGAGCATTCACGTCCGCACCATTCTCAACGAGCAAGTAAATAAGATTGATATCCCCTTTTTCCGCCGCAAAATGCAACGGGGTTTCCCCTTGACGCTCGGAACAAGCTCGTTTGACGTTAGCACCGTATTTCAAAAGCAATGGGACATGATCATACCGGTGCTTACGGATATCGGAATAGCTGGATAGATTGGGGTTCGCAGACGTGGCAAAAACGGCGTTGGCCATAGGCGAACAACCGCCGAGCTTGTCCTTATCCTTGAGACTGTTGAGATCGATACCTGCTTTCAGGATCTGTTCCAGCTTTTCAAGGGCACCCTTTTCCTCATGGCGCCATATCAGATCAAAGATATCGTTTGTTTTCTCTATCGTTTTCTCTATCGGTGGAAACGGTGCGGGGGAACATCGAACACGCTCAGAGACATCTGCCGATGCGCAGGTGCAATAAGCAGAAAGTCCCAACAAAAAAAGAAATAAGAAGATCTTGAAAAATTTGAGTCTTCCCCACCTAAAATTCGATTTTATCATGGGTTGCCTGCTCATGAGCTTACTCAGCATTGTCAAAAATTAGCTCTATTGCTAACACTTTTGTTTTGTTATACTTAGGATAGATTTTACATGATTTTAACTAAAAATAGCTACTTTATAAAACGAGTGTCTGCTGTGGCTAAAAATAAGCAAGAAATTTACGACATCGCCATCATCGGCGGAGGCATCGCGGGGGCGGGCATCGCGCGGGACGCGTCGCTTCGGGGGATCCGTGCCGTGCTTTTTGAAGCCAACACCTTCGGTTCAGGCACCAGTTCCCGAAGCTCCAAACTGATCCACGGCGGCATCCGCTACTTGGAACTCTCCTGGAACGCTCTTTGCCGCGGCGCGTTCGGTGAGGCTTGGAAAAATTTACGCTTTGTATTCCTCTCCTTAAAGGAGTGCGGCACCCTCGAAAAAATAGCACCGGGGCTTGTCCAGCCCATCGACTTGATCATTCCGATCTATCACTCCGATACAAGACGCCCGATCACTATTTATTTAGGGGCCATTCTCTATTCCCTCTTATCTCTATTTTCAGGCAAAGGCAGATTGCCCAAAATTTTTACGTCCAGAAAATCTCTTCTAAAAAGACTTCCGGCCCTGTCATCCGAGGGCCTCGCTGGAGGCCTATTGATCCGGGACCATACAACCGATGATCTGGCGTTGGTGAAAGCGACGATCGCCTCTGCGATTAAAAATGGCGCGGTTTGTTTTGAGAAAACAAAGATCACAGCGTTTGAATACGATTTTGAAAAAAATACTTATAAGATCCTGGCGGAAGGCGCTTCCTCAGGTTATTTCTACGCGAGAAAACTTTTGAACGCCACCGGCCCCTGGGTCGACAAGACGCGTGAGCTTTTACACGACAAGGAATACGGCGAGAACATGATCGAACCTGTCGCAGGGTCGCACATCACGCTAAAAAAATTTCTCCCCAATTCCGTGATCCTGCAGGCCCAAGACGGCCGTCTTTTTTTTGTGATCAACCGCGAAGACCAAGCGCGCGTGGGCACCACCGAATGGCGCTGCGAGGACCCGGACCGGGTCCAGCCCACGACAGCGGATATCGATTACCTTTTGAATTCTCTTTCAAAATATTTCCCGGCCCTGAAATTTAGCCGTGCGGACATTCTTTCCAGCGATGCCGCGGTACGCCCCCTGGCCAAACCCCGTGAAAATACACGCGAAAATGAGATCTCCCGCGAACACGAGATCCGCGTCGACCACTCCGGCGTTATCCACGTCCTAGGCGTCAAACTCACCGACCACCGCCGCGCCGCCGAAGAGATCGTGAGCGAACTCGTCCCGGAACTGCGCCGCTACAATCCCAACATTAAAACCAAAAGCCTCACCGCCCGCACCCCGCTCTAATTTTTTTCAAAAATAACTCCATAACCAATTGAATCTAATAGGGTTAATGTGGGGACAGTCCCTGACTTTA
>CAZBIH010000057.1:0-10103 GCA_964492015.1 uncultured Planctomycetia bacterium | reverse complement strand
GATTTTTTTCGTGACTTGAAAATAAATGGATCGCTTTTAAGATCGGAACCTGCGCTTTCACCAGACGTGCTAGGTGGCTTGAAAATAAAAAGATCCAGAAACTGCCGCTTTTAGGCGCCGCCCCGCTGATAAACACGGGTGCTTTCTTTCTTTTTTCATTGAGCCAGATCCTGACAGGGACGATTCCCTGCCGGCTGATCGCTTCGATCGCAGCCGCTTCCGTGGGTGCGTCGATCATGCCTTCGATCAATTTTTGAGGACCCTCTTTGGCTTGGTAATGATATTCAGGCATCGGCTTAGCTCAAAAGCCCTTTCTTGGCCATCAAAAAATTCTCCAAATAGACCCGGTCACTTGACGCAAGATCCAGAAATAGGATGCCCGCCTTATAGGCGATACTGCCTTCCTGAGCTTCTTCCAAACGCGCGACGCGTGCCAGACAATTGATCACATAGCCGCTGCGCTCCTCAGGCTCAAATTTCACCTCCAGAATAGCACCCATCTCCAGCATCCGGTCAACGCGCATCAAAAGACCGCTCGCGCTTACGTTTTCAGCAGCCCCCGAATATTCTATATTTTTATCGACAACAGGCTTTTCTTTTTTAGACCCTGTGTTCTTGTATATAACTTTATAGTAACGTACTTTGGCTGAAATTTTAACGCGCGAATACAGCCGCTGATCCTCAAAAGGATCCTTCGCTGGATAGCTAGAAATGTCAGCTTCCTCTTCATGAGATAGACTCTGCATATTTTCAGCTGACGCGGCATTGATGACCTCCCCCGGTGTCGTCTGTCCCTGAGCCACTTTCTGCCACCCATCCTGCAAAAGCGTTAACATTCCATCCGACACTGCCTGGGCTTTGATCTGATAACTGGATGCTTTTTTCATCACCAGGTGCTTTACACCCTCGCTCATCACCAACACCTCATGGATCGCCATGCGCCCGTAAAAACCTGTAAATCCGCAGTGCTCACATCCTTTTCCCTTGTAAATAGAGACATCTACCGGTGAACTCAGGCCCAAGTCCCTGGCTATTCTTTGCACCAATACTGGCGGTTGTGTTGTATCAGCTATTTTGCACTCGGAACAAATTTTTCTTACAAGCCTCTGAGCGATGATCGCCTCAAGGCTGGATGCCACCAAAAACGGCTCTAAACCGATATCCAGAAGACGTATAACACCGCTGGCGGCATCATTGGTATGTAATGTTGAAAACACAAGGTGGCCCGTCAACGCCGCCCGTATTGAGATCTCTGCGGTCTCAAAATCACGGATCTCTCCGACCATCATCACATCCGGATCATGACGCAGCATACTTCTTAAGCCTTTGGCAAAATCAAGTCCTGATTTAGGGGATATCTGGATCTGAGTAATACCCGAGATCTCATACTCGACCGGGTCTTCGATCGTAATGATCTTTCTTTCTTTGGAGTTGATCTTATTCAAAGAGGCATAGAGCGTTGTTGTTTTTCCGCTTCCGGTCGGGCCGGTCAATAGGACGATCCCGTTTGGTTTTTGGATCAATTTTTCAAAAATTTCAACATTGGCATCAGTCAACCCTAATTTTTTTAGATCAAAGATCATCTCGGTGGGCAAGATGCGGATCACGATGCTTTCACCGTTCAAAGTTGGGATGGAAGAAATACGCAGGTCCAAGGTTTGATTTTTGATCTTAACAACGGCGCGGCCATCCTGCGGCAGCCTCTTTTCGATGATATCGAGATTGGCCATGATCTTGATGCGTGAAAGAATAAATGCAATGATCGGCTTGGCGCTCTGAGATAAGTTCACATCCTGCAAAACACCGTCGATACGGTAGCGCACCCGGAACTCCCCGCGATAAGGCTCAAAATGAATATCCGTCGCGCGCTTTTGAAACGCTTCAAAAATGATCTCGTTGACAAGGTCCACGACCGTTGCATCACCGGCAGACCGGCTGGAACTGGCTTCCATCGAACTAATGACCGGTTCCTCCGCGGCACTTTCAAAACTGGCGCTTGAGACGATCTTATCGACCGTGTCAGCAGCAAAACCATAATATTTTTTGAAGCAATCAACGATATCTTGTTTGCGGGAAAGTATTTGCAAAAGACCGTGTCCCAACTGCAAACGGATCTCATCCTGAATTTTTAAGCTGAACGGAGAATCCACTGCGATCAGCAAATTTCCGGTCTCATCAAATCTCAGCGGCATAAAACCATAGTGCCAGGCAACTTTTACCGGTACCATCCGGATCGCATTGACATCGACCGCCTCTTTTTTGAGGTCTACATAAGGAATGCCCGATCTTTTGGATAAAAGACGATACATTGCCGCCTCATCCACGGAATGATCCCGGAAAAGAACGTCAAGGATGGATCGATTGGAATGTTTGGAAGATCTGAGCGCTTCTTGCAGGACTGTCGGCGTAATGAGACCGCTCTCCACAAGGGCCTCGCCAAACTTAGTTTCGAATTTAAGGTCGATCTGAGCCATCAAACTGCCCCGGGTTTAAACTTCGCGTCCAGGTTTCCGATCATATAGAAATCTCTGGGATTCTTGTCGTCGTAATCCCCCGCCAAGACACCCTCAACGTCCTTGACAACATCATGCGTGGTGACATATTGTCCCTTAGCGCCGGTGAAAACTTCGGCAACACAGAAAGGTTGAGTAAAATAATTCTGCAGTTTCAGCCCTCGGTCGTAAACGATCCTATCCGCCGGAGACAATTCATCCGCGCCGATGACCGCGACGATCTTTTTTAACTGTTTGAGCTTGCTCATGACGAATTTAGCATCCTGCGCCACTTGAAAATGCCTGCGGCCCACGACACTTACGTCCAAGTTCACGCAAGAACTTAACAGCACGTCGATGCCGGGATAGAGTCCTTTTTGGATCATGTCACGCGAAAGTGCCATGACCCCGTCCAGATAAGCGTAGATTGCGACCACCGCCGGATCCGTGTAGTCATCGGCTGGCACGTAAACCGCCTGAAACGCCGTAATAGACCCTCCCGAGTCTGAGGATCGTATTCTTTCTTGTACTTCGGCAACTTCCGAGGCTAAGGTGGGCTGATAACCGGTCTCTGAAGGCACACGTCCCAAAAGCGTGGAAACTTCAAGTCCTCCCTGCACAAAACGAAACACATTGTCACCGAAAAAAAGGACATCTTTATTCTGGTTTTGGATATACTCCGCCAGAGCCACTCCCGTAAAAATGACTTCGCGGCGGGCGCCCGGAGGCTGATCCATCTGTCCGAATGCCATCATGACTTTTGGAAGCAGCCCGGATTCTTTTAATTCAAAAAAAAGATCGTTCCCTTCACGGATACGCTCACCGATCCCGGCAAAAACACAGGCACCGGAATGTTTTTTGACGATGTTGCTCATCAGCTCAAGAATAACAACGGTCTTGCCGCAACCGGCACCCCCGAGAATGCCCATTTTACTTCCCTTGACCAAGGGAAAGAACAGGTCGATCATTTTGATCCCTGTCTCCATCACCTCCGATCCCTTGGCACTTCCCTGTATATCGACCTTATAAGCTACTTTGGGCTTGCGGATGTCCGTGTACAGATCGGATTCTACCGCTGGCTTCTCATCGATCGGTTCGCCCATCGCGTTCATAATTCTTCCGTAATTATTTTCGCTGACAGGCACCTGGATCTTTTTATGCAAAGTATAGCATTTGGAATTTCTCTGAAGATTCATGGTTTCGTGCAAAGAGATACATCGACATACACCCCCGGGAAGATGTTCGGCTACCTGAAATAAGATCTTTTTTCCGGTGAACGTCTCAGCATGGATCGCCGCGTCAATAACAGGCAGATCGTCCGAAGAGGGAAACTTAATATCCACGACGGGCCCCGTCGCCGCGAGGATCCTACCCTCAGTGCGCCTTTGCCCGGCCACCGGAACAGGCGTCATTACTTTTTTTTCTTCTTCAGCCATTTTTCAACGGACCCCTATTTTCTATTTCGTCGCCATTAGCGCCGTAACAACTTCGCGCAAACTCGCATCGATCAATTCGCCGCGTTTTTTTACATATTGAAGCCTAAGTTTTTTATTCAGCTCACCCAGGTTTTGCAAACTACCTTCCAACTGCATCGCCTGTGACGCGAACTCTGACATCCGGTTGTCTTGAAACATCATAAAAAGCTTGTTGGTGATCCATATTTCGACCAGGTGGTCCATAATATCGTCGATCTTGGCCTCCAGATGGATCTTATCGTCAGGATCGACGTTTCGATTGAGTTCTGTCGGGTAAACATCATGCGCCGGTAAAAAATGTACGGTTTTTGCCTGTTGGCTGCTAAAAGAAATAGGATCCGCAAAAACACCGATCACAGCGCCCATTTTCTTCTCTTGGATCTGTGTTACCACATGATTTTTGATCTGGACCGCCACGTCATAATTATTTTTTCCCCTCAAGGCCGGAAATGATAAATAAGTTTTTTCTTCCAACTTAAGCTTAGCCGCGCCCTTTTTACCGGTCACCATGAATTCGCATTTTTTTCCCTCCCCCAACTGAAGGCCCATTTTGACCACTTTGCTGTTAAGGCCTGACATAAAAGCTTCTTCGGATGTCACAAGAATGATCCCAGTCACATCGGATTCAGGTTGAATGAATAAGCTTTTGGCTTTGGTAAGATCGGCGATATGAAAAAAACCGTCGAACGCCTGGATAAATCTTTCAAAACGCTTTTCTTTTTCCTTCTTAAGCTTCACATAAGACGCCAGCGCCAACCCCTTCATGATCTCCATGAGCTGCGCCATGTTGGCCGCAAAATCTTTTTCCTGCTGGATCATGATCTTGGTTGGCATGGAGCGTCAGCTGTTGTGCTTCCAGGAAAGATCGTCTTTCATCTGCGTGGAAACTTCCTTCACATGCTCCGCAAGGCTTCCGTCCACGACCATGGTTCCAAACTTCATGATCACGCCTCCCAACATTGAGCTATCTTCCTTGACCTCCACGTCCACCGGATGGCCCAATTTTCCGTCCAAAATTTTCTTGATGATCTTTTTGGTCTCTTCGGCAAGCGGGCGGCTGCTGGTGACATGCACCTGCTTAATATCTTTGTCCACCTTTCCTAGATCTGCCTGCTCAAGATCCGCCAAAAATTCCTGGACCAACTGCTCGTTCAATTGTGCCTGTACCGCAGCACTCAAAACCTTTCCTAAGATATCCCGGCAGATATCGATCTGCTTGGCCTCCGCTTCGATCATGGCATCGATCTTGACCTTTTCCCTCGAAGATTGAGCTTTTTTAATGATGTCTTCTGCTTCTGTTCTCGCCGCTTTTACAATATCCTCCTGAAGCTGCGTCGCGGCCCTTTGCGCCTCCTGCTTTAAACGCGTCTCTTCTTCTCCGAGCTCTTTCTTGCGTGACTCAAGATACTTCTCAGTTTCATCCAATTTCTGAGATAAGAGTTTTTCTTTTTCCCGGGTGATACTATCAAGCTTATTGATACGGTTGATAGCACTTGTCGTATCCTGAAAGATCAATCGTTTAAGGATCACTATGATCACTGAAAAAATAATGATCTGTGCGACTATGAACCCGATCATCAGCATATTGCTTCTCCTTTATTAAAATTTATTGAAAACCTGAAAGAACACCAAGAGAGTCATCACCACGATCGCCTGGTTAAAGATCAAGATCACGATCATTCCCATCAAAAGGATGGGCGAGCAGGACGGGTTACGCGCCAACGCCTTGATCGTTGCCCCCCCGATCGCAGCCACAACCACCGAGGGGCCAATAATAGCCGCTACGATGACTAAAACAAGAGTTACAAATTCCACGGATTTACCCTACTTCTTAAAAGTTTCCACCTCTGACGGATCCGGTTCTTCGACTAAGATCACACATTTATTCTCATAAAACTTGACGACACCCTTTTTGATCAAGATCCCTTTTTTCTCGTCAATAACGATCTTACCCTTTCTTAAAATACCGATCAAATGGACGTGGAAACTTAAAAGCTCATACTCTGTTTCATTGCCGTCTAAAAAAACACGGCTAGCCGCATCATCAAAAAGGACTCTTTTTGGGCTTATGATCATCAAATCAAACATAATATTATTTTATATTATTAATTAAAATAGTCAAATATTATTAAAATTTGTTTAATTTTATGCCTTTGCCGTAGCTTTTTTATCCTCAACAAGAATAAAACGGCTAAGGTAATTTTTTATATTATTAATTATGTCGGCCTTGATCTCATCTGTCATTTTCTGCTCTGTTCTGATTTTTTTCAAAAGATCCGGACAGCTGGTCCGAACATACTCCCCAATATCCCTTTTAAATTCTTTGACCTGATCCAGAGTTAGGGGCATGAGCATTTTTGTGTTATGCGCCAGGTAGAGAAATACCTGCTCATCAAAAGGTACCGGCGAATCCTGCTCTTGCGTGATAAGTTCGATAAAAATTTTACCGAATTTAAGCTGGTCCTGAACATCCTTGGGGATATCTGCTTGGAGCTTTGTCGCCTCCGTAAGTTCGCGGTGCTGCAAGAAGTCTAAACGATAAGTCTTGGTAAGCGCCCTCATGATCGGCCACTGCACTTTGGTGCCAATGCGCGAGACGGACAACCCCAGATCAAGCGCAGGCTTAAACCCTTGATTAAAAAGATTCAGGTCGAGCACGATCTGTCCATCCGTCATCGAAATTACGTTGGTGATCACGAAGCTCGTAATATCACCTTCGAGGGTCTCCATGATCGGGATAAAGCTCATTGAGCCTCCGCCTCTCTTCTCATCCAACTGAGCCGCTCTTTCGATCATCTGTGAATGCAAATAAAAAATATCTCCCGGATAGGCATTTCTTCCCGGAGGGCGTCCCAAAAGAAGAGATACTTCCCGATAGGCCCAGGCATGTTTTGAGAAATCATCGAATACGACCAACACATGTCCGCCCTTGAACATAAAATATTCTCCCAAAGCACAGGCGACATAAGGCGCCAGGTATTGTTCTCCTTGAGTGGCGGAGGCGCCGGCCGAAAGAACGATCGTATAATCAAGGCAACCGTGTTTTTGAAACAAGCTGACCACGCGCTTAAGCTGTGACTCCGATTTACCTATATCAACGTAGATACAGGTCATTCCTTTTCCTTTTTGCATCAAGATCGTATCGGTCGCGATCGTTGTCTTGCCGCTCATCCGGTCCCCGGTCATGAGCTCCCTCTGGCCCCTTCCGATCGGGATCATCGAATCCAAGATCTTAACACCCGTCTCTAGAGCTTTTTCCACACCGGAACGCACCATGATTGCTGGCGAATCCCTGAAGATAGGAAAATGTTCATCCGGGCGAACCGGCGCCCCATTGTCGCGAGTCTCGCCGAGCGCCGTCGTCACACGGCCGATATAGTTTTTTCCAACACCGGCTGTCAACGGCTCCATCGTGCTTGAAATTCTATCCCCAGCATTGATCGCCGCTTTTTCTTTCAAAACCAGGATCTGAACTATCTTTTCGTTATAGCCGATCACAAAGCCCTTGGACCCCTTACCCAGATCGATCAATTGGCCGTAAATACAGTTTTCAAGGCCCTCCGCGATGATGACGCCTTGTTTTTTGGTGATAATAACCCCGTATTCCTTGTATTTTAGATTAGACATTTATTTTTCCTTTTTCTCAATATTAATAATATCCACTCGTTGGTTCTGCCTGGCCTTGATCTGGCCCCACCAAAGAGAATAAAAAGAAATGGCTACGATCACCAAGAAAGCGATCGTCGCGTAGATCATTTTCCACGTGGTCGCAACATCCGGTGAAATTGTTTTAATAAGTTCGGATACTTTTCTTGCTTTTGCTTTATCAGCCGCCTCGGCCAGACGCTTTAACTGCTCAATATCTTTGGCTATGACCTCCATTTTTTTAAGATTGTCCGCGTAGGCGGCTACTTTATCCTCCGGAGTTTCCGCCTTTTTCTGCGTATCCCGGATCTCCCCAACATATCTCTTGATCTCCAAAGCTAAATATTCGCCTAATTTTTCGTAGCCTGTGTTAAGAAGCTTCTCAGTGTACTGATCCGTACCCTCCAACTCCAACAGCCTGGCGTCCGGGATAAACCAAACATCGGACAAAATGATCGTAAACTTTTTTAACTCGGAAGGTTTAAAATCAAAAGCGCTTGTTAAGTAGTACAAGCTTCTATCCGGATCGTATTTAACCTCAAATCCCTGTGCATCGCGGACGTGCTCCGGCCGGACCCCCCGCGGAAGATACCGTGTGATCTCTAAAGCCTCTGCCGGGTCAGACTCGGATGGATTTTTAGCCTCAATGTTAAATTTTATGAATTTGTTTTCCTTCTGTGTTTCAACGTAATGCTGGGCCTCTCTTACAAAATCATCCACCATACCTACCTGCTGACGGATCTCCTCCAACCTCTGGCTGTTGGTGCGGTAAAATTCCATTCGTTTTTTAATATCGCCGGATTGAGAATCCTGCTGTGACTTGATCTCATCTATCAGGGAAACTATCTTGTTACGAAAATTTTGGGCATCCTCATAGGAGTCTTTATTTTTCAGGCTTTCAAATCTCTGCTCCGTCTGCTCTTTCAAGAAATTGAAATCATTTTCATTGATCTTCCATAGATCACGCAAAATGATTTTGAATGATCTTGTCGACTGTGCTTCAATATTGGGTTCGGCGTAAAGATAATAAATAGACCTTTCTTCATCAAATTTAATTTCCATGCCATTAGCTTCAAGAATATCCTCCTTTTTGGTCTCTCGGGGAAGGTCCTGGCGGATCACAACTTTTTCTTTTATCTCATCGGTAGTATTTTTTGCCGAGACATTCATCGACACATTGCCTTCAGCTAAAACTTGCTGACAGGCTAAAATAGTGAAAAAAAATCCTAGAATTAAAAATAAATTTCTTCGCATCATAAGACTCTATTCTACTCCTGTGGGCTAAACGAGGTCTTAACTTCCACTCCACGTTTACCTGATTTTGCCTCTGCCATCTGTTTGACCATCTTCTGAATTTCTTCCACACGAGCCTTGATCGCATCAATATCTTTACCCTTTTCAGCGCTTAGAGGCTTGATCTCGGGCACAGCCATGGCAAGCTCTTTAGCCTTCTTATTGGTAGCCTCGGATATTTGATTGACGATAGACTTGCTTAACTCGTTGGGATCCAGTCGATTGGAAGCCAAATCCGTTATTTCTTGCTTTAATGTATCGATCGTCGATTTGACCGACTCGATGTTCTTTAACAGGGGAGTATAATCCTTGTCCATTTTGAACTTTTTACCCGAAACCTCTGTATGCAATTTCTGAACTTCATCAAACGCGTTTAACGCGAAAGTTTTTACTTGGGCAATTTTTCCAAATAACGAAGCTTGTTGAGAATTATCGGTTGAAGATCCCGACATGCTCTTTAAAATCGCTATTTTTCCAAACATCGTATTAGACGTAATAGTATCACTGGGGGTTCCCATTTGGCTGCTCATAGTCGCTATAGTCGAATTTAAAGAGGTTGGGTTCAGGGTATCAAGCGCATCCTTAACTGCCGTAATTTTTCCAAAAAGAGTATTGGAGGTAGCCGTATCGCTGGTAGAGCCGATCACTGTGTTCATAGCATTAATAGTCGTTGTTAAAGTATTTATGCTTGTCTGCAGCGTATTGACACGAGCGGAAAGCGTGCTAATATCGCTCCAATTAATTGCAGCTGAAGTAAGATTTGCAAAATCAGTCCAATTGATGCCCGCGACGGAAAGACCTTGCAAATTCGTAAAATTAATTCCCTGGCCCGTCATATAGGCCATATCGGACCAATTAATTCCTGATTCTGTAAGGACTTGAATATCTGACCAATTAATACCCGATTTAGAAATAACTTGAAGGTCTGACCAATTAATGCCTCCATCGGATAGGACTTGGATGTCCGACCAATTGATACCGGACTCACCCAAGACCTGGATGTCCTGCCAGTTGATGCCACCATCGGAGAGAACTTGGATGTCTGACCAATTGATCCCCCCGTCGGTGAGGACCTCTAAGTCCTGCCAGTTGATGCCTGATTTACTTAAGACTTGAAGGTCTGACCAATTAATGCCTCCATCTGAGAGGGTTTGGATATCACTCCAATTGATACCGGCGTCTGAGAGGGTTTGGATGT
>CAZBIH010000056.1:0-10544 GCA_964492015.1 uncultured Planctomycetia bacterium | reverse complement strand
GAACCATCAACCTCTTCCTTCGGAGGGAAGCGCTCTATCCAATTGAGCTACGGGCACGAAAATCATTAGTCGATACGCCTCGCGAATCCGCCAACGCTCTAGTGGCGGAGAGCTACGGGCACGAAAATCAGGATTTTATTGTAACACAACTTTTTTTGATCAGGAATTTTTGGCGGAGGAAACCACCGGATACCCGGCCGTCTGCCAGCTTTGAATGCCAGGTTCCATGGCGCGAACATGGGTGTAACCCAACTCTTTTAATTTCAAAACTAGAACAGCGCTGTTGGAACAATGATCGTTGCAATAGGCCACGATGGGCATATTTTTGGGATATTTTTTCATCGCAGCAGCCAAGTCTTTCTCTCTGTCAGGGGCTTCTTTCACAAGACCGAATCTAAAGAGTTCTTCCGCCTTGTAATACTCTTCGCTCAACGGTAGGACAGCCCCCTTGATATGCGCCGTATCATAAGTGTCTTTCCCGCGGACATCCAGAAGCAGAAATTTATTATTTTGGGTCTGCTTGGCGCGGAGATCTTGGATCGAAATGATCTCTTCCGGAAAAAGTCCGTTCTTAGAAGACTCCGCGTTTAAAAAATGTGTCGGCCCTACCAAAAATATCGCGAAAACAAATACCGAGACCCGATTTAAAATTTTTCTCTGCGTCATATATTAAGTCCTTTAATATTTTTCTTAAAGAGGTTTTGTATTTTATCGAAGCCCTCGCCCGGGTCCGACACCAGCTGTCCGAGGATCTCCTGAGTGGCTCCCGATAAAAGTCTGGAAGTAATGTAATTTTTATCCGGAACAACCCGGATCTGGGGAAGCAGTCCGTAGATATCGACGGGGATCACCATCTCACCGCGGTTGTTGCAAAGAAGGCCAAAAGAGTTGAGGGAGCGCACGCAGGCCTGAGAGATCTCCTGGTTCATGATCACATTGGCACGCGCGCCTATCCTGCGATCCAGGCCGATGTTGCCGGCACCGTTGAGTAACACAAAATCTGTCTCAATTTGGAGCGGGTCAAAATGAAAGATACCTTCCAAGATATTCGCTGAAAGGTCCACCGGCTTTAAGAGCGTGCTTCTATCCTGCATACGCATCACGTAGCTTTGAGGAAACCGCGCCCGCAAAGCCTCGGCCGCACCCGGGATCACGGAGATCTTTTCGATGATCTCCCTTAAAATATTGTAATTTAAAATAACGCCGTCCCGGATGAGGATTCGCGCTCGTCCATTCAAAGTTTTTGAAATACTTTCCCAGGCAAGACCCTGCGCTCTTCCCTCCAGCAATAAAGTCAAATGCCCGTTCAGTTGAGGCGCGTTCGGGTTTATATTTTTGACCAGCCGTCCAAGCGGAAGTTCTTTCACAGCGCCCTTCAACTCAAGCATAGGTTGTGTCTTTAGTTCATAGGCTCTGCCTGAAAATTCTAGAACACCACCAAACGCTTCCGCTGTCAGACGATCCACACGAACTTCATCGCCACCCACGATCATTTCGGTGTTGATCTTTTCGATCGGGGAATCCAGGGCGGCTAAAACTATTCTTCCATTTTCAAGCGCCACTTTCCCCTTCACCGTATCCAGGGCCGTTGGATCTAACTTCAACTCGTCGATCCGGACCTTTAAATTTCCCTGCAAGTCCTGCCGTATCCCCGCCGCGGCGATCCCGGGAAACGCTTTGGCTAATTTTTGAATATCCAGTAAAGCCAGGTCTATTTCCAAAAGCAGATCTGAAAGCTCCAT
This sequence comes from uncultured Planctomycetia bacterium, assembly GCA_964492015.1. Classification (GTDB taxonomy): domain Bacteria; phylum Omnitrophota; class Gorgyraeia; order 2-02-FULL-51-18; family 2-02-FULL-51-18; genus CAMDWQ01. The sequence goes on along the minus strand of CAZBIH010000056.1, from coordinate 8,802 downwards.
AGAGGTTTTCGGACTGACAGATAGACGGACAATTCCTGAAGCCTTCATATTTTGTTTTTCGCTGAATACCGAAGCAGCGGCAGAAAAGGGAAAAGGCCGGGTGAGTGAAAAATCCTTCACATACAAGTCAAAATTTTGGATCTGCATCCTTTCACCCCGGACACTCCCGCCGCGGACCACGATGGAGTCGATCGACAACACGATCGCCGGCGTATCGGGACGGCTTTGGGATGAAACTTCGGAAGATGATCCGGCCGGGGATGTTTTGGAAGAAAGTTGATCCACATCCATAAACGGCTTGATCAAAACGATCGAGGTGATCTGGATCTTTTTTTGAAACAAGGATAGGATCTCAACATTCACACCGGCACTTTCAAGCGTGATCCCGGGCGCTGATAGCTTGGAAACGCTTAAGGCGACGCCATTCTGCCAGGTCAGCGCGATATTTTCGATCGTAACAGGTTCGCCAAGCTTTTTTTCAAGATTGGCAGTGATCAGGCTTTTATAGCGATTGGCATCGAAGGTCGCAAGAAATACACCCAAAACGATAACGGGGATCAAAACGATCGCGGCCAGGAGGATCATAAATTTTTTCATAAAAATACCTCTGCTTATAGCCTACGGACCTTGCCCCAAAATAGTTTTCGACAAAGACGGGGATGGCTGGCTACAGCCGACCGCCCGCAAGACCGTCTCTGCAGGTACATTCCCGTCGGCGCCGCGGAAAAGTCCTTGGACCATCGCGCGCGCCACGATCTTGCGCCGGCGCCAAAAGGTCTGCTCAATGTAAAACCACTTTTCGTCCCAACCAAGGATGCGTGTGCGGATCTGGAACGTCTGAAAAACAGTCAGTGATTTGCGATATTGAATGTTCACCGTGCCTACCAGAGGCGCCCAGTGATTTTTTTGGGCGACTTTTCCAAGGCCTGTGCGGATGATCAAATCAATACGCCCCAAGTCCATAAGGGTCAGATACCGGCCGTTATTCATATGGCCGTAAATATCCAAGTCATTGGGAAATGACACAAGGCTGATCGTCGACGCATCCACGATCCCAAGACGGCTCTTAAAAAAACTCTGAAAGAATACCCAAAAAAGACGCAGCCAAAGGCTCATCGCCCGCCCCCCAAAAGCTCTTTTCTTAATTTCTGATTGATCGAATATTTTGAAAGCCAGATCCCAAAATAGGCTTTCGCGAAATCATCGCCGTCGATAACGATCTTTAACTGCCGGTTAAAATAAAGAGAAGTTTTTCCTTGAAAATAAACCAGCTCATATTCATCACCCCGGTCCACAACCTGATAGCAAGCGTGAAGTTCTTTCACGCGCTGTTCTATTTTTGCATAATTTACCTCGGGGTTGTTCTTTAAATTTTTCTCAGCCGACTGGGTGATCGCATCCTTGGGGATCTTGCGGAAATAACGGATGTTGAGCCGTTTGGGCACGGGACCCAGCACTTCTTCGGTCGTGCGGGCGCTTGGGAGCGTATAGAACGAGGCTGCAGAAAGCTTCATCCTCAGATACCGGAAGATCCCCCGGCCGCGCAATTCCAGAGTCTGTTCGCCGAGAGCGGAAATACTCTCCTGCCGCCCGCCGGCCCGCAGGGTCGTGTCCATGACTCCGGAAAAACCAGTGCCGGACAACAAAAGGGTCCCGGCGGCGAGAAACCCCGCCGTCGCTATTTTTAATTTTAGCTTCAATTCATCCATTTCTATATTCTATATCAGAGAAGATGGTTGTTGGGCCTTGTAAATACAGCCTGAGCCACACTGATATTGCACATACGAAACGCCGCCTCGCAGTAGGAAAAATAATAATTCCATTTGCGTATAAATTTCTCATCGAAGCCCTGAGACTTTACCTCAGCGGCTGCGCGCCCGAAGTTTTGCCGCCAAAGTGCAAGGGTTGTGGCATAAAATGGCGTCATATCCTCATAATCCAGAAGCCCCAACTCCCCTGTTCTGCGGATCGCGCTTACGACCGCTTCAAAAGAGGGCAGAAGACCGCCGGGGAAAATATGTTTTTGGATCCAATCCGGTTTTTTGCGAAAACTTTCATAACGATGGTCCGGCGACAAGATTATTTGCAGGCCCAAAATCCCGTCTTTTTTCAAAAGCTTGTGGCACTGCCGAAAATAAGCCGGCAAATGCTCATGCCCCACTGCCTCGATCATTTCGATGGAAGCGATCTTGTCGTACACGCCGTCCATGTGGCGGTAATCCACGATGCGCATATCGATCTTGCTCGAGAGACCTTCGTCCTGAAAACGGCGCTTAGCGTATTCGTACTGCTCTTTTGAAATGGTGATCGTCGTCACATGGCAGTGATAGTGCTTGGCCGCGTGGATCGCGAATCCCCCCCAGCCGCTGCCGATCTCTAAGACACGGTCCGTCGCCTTCAAGCGAAGTTTGCGACAAAGCTCGGCATATTTTTTTTCCTGCGCGTGCGCCAGATCCGACGCATGAATATCTTTGCTGTGTTTATCAAAATAAGCGCACGAATACGTCATGCCCGGGTCCAGGAACAGGCGGAAGAAGTCATTGCCCAGATCATAATGGGCAGAAATGTTTTTACGGCTTTTTTTGACGGTATTGGCGTTCAGGCGATGGCGCAGGTGGTTTAAGAAACCAAGAAAATTGATCGTAGTTTTTTTCTCGCGCGCATCCATAAGCGTCGGGTGATTTTCGACGTTCAGGATCATCCATGCAATGACGCCGGCGATATCGTCCGTCTCCCAGTCACCATCCACATACGACTCACCAAAACCCACGTCGCCATAGAGCACACATTTTTTGAAAAAATCATTGGAAAGGATCCGGGCATGAGCCTCTTGAGGGCCGCCGGGAATACCAAAGACGATCTCTTTCTCCTCCGGAAGTGACAGCCGCAGAGAACCCAGAGTCATCCCGGATAAAAGCTTGAGGACGAGATCGCGATAAAAATTATCTTTTTTTGTATTCACGTGTCACTTCCCTCTGCAGATCGGGCCTGTCTTCTTTGGGGTGGTGCGGCACTTTCAGAAGCCACAGCCGCCAGGCGTGCCAGTGGATCATCAGGATCACGCCCAGCGTCACCAAAGGATATCGAAAAGCATACCAAAGAAGCGTGCCGTCCGAAAGTTCCTTTCGCTTCCCCGTCATGGTGGAGATGAAAAATTTCTTGCCCTCTTTCCAATCGTCTACGCGGATGCAAAATTTATCTTGAGGGATATCCACATGAAACTCAAGTTCAACGTCAAGATCCACGAACGGGGAAATATAATAATATTTTGTCTGACGGTCGCAAAATACGCCCTCTTTGAATTTATCAGAACTGATAAAAAATGGTTTTTGCTCGCCAAAAGTATTTCCCACTTCCACCACCAACGCGAGCGGTTTGCCGGCTCCGTCAAAACAAAAATAAAAAGACACCGGATTGAACACATACCCCAACACACGCGCGTGCGTCATGAGCATGATCTTTTCGGGCAACGGGGATACACCTTTGGACTTCAAATAATTTAAAATATTCTCTTTGGCTGTTTTTCCCGGCCCCAACAAATGGTCTCCGTCGCGAAAATCAAACAAATTGAAACGGTTGCGGCTGAAAAATATTAATTTTTTTGATAACTCGTCGAGCTTATCCAAGTCGAGGTAAAAAGTGAATAGTTTTTGTTTTAAACTGTACTTTTTCGGCTGGAAACGCGCATGTAGGATGTCGCATTCATAAAGACAGGAATTCACCCGGCGCTCCCCCGGCCCAAAAGAGCCTGCGCCGCCTCTTTGCCCGCGGTGAATGCGTCTTCATGAAAACCGTACTTAAAATAACTTCCACAAAAATAGACGGGGCCCTCGGCGTTGAGCCGGTTTAATTTTTCCTGCGCTTGAATGGCCTCAAGATCGTAAATCGGATGCTCGTACTCCTTCTGCCACAAGATCTTGGAGGGATCGACGCGCCCCGGGTCATTGATCGAAACAAAATAGTTCTTTTTATCCGAGACCCCTTGAAGGCTGTTCATCCAGTAAATAACGCTGGCTGAGCGGTCTTTCTCGATGCGGTAATTCCACGAGGACCAGGCTTTGCGCGCGCGGGGCATCACGGACTCGTCCGTATGAAGCATCGCCTGGTTTTTCTGATAACGGAATTTCCCAAGGAGTTCTTTTTCGAGCGGCTTGGCGTCTTGGAGCATCGCCAGCGCTTCATCCGCATGGGAGGCAATGACCACCCGGTCATAGGAGGCCTCCCCACCCGAGCTGTCACGCACCAGAACCCCCGAAGAATTCCTTGAGACCTGAGTCGCCGCCCTGCCAATTTTGAGAGAGCCCGGAAACAGCGACAGAACTTTATCCCGATACACACGGCTCCCGCCCTCCACCGTTTTCCACTGATAATGGGTGGTCAGACCCAAGAGACCGTGATTCTTAAAAAAACGCACGAGTGTCGCCGCCGGAAAGTTCATCATTTTGTCAGGAGGCGTCGACCAGATCGCGGCACTCATCGGCAGGAGGTATTTTTCCAAGATATCGGGCCCAAGTCTCTTTTCTCTCACATATTCCGAGATTGTGGACCTTTCATATTTCTTATTCTCCAAAACTTCCACACATTCCTGATTGAAGCGGTGAATGCTCGAGAGCATCCGGATATAAGAAAGGTTGAATAGATTCTTCCTTTGCGAAAAAAGCCCGGCGATCCCCGTGCCGCAATATTCCAGCCCTGTAGGCAGATGCTGGACGCTGAAAGACATGGAAGTATTTTTGACGGGAATATTCAGCTCAGAAAAAAAACGAATGAGATTCGGATACGTGACTTCATTGTAAACCATGAATCCCGTATCAATATAAACAGGCCTGCCGTCCTCATCCACAGTAACGGTGTTGGTATGCCCACCCGGGTAAGCATTCTTTTCATAAAAAACAATTTCGCAGTCGTGCCGCAAAAAATAAGCCGCCGCCATCCCGGCAACCCCTGTCCCCACCACCGCCACCCGCTGTTTTTTCATCTCAGGGACTGTCCCCACATTATCTCTTTTAATTTCAATAGGTTACAAATGAACTTTAACTAATTTAACCTAAAATTAACTCAGGGACTGTCCCTAATTTAACTTTATTTATTTCAATGGGTTATGTTATTTTTTAAACAGGTAGTGGCTGACCATCCACTCATTCCCGCCCGAATACCCAAAAAGCTCTTCGCACGCCATGAAAAATACACGCCAATACACCCACCACTTCGCCGCGTCTTTTCCGTAGACCTCTTTTAGGATCGGGTGGATCTCTTTTTTGTGACGGTCCATATTTTCAAGCCACGCGCGGCAGGTTTTTTGGTAATGCGTACCGGAAACCTTCCAGTGGTCTTCAATTTTGAAATGACTTTGAAAAGAAATAAAAAGAGAATCGCTCGGCATCGTGCCACCTGCAAAAAAATAGCGCGTGATCCAATCATCCGGCCCCTGATCCTCGTAAAAGTAAGCAAAACACCGGTGAGAAAAAACGTGAATGAACATTTTCCCGTCGTCACGCAAGAAACCTGATACTTTTTCAAAAAGTTTTTCGTAATTCCTCATATGCTCAAACATCTCAACCGTCACGATGCGGTCAAACTTCTTTTCAATTTCAAAACGGCTCATTTCCTGAGTAAGGACCGTGACGTTGGATAAACCCAATTTCGCGGCCTTTTGATCGATGTATTTTTTCTGGCTTGAGGAATTGGACAGCGCGGTAATGCGGATTTTGGGAAATTTTTCAGCCATCCACAAGGTAAGCGACCCCCACCCACAGCCAAGCTCCAGAATATCCTGCCCCTCTTTTAGATCCGCACGCTCGGCTGTGAGTGCCAGCATATCCTCTTCCGAGCGAGCCAAGTCACGGATGCCTTCGTTCCAAAATCCCGAACTGTATTTCATGCGCGGCCCCATGATCTCTTCAAAGAACGCAGCGGGCAGTTCGTAATGCTGTTCGTTAGCCGCGTCCGTCAGGATAGAAATGGGGCTTTTTTTAGACGCTGCAAGAAACTGCGCAAAACGCTCCTTTTGGGCCTCTTCGCCGCCCCGGGACTCGTCCTGCAGTTTCTTTTTCAAAAGCGCGCGAATCCCCGCACGGATCAAGGGATCCGGCAGGAGGCCTTTTTCTAGAAGTTTAAATTTAAAACTCATCTTATTTTTTCTTGAACCAGGGGATCAAAACAGAAGTGGTTTTCTGATACCGACGATAAGCGTCCCCGCGAGAGCGGATCGAAGCTTCTTCGGCCGGAGGCACACCGCTTAAAGAGGTGATAAAAAAGATCATAAGCGCGGGGCTTAAAACCGCCCATATTCCTCCCGGAGAAGCGGCGGCAAATAAAAAATAGCTCACCCAGATCAGACACTCAAAAAAATAATTCGGATGACGCGAATAGTTCCAGAGCCCCGCCTCGCAGACCTTGCCTTTGTTGACGGGATCTGCCTTAAACCCTTTTAACTGAAGATCCGCCAGAGACTCTCCCGCCGTAGAGATCAGCCACAAAAAAACAGCCGCGATCTCAGTCACGCGCAAGCCGGGCGCAGGGTCGATCGAAGAAATTAAAAAGGGCAGTGAAAGGATCACAGCCACAGCAACCTGAAATTCAAAAAAAAGAAGAAAATAAAAAGAGGCTTTCGATCCCATATCGCGCCTCATTTTTTGGTAGCGTGTATCCTCCCCCGGTTCGTGCCGCATCCTTACCGCCAAATGCCACGCCAGACGCGTCCCCCAGAAAAATACCATGAAAAATATTAGAGCTTTTCTCAAGAAATAGCCTTGAGCGCCCGCAAAATAGACCGCCCCCAAAAGAACGATCGCCACGGCCCACCCCGGGTCGACGATAGCTGCGTTTTTGAGGCGAAAATGCCAAAGCCATAGGATGAACATAAAAAGAATGACTAGAAGCGCCCCGCAAAAAACCAGAAATGCAGGCTCAGTCATTGGAAAAGCGAATGATCTTCAGGGCATTTAAAGCCTGCAGGAACGGATACGTCGGATCCAGCTCAAACCACCGGTCGGCGAAGTTGGCTTTTTGAGTGTCTTGATGATGATTGTTCTGCATCAATTCCCCCATCGTGAGAACATCAGCGAAAAAAGTATTTTTAGATCTATCCCCGTTGTTGTAATTGGAATAGCCGTATCTGTGTCCGCACCAGTTGACGATCGCCCCATGGATCGGCCCCATAAAAATATGAATAGGGATCAAAAGAAACTGCCACCACGCCGTCGCAAAATGGACATAGAACGCGATATAAACCGCGACCCAAAGAACACGTACGGCAATGGAATCCCCCCACCGGTCAAACGCGGGCCACTCAGGGTATCCGCCTTCAAATTTTTTCTCCGGCCGGATCTTTCCTGAAACCAGATCCAGATACACAAAAAAAGTATTCTTCATCATGAGTGCCGGACTTTTATAAAAAACCGGAGAATGCGGGTCTCTAGGCGTATCACTATAAGCATGGTGCATGCGGTGCATGAGCGCATAAGCACGCGGATTTAAATAAGAAGACCCCTGGGTCAAAAACGTCAGCGCATAAAATACACGCTCCCAAAACTTGGGCATGGAAAACATCTGATGGGAGCAGTAGCGATGCAAAAAAACAGTCTGACAAAAAGCTGCCAAATACCAATGAAGGAGAATGAACACCAGGATACTCATAACAAGATCACCGGTGAAAATAGACGGTCTTTAGCGGGGTGCCACTCAAAACACGAATGTGGTCGCCGTATTCAAAAGGCATCGAGCGGTGCGCCCCGTCCAGATACAGTCTTCCCTCTTGCATCTGAGAGGTGATCAAAAGGCTCTTGCCGCGCGGGATCATGCCCCCGGTCAAACGATAGCGATAACCATGTCCGCTGAAAAGTTCCCGCGGCAGGTACTGAAGGCTCGAGGATTCCTCCGCCATCGATCTTCCCCCAGCCGAACGCATCACCGCCGTCGAGCCCGCCGCGGTCGACACCCAGACACCGGAGCTTCGCTGGCGTTCGGAATGCGCACCCACCTTCAAAACATAATGGCTCATCGCCGCCGGGCACGCATGGCTGATCAAAACATCGTTGAGCACAAAAGGGTCCAGCGCTTTTCTGTTGAAAAAGATCCTCATGCGATTCAAGTTCTTGATCCGGAAATCACCGCGGAGGATCCTATCCAGGCATTTTTCAAAATTACCCTCATCGGCGGCGCAGAGTTTGCCGACACTGTGGGTCTGATCGGAATTGACCCCCAGGATCATCTGCCGGCTCAAGCTGCGGGAAGCCTCCAAAAACGTGCCGTCCCCGCCAACCGAGATCACAAGATCATGGTTTTTAGGGTCGAGGGATTGCCCGCGAAAAGAGACGCGGAACGGGATATTTCTTTTTTTAAGGGCGGCTTTGACGCGGGAAAGGGTCTGGTAATGCGTGTTGTGCGAACGGCGTATCCCCAGAAGAGCCTTGTCCCCTTTGCGGACCAGCTTGCGCAGGGGGTGCTCCTGATACTCGTTGAAATAGGTCTCGAAAGCGCTTTTCTTGGCGACGATGAGTACCCTTAGGGCAGGCATACGGATTTAAAAAGCCTTAACCAGCAATCTCCGGCGATACCTCAGGCGTCCCTTCGAGGACTGCCGGGCTCTCGGCATTTTTATTCAGGCGCCGGTTCTTTTTCTCTTCTTTTCTTTTTCTCTTGGTCTCTTCAATTCTCTTCTTATTTCCCTTGTAATTTTGTCTCATCGGCTCCTTTAGAAAAGTTAATTGGGTTTAAAAAAGAATTATAACTTTATTTAGCGGAATTAGCTAGTGGGCTCTCAGAATCGTCTTTTTTTAAATTTTTAAGAGTTTCACAAAA
>CAZBIH010000055.1:4696-10587 GCA_964492015.1 uncultured Planctomycetia bacterium | reverse complement strand
TCCCCTGTTTTGGGGGCTGAGAATTCATTGACGAGCATCACCGGTTCAGGCGCCGCGGACAAAGGCAGGGCGGCCCCGAACAGCATCGCCGCGCAAAGAATAAACCCCTTCGGAGAAAATTTAACGGAGCTCAACTTCTTTACCTCTTACTTTCAGCAAAATTCGGTTTTCAAGAATATTCAACAGCTCCATCCCGTCAAGCTTTTCTTCTTTTTTCAGGAAAAAAGTGATGTTGGTCTTCACATTTTTGATCATCGCGTAGATCTCTTTCGGGTCCGGTGATTGTGAGATACCTACCAAGCGGTAATCCGCCAGCGACACGTAACCCTCATCCCTTCTCTCCTCATCTTTCTTGACGCTGTCGGGTTTGAAAATATTGCGGATACTGGCGATCTCTTTTTCAAGATAGGTCTCCGTACCGCCGCTGGATCCCTCGGACAAGGAGTCGGATGACCGCGCTTCTTTGCCTTGAGAAATGTAGGTGAACTTCACCAGATTCTTGGTATTTTTTGATTTGGAGTATTCTCGCGCCACCGTAGCCACGAAAAAAATAAACGCGCAAAGCACCAGAAAAAATAAAACCTTCAAAATTTGCCGGCGGTCCGTTAAAAACGCCTTGAGATCAAATTCTTTCTTGGCTGCCTTGTTCTGCCGCCGTTTTGAAAAAGAAAATAGAGATATCTTTTTGACAGGCTCCGCCCCCGCCGGGTCCGTGCCCGTGATCTCTGATTTTTTTAATTCTGCTTCGCCGGGATTTTCGATCAGCCTCAGCAGATCTTTTTCGGCGGAATGTACTTTATCGGCCATCAGTTATTTAATAGATCCTCTGTTGGTTCAAATCTGTTTTTTTCCAAATGGCCTGGCTTTCCTGGCTGATGATGTCTTTGACGATCACCAGATCCACTTCGTTCTTACGGCTCATGATCAATTGCTTGAGCGCCTTGTGGCAGATCATCGTGATACGGCGCGGATAGCCCATCGTAAAACGGTGAATTTCCTCGATCGCCGGGTCCGTAAAAAAAGGCTTTTGCGATTGAGATCCCGCCTTCGTGAGCCTGAAATCGATCATGCGGCGGGTATCGTCGATATCGAACGGATTGAGCACATATTTAAAACTAATGCGGTCATAAAAATTGGGCATGTTCAGGATCTTCGGCACCAGCTCCAGCTGGCCCAGAAGCACCACCTGAAGCAGTTTGAATTCATTGGTCTCAAAATTTAAAAATGTCCTTAAAACTTCCAGCGTGCTCTCCGTGACCCTCTGCGCCTCATCGATGATCAGCGTCAGCGTCTTGCCTTCGTTGATCGCTTTTTGCAAGAGAAATTTCTCGATCGTGTTCATCATTTCCGGCACGCTCATGAGGGACACGTCCTTGACCGTCTCAATGTTGAAATGATGGAACAGAGAGGATAAAAATTCAGCTTCTGTCTCAAAATGAGAATTCAGCATCATGTAAAAAATAAAATCAGGGCGCTGATGGAGTTCGTGGACAAGCTTGCGGGAAAGCGTCGTCTTTCCGGTCCCGATATCGCCCAAGATCACGGAAAGGCCGCGCTTGAGCCTTAGCTCGATCAGAATATTCGTGAGCGCCGAATCATGCTCTTTGGAAAGATAAAAAAAGTTGGGATCAGGACTGGTTGAAAAGGGTTCGGATTCAAACCCTAAAATTTTGTAATAACTCATTTTGGATCGATTCCCCTTTTTATCGCTTTACCTGTAAATAGCCTAATACTACGTATTTAATAAATACTAGATAGAATGACCTCAAAAATATCCCCAGACTGCATCACACAACTTGAGGCAGACGCTTGTCTTAGCAATACTTTCTTGGGCAGATTCCTCCGCTGATAATGTTACCACAAGAGCCCCTTGATGGGAAGGGTATTTTGGTAATGATTAATAGTAAAAATATAGCGTTGCTAATGAATACTTACTTTTTAATAGGCAGGGGTTCGGGGGTTGTTTTTAACGCTTACAGATCAGGTAAATAAACACGACTAAAACCATATTAAAAATAAAAAATATCAATAAAACAGCGGCCATCGGAGTCATATTCATGATTTTTTTTGGCGACATCGATTTTCCTCTTTTTACTAGTTAGTTTTAGTTAATTTATGTACAAATTAGTTAATTACAACGTGCGATCTTTTTCGCTCCAGCCACCGGAGCCAGCGCTCTTCGATCTGCTGTAAATTCGCGTGAAAATATTTTTTAAAAAGCTCCTCCTGTGAAACAGCGGTGTCCTGGTTTTGCGCGAACTGCACAAAGCTCCAGACTCCGTTCTCTTCGATTAAATATTCGACGAGACTAAAAGCTTTCATGTAAGACAGGGTCATTTCCTTGTTGTTAAAAGGGTTTTGCTGTGCGGATAAGACCGTGTCTAATTGCGTGATATCAGGCACGCGTTTCGTGAACTGATACGAAAGGAATGCGTCTTTGGCTTGGATGTCCATTTTTTTTCCTTCAACCCACTGAGCCAAGCCTTCGTTCATCCATCGGGGGATCGGTTTGCGCGTCATCGAGCTCACGAACGCGTGCGCCAACTCATGCCGGATCATCGGCTTTAATGTTTCAAAAGGCGTCCCTTCATTGGCGTAGGGGATCCTTAATTTTCCGTCATAAAAACCGCTGACACGTTTTGGCAAATTCCAGTGGTCATGAAATTCCGCCACAGGATAAAAAACCACCGAAATTTTATTTTGCGGAAAATAATTCAGTTTATAGCTGACCTCATTATACACCCCCTCCAACTCACGTAAAACGCTGTCACTGGTCTTCTCGGAGGCTTCTGTGGAAGCAGCGGAAAGAATAAAATGCAAGGACGCGCGGCCGCCGGACTCTGATTCGTTGAAGTTTTTTTTCAATTTCTCCTCGAGGATCAGGACATTTTTATCGGAGGGATCCAGCGCTTTTGCCCGGTCAAGATATTCACGCCCCAAGTCCAGATGCTGTGTGGACCAGGCGTAATGAGCCGCCTGCAGCCACGCGCTGATATTTTTTTCATCATACACCGCCGCTTTTTTATAAAGCCTAAGCGCATCCTCATTCTGGCCGATCTTGGCGCGCGAATCCGCTTCCAGGGAAACGGCGCCGGCAAAGGCTTTACGGTACTTTTCATTTCCCGGGTCTATTCCCAGTGAAGAAGTCAGGTATTTTTGCGCGTCATAAAAATTAGACGCGCGGACAGCACGCACGCCTTTTTCATAATAAATGGCCCCGAGATTTTTTCTCAGCCGGGGGTCCTGCCCGGAATACTCCAGCGCCGAAAGCAGGTCCAGCTCGGCGCCGTCGAGATCGCCGGATTTTAATTTGACACCGGCCGAATCGTTCAGCGTCATCGCTTTTTTCAGATCTTCGGGATCCGCGGCGCGCGCTCCGGCTGCGAAAAAAAACGTCAAGAAGATCAAACTCGGGAAAAGCCGGGTTTGATGCCGCCTATTTTTAAAATAACATGTTGTTTTGATAGATCACCTTCATGACTTGAGGGATCCCCCGCCACGCGTTCCAAAAAAGAAGCACGATGACCGCCAGATCGGGCAGCCAGGCAAGGGTCACCTTCCGCCTCAAGACTTGGCGGACCAGATCCATGCCCAAAGCCGCCAGGATCGCGAGCGCCGGATAGGCCATGTAAAAAAACCGGTGCTCCTGTCCGGCCGAAAGCTCCAAGATCTGCCAGGCTTCCGTTGCAAAAATAAAATAGGGCAGGATCCAACACCACAGCATCAGCCGCACCCCTTCTTGCTCGCGCCATGTTCTCGGCAATGTCAAAAAAGAAAAAGCGAACAGCGGGCTTAAAAAAACCACTCCCAGAGAAAAGAATAAAACCGGCGGCGGCCGCTGGCTGACCGTGCGAAACCATCCCGTCATATCTTCGGAGAAGCCGGCATTCACCGACCCCGGTGTATGCAGAGGATTTCCAAGGATACTGTAAACTTTCCAGAACCAAAAACCTGAAACAAGAAAAGCGGCGGCGGCAAAAATTAGGAACCGAAGATCAAAAATATTCGCGACCGAGCTTTTCTTTCTTCTCAGTGTTAAATAAGTATACATCCAAACAGCGGCCAGAAAAAGTCCCGCTGTCTGCTTGGATAAGATCGCCAGGCCCGCCGCGATCCCGGCCGCGAAGATCCCCCAATAATTCTTTTTTTCCCAGAAAATAAGATAGAGCCCCGCGGAAAGCAGGATAAAAAAGGTGAGCAAGTCTTCCACCAAAAGCCTGTAAGAAAGCATGATGCTCACGGGATTGGTTGCCATCAAGAATGCCGCCCAGAGGCCGATCCTGCTCCCAAAAAAACGCCAACCGAACCAAAAAGTCATGGCGATCACGCAGAGATTTAAAAAGATCGGTACCACTGCCGCCCAGAATTGAGCCCTTAAAACAATTTCGGGCTTGATCGATCTTACTTTTTCGCCGAGATTGGAAACGCAATTGGCGTAAAATTCTTCATGGCCCGCGAATAGTCTGTGAGACAGCATCAGCACATAAGAAAAAAGCGGGGCCCTGTAATGCAAAGGTTCATCATAGTAGCCTTGCCCGACGATCTTCAGGACCCGGAGAATATCGCCTTCGTCCCCGGGAACTGCCGGCCTGCAAAAAATAAGCTCAATTTTTGGATCTTGGGGAATGATCTTGGCGCCAAGGCGGACCTCGCGCAGGCTGTAACCGTCCAAACCTTGCTTATCCAATTTCATCGCCAATGCCGCGTAATGGCTCTGATCCCCTTTCCAATGCGGCAGCCAGAACGCATCCCGCCTCAACCCAAACGCGAAGATAAGGATCAGCGCGAGCAAAATAAATGTGAGCAGATCTTTATGTTTCATCGCCAGATCCTCAAAAACCAATGGGCCGAAATAAAGACCGTACCGGACAAAAACCAGAAAAAGATCCACGGCCTTCTTCTTTTGAACAAAAGATACAACGCCCCCGGAAGGACCATCAGTACCGGGTTCTGGCCGGCTAAGATCGCAAGCCCCGCCGCGATCCCCGAAACCAGCGCCAACAGCAGGTTCTTTTTTTCACAAGACAGATAAAAAATATAGAAAGCCGCGATCGTAAGAAATAATGTCAAAGCCCCGGGGAGCACTTGAACAGACGCCGCAACCCAGCCCGGATAAACAGCGGAAAAGATCATGGCGCAGAACGCCGCGCGCACCCCCCATAAACGGCGAATAAAAAAGAACATCAGAACCACCGTTAAAAGCCCCGACAGAAGCGGTACCGCGACAGCCCAGGCTTGAGTTCTTAAAAAATATTTCTTAAACATCATATCCCGGCCATCGCCCTCCGGTTTACTTTGAACCACCACGAACGGCTGTCCCGGTGCCAACCACCGATGGCTGGCCGCGAGCATCACAGGAAAGAGCGGAGCATGGGTCCCGGGCGGTTCGTTGACAGACCCGCGATCTGAATTTTTGTCCAACACCGCGACCATGAATTGCCAGCCCGGAAAACCCGCGAAAACGGACGGGCGAAGCTCCACCCGCTCTAGATTGAGCGCGTCCAATCCCAGCGCGTCATATTTCATCGCCAGCGACACCTGTCGCCCCTCGTCCCCCTGCCAATGAGGCATAAAAAAAGTATGAGCCCGCATCCCAAAAGCAAGGAGCAAAACGAGTAAAAAAAAAGCCGCGGTCATTATTTTTTTAGAGATCATTTAGCGAAATAACGCCCTTTTAAAAGAATGTAAATTTGTTTCAGATAGCACCCGATCACAGGAAGTTTAAGTTTGCTCATCCCGGCCCTTCTGTCCGTAAAAACATAAGGTACTTCCTTGATCTTTCCGGCATGCTCTGCCTTCACAAATACTTCAAGCCCTATCTTGAACCCGAGTGGATTGAGCGTGACATTTTCAAGCGCTTTTTTTTTGAGGAAAAAAAATCCCGAAGTAGC
>CAZBIH010000055.1:1523-4596 GCA_964492015.1 uncultured Planctomycetia bacterium | reverse complement strand
GCCCGCCGACTCTTTAGGCGGCACAGCGCGCCCGGCAAAACGGTACCTTTGATTGAATTTTTTCATAAACTCAACGGTAAATGTACGATTTCTTTGGATCAGGGGCGCGTAAAAATAAAGCATCACCAGGGGAAACCTCTGCTCGTCAAGCTCCTTTAAAATAAGCCCCTGGTCCCAGACACCGTTATGGCTCATCTGCCCCATCGGAAAAGGCTCGTAAAAGATCCGGCGGCCGTTGGCGACCAGAAGCGACATATCCTCGCTCAAGATATCCCCGTCGATCTTTTTGATAAAACTTGAAATGTTGTCAAAAAAACCCCGGGCGCTTTGATAGCTTTTTTTGACCCGTGCCAGATCATAGTCGGGATAGATCCAAAAACAAATCTGGCCCAAAATTAAAATAGAAACTGCCGCCTCCAGCCAAGCGCGCCGATCCTGCAAGGCCATTCCCACCGCCGCGCTTGAAACCGCGATCCAGGGAAGAAAATAATTCGTATCCGATCCCTGTTTTCCCAGAGAAAGCGTCAAAAAAAGCACGAACAGAATATACAAAGAAAAGAACAGCTGTCTGCCGGACCTGCCCGGACGCGCGCCGATCCACAACGCGAAAATACCGCCCGCCGCCAAAAGAGGCGCTTGGATCAGAGTACTGCCCCAGAAGCGGAAAATAAACGTATAAAAAAAACTGCGGCGGCTGATCTCATACGCCGTGTGAAAAAAATAAGCTCCCTGTGTGGCCCAATTCAGAAGGCTGTAAATAAACCCCGTGGCGGCGGCCTGAAAAAAGAAAAGTAAAAATGCTTTTTTAAACTGCTTTTGGCATACAAGAAAACAAAAAAAAGCCGCCGGGGCTGCGATCATTGAGGATTTTGTAAAGAACGCGGCGGCGCTCAAGATCATTCCGCCGACAAAAAGTTTTTGGGATCTCTGATCAGAGGCCGCGTAATACCACCAGGCGGTGAACGCCGCCAGATCCAGGAAAGTCCCCGTCATATCCACATTGGCCATGACGCCCCATTCGCGCACATACGGCATGCAAATGAACAGCAGAGCCGCTAAAACAGAAAAACTTTTCCGTGTCCCCTCCCGCCTCAAAATAAAATAGATCAGGATCGCGCATCCCGCCGTCGCCAGGAACGCCACGATCCTGCCGCCGGTAAAAACTAGCTTGAAACCATGCCCCGCGATCGCCGCCAATCCCAGATAGACCGGCCCGTAGGGCACGAGCGTATAAGGCGGTGACGACAGCTCGCGGTAAGGGAGTGTTCCTTGAGCCGCCGACCGGATCGCTTCGGAAAGCGCGGGTTCGCCCAGGCCCACCATGTAGGGATACTGAAATTTAAAATAGGCCAGCGCTAAAAAAACAACGACCCCATAACATCCGGCCAAGGCCGCGGCGAAAAAAAAGAGGCGCTTCGCCGAGTCAGCGAAATTCATAGATCTCATAAAGCCTCGGCCGGTTAGGGTCCTTAAAAACGCTAAAAAATGGCGGCGGCATCTGGGCGACGGCATTCATCCCGATGTGCGGGCCGACATCATAATATTTCCGATAGACTTTTAGATTGTAAGCCACCGTCGGCAGGTCCAGAATTCCGTACCGGACAGACTCAGCGCGGATGAAATCCTCCAGTCTCTTGAGACTCTCTACCTTGGGCCACGCGATGATCTTGCCTTTTAATTTTTCCTCAAAATAAAAATAATAGCTCGTAAAAACAGGCCCGACCATTAAAACATCCCCTTCTTTTAAATGATTTCCCGCCCAAAAAAGCTGGGCCACAAAAGGATTGGTGAAAACATAAGACCTGCGAATGTTGAGTGTTTTCCAGTCAAAATTTGCCGCAAGAGACGCCAGATAAACCACCGCGAATATCCCGGCAGCGGCCCGGGGCCATTCTTTCGCCTTCGCAAGATCCGATACCGCCGCTGAAGCAAAAATAACGATTAGGATCACGATAGGATACAAAAGCCTGGTCGGCGGATAACCCGGAAATACTTTGGAATACCAAGCCACGAACACCAAAAAGAATCCCAAACTCGCCGCCGCGACAACCGCCGCCGGATGCTTTCTTTTTTTCCACAGTCCTGACAGAGCCAGTAAAACGATCAGGGCCGCCCACAACCACTGCCACCCGACGGTCTGCACATGAAATCCCTGAAGCTTCTCCAAACTGATCGGCTTCTCCCAATAGGGGAAAAGCTTCAGCCCATCAGAGATCATTTTTGGGTTGCGCTTAAAAAAACCGGTAGAAAATACCGCCAGGATCTTTTCCGGAGAATGTGTTTCCAGATAAGAAAAGAGTGTCGGCGGGTTTTGTTTGAAATCCACATGGTATTGATCATGCCAACGGTCCAGCCAAAGCACTGCCGAGCTGTCACTGTAAAAAGGCGTGCCGAAAACTTTGGCATTACGGATCAAGAGAGGGCTTGAGACCAAAAAGAAAATCGCGAAAAATCCCCAAAAATATTTATTTGAAAACAGGCTTCGCTTGGGACGCGAGAGAAACAAAGCTGAGAAAAAAAAGATCGGCAGTATCAAAATTGCCAGGCTCTTGGTCAAGAACGCGGCTCCCGAAAAAAAACCCGCCCACAGCCAGTATTTACCTTTTTCAAAACCAAGCGCCGAAAAAAACCAGAAAAGAATAAAAAACAAAACCAAAAGGCCCTCGCAAGCGACCAAAGTGGACAAGTTGATGAATGTGGCGTTTGCCAAAAGAAAGCAAACCGCGACTAAGGCGCAGGCAGACCCAAAAAGAGACCGCACCCCCCAAAACAAGAAACCTAAAAACAGAAACCCAATGACAAAACTGACGATCTTCGCCCGCACAAAAAAATGGACATCATGCGAAGCAAAGGGTGACAAAAGAAGCAGATAGGCCGGATGCTGGGTCGCTTCGCGATAGACGCCGCTCCAGCAGTTTTGGATATGGTTGGAAATCCCGCCGGTCTGGTGGATCTGCCAGGCCGCCGAAAGATACGCGGGTGTGTCCATTTCTCCGGGGTCTTTGTGCGCCTGGATCCCGAGCGATCCGGCGGCGATGTAACACGCGGCCAAGAGGGCTAAAACCAAGATCGT
>CAZBIH010000055.1:0-1423 GCA_964492015.1 uncultured Planctomycetia bacterium | reverse complement strand
GGCATCTCAGGATACATCGGCAACGACAAAACCCTTCCGGATCCTTTTTCCGAGACCGGAAACTTCCCCGCACTTTTCTTGAGATCTTTATAGGCGCCCTGCCGGTGGATCGGGACCGGGTAATGGATCCCCGTGCCGATCCCTTTTTTAAAAAGAAATTCTTTCAGCTCATCACGCCGGTCCGACCGCACGATGAACAAATGATTTGCGCTTGTGTACCCTTCAAGACGACGAAGCAAAGTGATCCCCCGGATCTTTTTTAAATGCCGGTCGTAGCGCCGCGCGAGGACTTCTCTTTTTTTGTTCCAAGTTTCAAGGCGGCGGAGTTTGATCCTTAAGAAGGCCGCCTGCAGTGCGTCCAGGCGCGTGTTGAACCCGGCGATCTCGTGTTTGTATTTGACGACCGATCCGTAATTCCTTAGAAGCAGGAGTTTTTCATAAAAAAACTTATTGTCCGTCGTGACCATGCCGCCGTCGCCGAAAGCGCCCAGATTTTTCCCGGGATAAAAACTGAACGCGGCCAGGCCGCCGAAACTTCCGCATCTTTTTTTACCGATCGCAGCTCCATGAGCCTGACAGGCATCCTCCACCACATGAATTCTTTTTTTACGGCAGAAGTTCAAGAGAGGCTTCATGTCTACCGGCTGGCCGTAAAGATGCACAGGGATCACCGCCTTGGTTTTGCGCGTATATACTTTTTGAACGGACGCAACATCCAAGAGCAAACGCTCGGGCTCCGCATCTGCCAGTACCGGCACGGCCCCGACGGAAGTTACGGCCAGCGCGGTCGCAATGAACGTATTGGCCGGCAGTATGACTTCATCGCCGGGAACGAGGTCAAGAACCCGCAGAGCCAAAGACAACGCGTCCAGGCCCGAATTGACGCCAACAGCGAATTTTGTCCCTGTGAAAGCGGCGAACTCTTCTTCAAATTTCTGAACTTCTCCTCCCAAAATAAATTCCGCCTTACCCACCTGAAGCCGGAATGCCGATTCCAGCTCGCTCTTAAGTTTTTTATTTTGTTCGGTGAGGTCAAAAAAAGGGATCGGCTTCATTTTTTAATTCCAAGCCCCAAAAGAAAAATAGGCCTTAAAATACTCCACCATCCGATGAACGGTGTCATTTTGGTATAACCCAGCTCTTTGGGAGGATAAATTTTCGTTACCGGCACTTCTTTGACCTTGTATCCCAGCTTGATGAATTTAAAAAATAGATAGGGCTCAAGCTCATAATGGTCGAGCCATTCCTGATCGAGGCTGATGCGCGGATCTTTAAAACAACTCACGCGGATCGCGCGAAATCCGTTGGTGCTGTCCGTGATCTTTTTTCCGCTGACAAATGAAAAAAGAAGCGGATGCAAAACACGCGTCGACAGCTGACGATAAAAAGGCATATTCCCGAAATTTCCTCCCGGCAAATACCG
>CAZBIH010000054.1:2793-10609 GCA_964492015.1 uncultured Planctomycetia bacterium | reverse complement strand
AGGGTTTGCGTGGCATCAAAGGGTAGCACAGGGGTAGCATGAGCCTATTTTTAAGCCCACCAAGATTAGCTTTCTCATTGTAAACAAAGGAGTTGTATCATCGAACCCCCCAGATTTTGTGCATGGGCAAATTTTTCTTCTGATAATTTTTTGTTGTTTCAATCTGTTATTGGTTGTTGCGCAATAACAATGACTTACGCCAAAACCTATTTGAATCTATTTTGGTTTATTTGTAAATAATTTTGTAGATTTGTGAGAATTCGGTTAGCCGGCTGTTAGCCGGAAAAGGTACTGAAACACATAATAGATAAGGGGGGGGTGACGGAGAACTCACGGAGGACTAACGAACTAAGTTACGAGCACCTCCGGGGTTACGAAAGAACTCCAGGAATCGAGTTTGTATAGGGGACCAATACGCTAGACTAAATTTTTAGCTTTAACTTGCTCACTCTCCATATCAACCTCTTTGGAGCCCACACGTAAATTTTTCTTGGCAATCCATGTGAACCCTTTTTCTGGCGTAATCACTGCCACATCAACAGGGCCACCAACGCCAGGAATATCACCGGGATCACCAGTGACGCCGTCCGAAAATCTTTGAATCGCGGTAGTCGTTCCTATTGCTAAGGCGCTGAAATCTATCCCGTCTTGCAATGTCATAGTTCCCCATTGGATAACATACTCCAAACTTCCCAATTGTTTTTGAAGTTCTTGAGCTCCGATCTCAGAAGCAACTTTTTGAAGTACGGGCAAATTACCAATACGCCCATCAAAACCAAGAACAATTCTAGAAATTACATCTATTTGGCCTATCCAACTAGCACCGTATTCCTGTCCTTTTACCGAGCTATCTCTTTTTAGTTCAACCTCACCCGGGACATAAACCATCGCGACTTGATGAGAGCCATCATGATTATAACCTGCGATAATAAATTGCAGCTGTTCGACTCCGGCCACCCCCTGCTTCTGGATTCCTAAGGGATCTGTGAATTTAAATTTAATGTGGCCCTTTTCCTGCTTAATTTCAATAACTTTACACCCCTGTCGCTCCAAATCTCCTGTTATCTGAGAGTGAAGCGTCTCGAGCTGACCTTTATATTGATATTTCTTATCAAAAAATTCCTTCAATTTCTGCGCAGTCTGAAGAACGGTCACTTTCTCCGACCCTATGCCTTTCTTGAATTCCTCAACAAACCTACTGATATTTTTTTGGACATCGTTTTCTGGGAGAAAAGCTAGCCCGGTTACAATCAGACCAACTCGGTCACTAACTTTGAATACCTTGGATGCCGAATCAGAGCCAACTCTACTCACGCCTTTTTGGTTACGGTAAGACTGTCGGCTATCTGCCGCCAAGACAATTCCTTCTGATGTAGTTGTGTTTATGCCTAGGCTCATGAGGATCCATTGAGAAATTTTTTTATAATCAAAACCATAGTGACCGAAAATCCCAGCGCCGTTAGATTTTTCCCGATTAAAGCAATGCACGCCCACGTCAATCCCGTAAACAAAATTGCCCAGCCAAAATTATTCGTAAATTCTGTTTGTTGAAATAGTTTGCTTAGAATTCCCGTTATGCTCTTGGCAATCATTTGGCGTGACTTATGGTTCGACGTACCATTGAAACACCTATCGACGGCCATACTGACTGCTGTTTCTACGATAGCCTGGAACCCGCCGTCTATCTGCGTGCCATCTGTTTTTATAGATTTGTCACTGTATCGAAGAAAATCTGAGGTTGGGAACGACACTGTTACAGTATCTCGCCCCATCTCCGTCGGTTGCCGCAATTGATCAGCTGCGGTGGGTTGCCGCTTGTAAAGTCTAAAATTTAAATTGTTGGTCAGGCTCCACGCATCCTTGGTTAATAACACGGACCGGGACTTCCGCTTTTCCCGCGTTATGTACCCTTTGCTTTCCAATGCGTCTAGAATCCCAAGTATAGACTTATTGTCTGACACTCCAATTTTCTTCACCATTTCTCGCAGGGTAGGTGCGCTGCCGTGTATTAGGCGGCATTCGCACAGATATTCAAGAAGACTTGATTGGTTTTTCGTCAGCTGTTTCACAAGAAGGATTATACCCCACCATTTGATGGTGTCAATGGTTTTCTTATGCTTCCGCCGTCTTATTTCCCAGATTTTGTGGTTTGGGTGATGGAAACATTAGCCCGTTGTTAGCCGGGTGGTCTTTTTGGAATCTTTTAGAGGATTAAAATTAATATAACTATATTATTTATAATAGGTTATGGCTATCTTACGTTCCATATCTTGTGCATCTGCGGAATAACCCGCACATCAAAAAGCTCTTTTTTGGCCTCGGCAAAAAATTGGGTCTCGATCAGCTTGAGAGATTCCGTGTTGATCCCGAACGGGTCCGAGAGCGGTTGGAAAATAAAAGGTAGTTTGGCGTTCACATTCTTGACGATACGAATACACTCTTGGATCTCATTCAAAACGGTGGCAGGTGTTACTACGATTTTGACAAATACTTCTTTCTCAATCGCGATCTTCAGGAATTCTTCATGCTCGCGTCTAAAATCGCGGTCGCCGGTGCTGGAGGATGGCTTTAAATCCATCGCGATGATATCGCACCAGCGGATTACCTCGCGCAGCTGTCCCGGTAGAGTTCCATTGGTCTCAAGATAAGTCGTGATCCCCCTTTCTTTGAGTTTCGGCAAAAGATTTAAAAGAAACGGCGTATAAAAAAAGGGTTCGCCCCCCGTCAACGATACTGAATGATGACCACCCTTTTCTTTTTCAAAATTCTCGATCTCAGAAATGATCCGATCTAAAGAATAAACAGAAAAATTTTCTTCCTTCATCTTCTCCAACTCATCGCAATACCCGCAGTGCATATTGCAACGCCCGAAGCGGACAAATATCTGTTTCACCCCCAGATACGGCCCCTCCCCTTGAATCGAGGAAAAGATCTCGCTAATTTCCGTCTCTATCGTTCTGTCGGTAATTTTATTTTTCATGGCAAATTAGCGGTTCTTTAGTTTTCTAAAAATATCAGCAAGTGACGCCTTTGAAAGCTTTCCTTTGGCAAGCTCTATGACGGTGTGTATCAGCGAATTATTCGGGTCCGAGATCCGGATCCCGTTGAGACGAAAAAATACCAGCGCCGACGCCAAAGCCGCACGTTTGTTTCCGTCGAAGAACGGATGATTTTGGCAAATATGAAAAGCATAAGCCGCAGCCATCTCGTAAAGATCACGGTGAAACCTCTGCCCGCCGAACGAAGCCTGAGGCTGAGCGACGGCTGATTCGAGAAGCCCAGTATCACGGATACCCGCTTCGCCGCCATAGCGGCTGATCTGGTCGCTGTGGATCGCGACTACTTCCGCCAAGGTCAGAAAATAAGGCTCTTCCACCCTTATTCAGCCAGCACTTTCAGTGTTTTAGCATGATCGCGATTGATCTCCTCAAGCGCCTGCCTGAATTTTTTTTCGCGTTTAGCGTCTTTCACGGGCGAAATAACGAGGCTGCTGCCGTCCGTCGATACACGAAGCGGAGTTTTTTTATTGATCCCCAAAAGCTCCAAAACCGCCTTTTCGATCACCAGAGCAAGACTGTTACCATGAACGGTCAGATGTTTTATCATATTTTCTCCTGTTACTACAAAGTATATACTACGTGGTAACCAATGTCAATTCGATCGAGCCGCATAACTCGCGCACGCATCCGGCGTTTCCCATACCGTTACTTTTGTGATCTTGGCCGTCTTGGATCTTACTTTCTTGGACAATTCCTCATAGATCAACCGGGCGATGTTTTCCGTCGAGGAATTCATGCGCGCGTTCTTAAATCGCGGATGGTCGTTCATCGAAGTCAAATGCAGTCCTGACAAGACTTCCTTCAAAGCCGGTTTTAACATTTCAAAATCCATCACTACTCCCATCGAGTCAAGCTTATGTGCCCGGGCTTGGACCGCCACTTTCCAATTATGCCCATGACGATGTTCCCAGCTGCCGTCGTACAGCTTCAAAAAGTGTGCCGCTGAAAATTCATCCTCGATGATTATTTCGTACATCGCTTACCGGACCCCGTCCCGAGGGGACACGTTAGGATTTTTTGGATTTTCTAAAGTTTCTAACATGTCCCCTCGGGACGGGGTCCGATCATCAAAATAATCACCAACCTTGGCGACTGTTTGGATCGATTGACCCAAAAATCTTTCGCCCAGAGCGCGAAACGGCTCCGGTTCATCGGAAACGTAAAAACGCACCTGAGCGGACTTTTTTTTGCCTGTGCTCAAGAGGTCCATCGAAGCCAGCATCTGTTTGGCTTCTTGGGAAGTTTCTTCGGCGGAGTTCACCAGGCGCACCTTCTCACCGACGATCTTCTGGATCACGCTCGCAAGAAGCGGATAATGTGTGCAGCCCAGGATGAGCGTATCGATATCAAACGACCTCAACCCCTCTAAATAAATCCGCGCAACATCCGTGACAATGTCCCCGTCCACCCACCCCTCTTCGGCCAGAGGCACAAAAAGCGGGCAGGCTTCGCTGTATACTTTCAGCTTCGGGTCGAGACGCTTAAGGCAGGCTTCATAAGCCCCGCTGCCAATGGTGGCCTTGGTGCCGATGACGCCGATGCGTCCATTCTTTGTCGCCTTGAGTGCCGCGCGGGCACCGGGCTCGATCACGCCGATGATGGGCAGAGAAAAATTTTCTTTCATTGCGTCCAATCCCAACGAAGAGGCTGTGTTGCAAGCCACGATCACAATTTTGACATCAAAAGTTTTCAAAAAACGCACGTTGTCGATGGAAAATTTGGTGATCGTCTCCTTGGATTTGGTGCCGTAAGGCACGCGGGCAGTATCCCCAAAATAAACGACATCCTCTGCCGGCAGATCACGCCGCACTTCCCTTAAGACCGTCAGGCCGCCGATACCGGAATCAAATATCCCGATAGGCAAGTCCGCGCTTGTTTCTTTTTCCATATTCACCCTTATATTGTCATCCCCGAAATCCCTGCCTCGCCGGCAGGCAGGTTTAATCGGGGATCATACCTAGATTTGATTCCCGCTTTCGCGGGAATGACACAGACATTATTCCGTGAATCCTTTTGACCGTTCGTACTGTTTTTTGAAATCTAAAATTCCGCTGACGATCGCCCCCGCCAGGCGCTTTCGGTAATGCGGGCTTTTCAATTTAATTTCATCCTGATGGTTGGTGCCATAACCCATTTCCACGAGCACCGCCGGACACTCGGCCCACCTTAGAACATAAAAATTGGCTTCCTTCACACGGTGCGCCGCCACGGGCACCGAACGAACCACCGCATCCGCGATCCACCGGGCCAAAAGCGCGGACTCCACGCGGTCCTTCGTTATTTTCAACAACCAAAGGATCCTTTTTAAGCCTGTATCCAAATAAGTTCCCGGCACGCCTTGAAGCCCCGGCGGCAACCCCTGAACATCGCCGACCGGCGGCAACTTTTCGCGGGGAAGCTCCGAAAGCGAGTAGACCTCAAGCCCGCTGAGCGACTTGCTTGGCGACGCGTTGGCATGAATGCTGACAAAAAGATCCGCTTTCTTTTTCTGCGACACCTTGGCGCGACTAGGCAAGGGGATAAATATATCTGTATCACGCGTCATGATCACCCGCAGTCCGCTGTCCACAAGCCCGCTCCGGACCTTCCGGGCCACATCCAAAGTCAGATCTTTTTCAAGCAGTCCCGTCGGGTAGATCGCACCGGGATCTTTTCCGCCATGCCCGGCATCGATCACGATCCGCCGGATCTGGGCGGCTGTTTCAATAGTCGGAATTTTAACCGCTTCAGGCTTCTGGCCCAACCAGAACCACATCAAAACAAAGAACAGCAAATTTTTCCCCTTATTTTTCTCCCCTATTTTGCATTAACAGAACACAGATGTCATGTATAATGTTGCGCATGCAATACGATCCTTTTCAATTAAAAGCCATCGCCGCGATCGATGCGGAGAGATCTGTCCTTGTTTCCGCCCCCACCGGCGCCGGCAAGACCGCCATCGCCGAATACGCGATCGAAAAAGCGATCTCCCGGGGTGAGCGGGTCATTTACACCGCTCCCATCAAAGCGCTGTCCAACCAAAAATATCGCGATTTTTCGATCCGCTATCCCGATCAGGTCGGGCTTCTAACCGGAGACGTGTCTTTAAATCCCGACGCCCCCATTGTCATCATGACGACCGAGATCTACCGCAATCAGCTCTTTGAAGACCCGATACGCCTAAAAAATACGTCCTGGGTTATTTTCGACGAGGTCCATTATCTGGATGACCCCGAGCGCGGCACGGTCTGGGAGGAAGCGATCATGTTCTCTCCGGACCAAATACGGCTCGTGGCACTTTCCGCGACAGCCCCCAATATCGAAGAGCTGGCGACATGGATCCGCAGTATCTTGAATCACCCGATCGAAGTCATCATTGAAACTCATCGGCCCGTGCCATTGGTCAATTTATTTCAATGCCAGGGATCCATTTATTCGGACACGCACTCCCTCAAAAAAGACGGCTATATGAACCAAGAAACTTGGCCGTCGGGTTTTGGCGGGCAGGACCGTTTTTCCGCCAGAGGCGGACCCGCCTTTGGCGGGCAACACCGCCGTAGCCGTTTCCAGAAAGGAAATTATCAGCGTTTTTTAAGAGCCAAACCCAGCCGCGCCGATGATCTTATCCGGCATTTATCTGAAAAAAAGCGCCTACCCTGTCTTTTTTTCGCTTTCGGAAGAAAACGTGTCGAAGAGCTGGCATGGGAGCATGAAAAATTCGATTTTCTTACCCCCCAGGAAAAAATTGAGGTTGAGACGCTTTACACGAAGCTTTGTGAAAAATTTGAACTAACCCATGAGGCCAGCGCCATCGACATGCGGCGCCTGGTCCTGCACGGCGTCGCCTACCACCACGCGGGCCTTCTGCCGACGCTCAAGGAGGCGGTGGAACAAATGTTCACCTCCAAACTCATCAAGCTGATCTTCACCACCGAAACGTTCGCTATCGGCATTAATATGCCGGCCAAAACAGTTGTTTTTGATGAAATGAAAAAATTTTTCGGCACTCACTTTGGTTTTTTAAGGACACGGGACTATTTTCAAATGGCCGGCCGCGCAGGCCGCCGCGGCATGGACGCGGAAGGCTATGTCTACTGCCGGGTCAACCCTCACTACCTGCCGCTTCAGACTCTTTTAAAAATTGTTTATGGAAAACCCGAGCCCATCGAAAGTCAGTTCAATTCCTGCTACGCCACGCTTTTGAATCTTTACGCGCAGTTCGGGTCCAAGCTGATGGAAATTTACCCGCGCTCGCTTCATTATTTTCAGTCCAACCGCAAAGGACGCTTAAAAGGCGCCGCGGTCATTGAGAGAAAACTTCTCCTCTTAAAAGAGCTGGGCCACCTCCGGGGAGAAGGTCTCTCGGAAAAAGGCTCCTTCGCGTCTTGGATGTACGGATATGAGCTCTTGCTTTCGGAAATGCTGGAGGGCGGATTTTTGGAAACACTGGACGAAGTAAAGCTGTCGGTGCTTTTATGCGCCCTTGTTTTTGAACCCCGCAAAGGCCAGGAAACCAAAAAACTGCCGCCCCATCTGGAAGCCATTGAAAAACAAACCCACCGGTCTCTGCGCGTTATTCATGAAAAAGAATTGGCGCATAAAGTCTATCCGCAGACCAAACTCCCCTATTTCAATCTCTCGCGCGCTCTGGAACAATGGGTCGCCGGATGCAAATTTCAGGACCTGGTGGAATTAAGCGACGTGGATGAGGGTGAGATCATCCGGTATTTCCGGATGGTGGTGCAGCTCTTAAGACAGCTCAAGCAAGCCCCTCAAGT
>CAZBIH010000054.1:0-2693 GCA_964492015.1 uncultured Planctomycetia bacterium | reverse complement strand
TTCTGCAGTTCCCCGCTCTGATAAAGTTCCTGCACGATATCATTTCCACCCACGAGCTTACCGTCGATGAAAACTTGTGGAAACGTCGGCCACTGGGAATATTCCGGTAAAGAAGCTCGGATATCGGGATTACTCAGGATGTCCACTGTCTCAAAAGGCACGTTCATTTTTTGAAAAAGCTCCATCACTGCCTTGGAAAAACCGCACATCGGCGCGTTGGGAGCGCCCTTCACGAACATTACCACTTTGGAGGATTTGATCGCTTTCTCAATTTTTTCAATCACAGGGCTTGTCATGGCGTTCTCCTTGGGGCTTATTTTACTCCAAACACACGGGTTTGTTATACTATAAAAATATGAAAAAAAACCTATTTTCTCTTTTGACGGTTCTGTCTCTCATCTGGATCCCGGCTGTTTTCGCGTCTGAAGATCCGCAAGGCACAAATCCGGGCCTCGCGCGCAGTCTCGAAGCCAACCGCTCACTGCTGGACCAATACCAGGATGAGTCTATCCGTTTAAAAAAAGAGGCTCGGGAACAACCTTCGGGATCGGCCGAAAGAAAATTGCGCGGCGTTCAGGATAAGATCAAAGCGCTTGAGAGAGATTCCGAAGAGCTCCGCTCATTCCTGCCCGTGAACAACCAGGCTTATGAATTCATCACGGACCTGATGGCCAAAAAAACACAGGCTGAAAAAATAAAACTCACGGAAGCCGCTGAAGAACTTCTGGAGGAGGCCAGTTTAAAACAGGCTCAGAGGGAAAGAACCTCCTCCCCCGAAGCCGTTTACCGGATGCATGAGCGCGCGCTGAAACTCGTCTCGGAAAAAAAATTCAGGGAAGCTCTCGAGATCTACGGAGAGATCGTGCTCCAAAACCCAGAAGACGACGAGGCTTATATCATCATGGGCCATTCCTATCTGTTGACGGGACAATACCGAAAAGCTGAGGACGCTTTCCACAACGCCGTCAGCATCGACCCTCAAAACATCGATGAGATCACGCCTTTTTATGAAAATATGGTTTTGCAGGATCCTGAGGATGATGCGGCGTTTGCGGATCTAGGGTATGCCTGCCTGATCCTGGGAGACACCGTGAAAGCCAAAAACGCTTTTCTGCAATCCCTCGACATCAACCCCCAAAACGGCCCCGCGCGAGATGGCTTAATGCACCTGCAAAGGCTCTCCGAAAACCGCTAAAAATCCCGCCCGGGGTTTCGCCTGGATTCTTTCTTGTGGGAATGGATCTTTTTGGCATCGAGCATTTTTTCCTTGGCGCGGCGCGAGCGGCGGCGTTTTTGACGGCGTATTTTTTCAGACTCAGCGCGCTTTTGAGTAACAACACCTAAGATCTTCTCTTCGATCTTCTCCAAAAGCCTGCGTTTGGCCAGATAACGATTCAGCGCTTGAGAGCGCTCGTCCTGGCATTTCACCTCTAATCCCGTGAGGATGTGTTTTAAAACAACGCAGGAAGAAACTTTGTTGACATTCTGGCCCCCCGCCCCGCCCGAACGCACAAAACTTTCCAAAAAATCAGAGTCTTTCAACCCTAATTTTTGCATCTTGGCCTGCAGGGCTAAATTCTTCTCGGGAGAAACGGGATAGATCAAGAGGTTAGACGGTAAAAACTTTCTTACGATAATACTGAAGTTCTTGAATGGACTCACGAATATCGTCCATGACGCGGTGAGTCTGCTTTTTCTCGCGCGGCATTTTAAAATCCGCCGGATACCAGCGCCGGACAAGCTCCTTAATTGAGCTTACATCTACCACGCGGTAATGAAGATAAGACTCAAGCTTCGGCATGTATTTGATCAAAAATCGCCGGTCCTGCCAGATCGTGTTGCCGCAAAGCGGTGACGTGCGCGGCCCGCAGTGGGATTTCACAAAATCCAGGATGATCTCCTCGGCTTTTTTAAGGCGTATCTTGGAAGCGCGGCACTCCGCGGTCAAACCTGACTTTTTATGATGAAAACGGCTCCAGGATTCCATCCCGTCCAGCACTTTATCGCTGTGCTTGATTACGATGGCCGGGCTTTCAGCGAGGATGTTGAGCTCATTGTCCGTGATGATCGCGGCGATTTCAAGGATCACGCACTTTTTGGGGTCCAAACCCGTCATTTCTAGATCAAGCCAAACCAAAAATTCGTTTTTTTTATTCTTGGAAACCACCAATGCCACCTTTTTTGTAGGAGAAAGAATGCGTCATTCTATATCTACGGAGGGAAAATTACATCTTTTATTTTTTTTCGAGAGCCTCTACCCTGGCCTTCAGGACATCGTTCTCGGCTTTGAGTTCTTTGACGGCATTGATAAGCGCATAGGTCAGTGCCGATGGGTCGAATTGCAAAAGCTCCGTATCAACAGTGTCTTCCGGGTGAAGCTTTGCGTTTAAATTCTCTATCATGTAGGGGGCGACTTCCTTTATTTTTTGACCGATCACCCCGACATGCTCTTTACCATCCGATGTATAAGGGCCCAAACCGTTAAATTTGAAACGTACCGGCTCGATTCGATCGATGAGTCCCAGCCCATCCGTATATGGAGAGATATCTTTTTTTACACGCTCATCTGAAAGTCCAACCCAAGCTCCGGCAACTAATTTTCCGGCGGTACCATTGACTGATAATCTTTGCGCAGGAACTATCCCTCCGATCCCAACATTGCCGTTACTCTCGATCCGCATTCTTTCATTGGC
>CAZBIH010000053.1:0-10628 GCA_964492015.1 uncultured Planctomycetia bacterium | reverse complement strand
TTTATGATTATGTGAAACAGGGCACATTGTCTGCGCGGTCCGACGGCGTGGTGGTCGGTTCGGAGTTGGCGCATCGTGCGGGATTGAAGATCGGTTCGCATGTTTCGGTCGCCACGCAGACTATGGGCAAGCCGGCTGTGCTGGAAGTGGAGGGGATCTTCACTTCCGGGATGTACGAATACGACTCCAATTTGATCTTTGTGAGTTTGGCGAACGCGCAAAAATTGTTCAGCATGACAGGGCAGGTCAGCGGGATCTCGATCTATTTGAAAGACGCGGACTACGCCGATGAAATCAAAAAAGAGATCCACGCGTCGCTGGGTTATCCGTATTCAGTCCGGACTTGGATGGATATGAACCGCACACTTTTTTCAGCTCTGAAATTGGAGAAGACGGTGATGTTCCTGATCTTGGCGCTCATCATCCTTGTGGCGAGTCTGAACATCGCCGGATGCCTGACCATTCTTGTGATGGACAAGACCAAAGATGTCGGGGTCTTGAGGGCGCTGGGCGCGGCACCCATGAGCCTTGTAAAAATTTTTGCGCTGGATGGATTGGTGCTCGGGCTTTTGGGCGCGGGCAGTGGTTTTGCGGTGGGTACGGGTGTCTGCTGGCTTTTGAAAAAATATTCTTTCGTGGATCTGCCCAAGGAAATTTATTACATCGACCGCTTGCCTGTGAGGATGGATGCGGCGGACACGTTGTGGGTGCTCACCGTGGCGGTGGGTTTGAGCTTTATTTCGGCATTTTATCCCGCTTTTATGGCGGGCCGGCTGGATCCGGTCAAAGCTTTGCGTTATGAGTGAGGTAATGATTGAAGCGTCGGGTCTGGGCAGGGTATACTGGGACGGTGATCGCAAGCTCGAGGTCCTAAAAGACGTCTCTTTTTCCGTGAAAAGTGGCGAGGCGGTGGCGATCTTGGGGCCTTCGGGTTCAGGGAAGACGACACTTCTGAATTTGCTGTCGGGATTGGATAAGCCGACAACGGGAAGTGTGCGGCTGGACGGCATTGAACTGGCGTCCCTAAGGGAAAAAGAAAGAGCTCTTTGGATCAACCGGAATCTGGGTTTTGTGTTCCAGTTTTATCATCTTTTGCCGGAGTTTACGGCACTTGAAAATGTAATGTTGCCGGCGTGGATAGGCGGTAAGGTTTACGCCAAAAAAAACACAGAAGTCCGGGCTCGTTTTCTTCTGGAACGCATGGGTCTTGCGGATCGCGGGACTCATTTTCCCGGAGAGTTGTCGGGCGGCGAACAGCAGAGGACGGCGATCGCGCGCGCGCTCATGAACGAGCCGAAAATTTTATTTTGTGATGAGCCGACGGGGAACCTGGACCCGCTGATGGCGTCCCAGATCGCGGATCTTTTGAAAACGTTGTTTCAGGAAGAAAAAAAGACATTGGTCATGGTAACGCACGACGACAAAATTGCCGGTATCGCCGATCGTGTGTGGAACCTGGTGACACGGAAGTGGTCTTAAGAGGAGAGAAGAGTGGGCCTTAAAATTTATTTAAACGGAAATTTCGTGGAAAAAGAGCAGGCAGTCGTGAGTGTGTTTGACCATGGCCTTTTGTACGGCGACGGCGTGTTCGAGGGGATACGCTCCTACAACTGCCTTGTGTTCAAATTAAAAGAGCATATCGATCGCCTTTATGAGTCCGCGCATACGCTGATGCTTCAGATCCCGCTCTCCAAAAGCGAAATGGAAAAAGCGGTCATCGATACCCTGAAGGCCAATCAATTAAAAGATGCCTACATCCGCCTGGTGGTGACGCGCGGCCCCGGGGACCTTGGTTTGGATCCGCGCAAATGCGCCAAGGCGACGGTCTTTATCATCGCCGATAAAATCTCTCTATATCCGAAAGAATTTTATGAAAAGGGCCTGGCCATCGTTACGGTTCCGACGGTGCGCAATCATCCCGAGGCGATCAATCCTCAGCTCAAGACGCTGAACTATCTCAACAACATTCTCGCCAAGATCGAAGCGATCAACGCTGGGGCGCAGGAAGCCATTCTTTTAAATTCTCAAGGCTATGTCACCGAGTGCACCGGCGAAAATATTTTTCTGGTGCGCGGCAAGGATCTTGTCACGCCGCCTCCTTACGTGGGGATCTTAAAAGGAATTACGCGAGATGCCGTGATGGCCCTCGGCCGCCAGCTGGGATTATCCGTACGTGAGGACGTATTTACGCGCCACGACCTGTATACGGCCGACGAAGTTTTCTTGACGGGCACGGCTGCAGAAATTGTGCCGATCGTCAAAATCGACAACCGCCAGATCGGGGCCGGGGTTCCCGGAAAAACAACCGCGGCGCTTCGGGTGGAGTTTGACAAGATCACGCCCAAAGAAGGCGTAAAATACGAGGTGGCCTGAAATTGCTCTGCGACGAATGCGGGAAAAATAAATCCACGGTGCATCTGACGGAGATCGTCAACGAGCAGATCACCAAACTGAACCTCTGCGAGGGCTGTGCCAAACAAAAAGGCGCCGATGCCGAACAACATTTCGGTATCGCGGATCTTTTGGCGGCGCTCTCGGATGTGGAAGCGCACGCGCCTGCGACGGCGCAGGGTGCCGCCGCCGGGGCCGCGGCGCCAAAAGTAAAATGCGGTAATTGCGGCCTGGCTTATGAAGATTTCAAAAAAGTGGGGCGCTTGGGCTGCAGTCAATGCTACACCGCGTTCAAAGCAAGCCTCACGCCGCTTTTGAAAAGAATTCATGGCTCCAACCAGCACTTGGGCAAGACGCCGAATCCGGAATTTACCAAAGAAATGAAGGTTTCCTACAAACTTCACGAGGAGCTGATGGCAGTGCGGGATGAGCTCTTAAAGGCGGTGAAGCGCGAAGAATTTGAAGAGGCCGCGTCGTTGCGCGACAAAATTAAATTTTTAGAAAAAAAGATCAAGGATCATAAAGATTAGGCATGTCATTTCGACGAACAAAGTGAGGAGAAATCTCGTTTTTAAAGAAAACCGAGATCTCTCGCTTCACTCGAGATGACACAATGCGGAAGGTTGAAATGATGAAGGTAGACACTCTTTTAAAACAGACTTGTGAATGGCTCAAAGGCACCGGGCCCAATTCGGACATCGTGATGAGTTCACGGGTCCGCCTGGCGCGCAATCTCGCGGATTCTCCGTTCACGCAATGGGCAGGAAAGAAACAGCAAAAAGAGTCCATGGATCATCTGTCCGAAGCGGTCGGCAGTACGGATTATTTGAAGACCGGCCTTTTGGTGCCGATGGCGCAGATCGATGATGTGGATAAACAATTTTTATTGGAGAGGCACCTGATCAGCCGAGAACATATCGTTCACCCCGAATACAAAGCGGTGATGATCGGCGACAAAGAAGTGGTCAGCGTTATGATCAACGAGGAAGACCATCTGCGTATTCAGGTGATGCAATCCGGTTTTAATTTACAGGAATGCTGGCGTATTGCCAATCGCCTGGATGACGCGCTCCATAAACGGGTTAAATTCGCTTTCAGCAACGAGTGGGGTTATTTGACTGCCTGCCCCACGAATACCGGCACGGGCCTGCGTGCTTCTGTCATGCTTCACCTGCCCTCCTTGGTCATGACCAAGCAGATCACGCGTGTACTGCAGGCGATCACGAAGCTTGGGATGACCGCCCGCGGCCTTTACGGAGAGGGCACGGAGGCTGAGGGCAATTTTTTTCAGATCTCCAATCAGACGACTCTGGGGTCGGCGGAAGAGGACGTCATCGACAATTTAGAGAGGATCATCCGGCAGGTCATCGGGCATGAGGAGAATGCGAGAAAGACCCTCATGAAACAGAACCGCGATCTTTTGCAAGATAAGATCTGGCGCTCCAGCGGCACCTTGAAAAGCGCGCACATTATCAACACCAAGGAAACGATGACGCTTTTATCCATGGTGCGTCTGGGAGTGGACATGGGTCTTTTGACCGATATCGACCGCCGGGCGGTGAATGAGCTTTTTATTCTGACACAGCCCGCACATTTGCAGAAGATCGAAGGAAAAATTTTAAGTTCAGCACAAAGAGACGTCAAACGCGCCAGCCTCATCCGCCGGCGGCTTGAAGGGAAATGAGGAGCCACTATGTTTAACAAGTTTACAGAACGGGCAAGAAAAGTAATTTTGCTGGCCAAGCAGGAGGCCAAGCGTTTTAACCATGACTACATCGGGACCGAGCATATTCTGCTGGGACTTTTGCGCGAGGGCGAGGGCGTCGCGGCGGCTGTTTTGCAGAGCCTAGGCATGAACCTCAATAATATTCGCCTTGAAATTGAAAAATTAGTGCAGATCGGCCCGACGACGGTGGTGACCGGGGATCTACCCTTCACACCCAAAGCCAAAAAGGTGATGGAGCTGGCAATGGAAGAGGCGCGGGCCTTGGGACACAATTACATTGGCACTGAACATTTACTTTTAGGCCTGATCCGCGAGGGCGAAGGTGTTGCAAGCCAGGTATTCACGAATATGGGTTTGGATATCGAAAAAGTTCGTGAAGAGGTCATCAAGCTTTTGGGCTCCACAACACCGGGCTCTCAATATGGGCCTACACCTCAACAACCCCCTCCTTCGGGCGGCGGCAGTACGGCTTCGGCAGCCAAGACTAAAACACCCGCCCTCGATGCTTTTGGAAGAGACCTCACAAAATTGGCCAAAGAGGGAAAGCTGGACCCCGTGATCGGCCGTGACGAGGAAATTGACCGCGTGATGCAGACACTTTCACGCCGCCGTAAAAACAATCCCGTTCTTTTGGGAGAAGCAGGTGTGGGGAAATCCGCGATCGTGGAAGGCCTTGCCTCCAAGATCATCAACGCCGACGTACCGGAGATCCTGGCCAACAAACGTGTGATCACGCTGGACTTGGCGCTCATGGTGGCCGGGACCAAGTACCGCGGACAGTTTGAGGAGAGGATCAAGGCGGTCATGGATGAGATCAAGCGCTCTGAAAACATCATCATTTTTGTCGATGAACTTCATACGCTGGTAGGTGCCGGAGGCGCGGAAGGCGCTATCGACGCGTCCAATATTTTGAAGCCTGCGCTGGCCCGCGGCGAGATCCAGTGCATTGGCGCGACCACGCTGGATGAATACCGAAAATACATTGAAAAAGACGCGGCGCTTGAGCGGCGTTTTCAGACCATCATCGTTGAGCCGCCCTCCGTGGAGGAAACCGTTCTGATCTTAAGAGGCCT
Source organism: uncultured Planctomycetia bacterium (assembly GCA_964492015.1). Classification (GTDB taxonomy): domain Bacteria; phylum Omnitrophota; class Gorgyraeia; order 2-02-FULL-51-18; family 2-02-FULL-51-18; genus CAMDWQ01. Next base: position 5,438 of record CAZBIH010000053.1, on the reverse strand, counting down.
GCGTGAAAAGTACGAAGCGCATCACAAGATCAAGATCACCGACGCGGCGCTGGAAGCGGCGGCTAAACTTTCGGACCGTTATGTCACGGGCCGTTTCTTGCCGGATAAGGCCATCGACATCATCGATGAGGCCGGAGCTCACGCCCGCCTTTCGACACATACGGCGCCTCCCGAAGTCAAAGAGATCGAAAAACGCCTGGAAGTCATACGCCGGGAAAAAGAAGACACGATCAAAGAACAGGATTTTGAAAAGGCCGCGGCTTTGCGTGATCAGGAACGCGAGACCAAAAAGCTTCTCGAAAAGACCAAAAAAGATTGGTCCGAAGCGCGTTCCAAGATCGAGCTTGAGATCGGCGAAGATGATATTGCTCAGGTCATCGCCAAGGCCACAGGGATCCCGGTTGCGCGGCTGGAAGAAAAAGAAAGCGCTCGGCTGATGCGCATTGAGGAAGAGCTTCGTAAGCGAGTGATCGGGCAGGAAGAAGCGATCTCTGCGATCGCGCATGCGGTCCGCCGTTCACGGGCAGGGTTAAAAGACCCGCGCCGTCCGATGGGTTCTTTTATTTTCCTGGGGCCTACCGGTGTCGGAAAGACATTGCTGGCTCGCGCGCTGGCGGGATTTATGTTCAGCGATGAGAATGCGCTGATCACGTTTGATATGTCGGAATACATGGAAAAATTCAATGTCTCGCGGCTTTTGGGATCTCCTCCGGGATACGTGGGTTACGAGGAGGGAGGTCAGTTGACGGAGCGCGTGCGCCGCCGTCCCTACGCGATCCTCCTTTTTGATGAGATCGAAAAGGCGCATCCGGATGTGTTTAATATGCTGTTGCAAGTTCTCGAAGAAGGGCGCCTGACCGATTCGTTAGGCAGAAAAGTTGATTTTCGTAATTGCATGATCATCATGACTTCCAACATCGGCGCCGAGCTTTTGAACAAGCAGGGCAGTATCGGGTTCAAGGCTCAGGATGTCAGCACGGCCGACCACAAAGACATGCGTGCTCGCCTCATGGAGGAAGTGAAAAAAGTGTTCAAGCCCGAATTCATCAACCGTGTTGACGAGATCATCGTGTTCAAGCGCTTGGCGCGTGAAGAGCTTGAGAAGATCGTGTTGGTGGAGATCGCCGAGCTTCAAAAACGGCTCGTGGATCGCAATATCGAGATCCAGCTGGACGATAAAGCGAAGGAGTTTTTGATCAATAAAGGTTTTGACCAGCAGTACGGCGCCCGGCCTTTGAAACGCACCATCCAGAAGTATTTGGAAGATCCGATCGCCGAAGAGTTGATCAGCAAAAAAATACGCCCCAACGATGTGATCCGCGTGACGGTGCGCGATGAGGATCATTTGGCGTTCACGCAGCAAGGGGCGGGCGTCGCGCGCAGCTAAAGTGCACGCAAAAAGGATCGTTGCGGTCAAGACCCGCAACAAAAAAAAGCTGAGGTTTATTTTATTGGCGGTGTTTCTTATGACCGCCGTGTTCTTTGTCAAAGAGCGCAAGGATTTCCTGGTTCAGGAAGCCAAGGGAACACTGGAGCATCTTTTGTCGCGTGAGTCTGATTTTGAAGTTCATATCGGAAGCTTGAGCGGCAGTTTTTTGGGGCGGATCCGGTTTAAGGATGTTAAAGTTTTAAATCCGGGGCCTTTTCCGGAACAGGACCGTTTGTTGTTTCGCGCGTCAGAAATAAGTTTTCGCACCCGTTTTTTAGATCTTGTCTCCAAAAAACTGGCTTCAAGGATAGAGGTCGCGGTACGGGATCCGGAAGTTTTTTGGCGGCCCAGGGTGCACTTAAGCTCTCACCGGGATCTTCCTTTTTTCGGATGGATGAGACAGTGGGCCTTGGCGCAGAAAGAACTCATCGATATCCGTGTGGAGAATATGAGCCTATTTTTTGAATCTCAAAATTTTAAATTGGAAGGCGTGAACTTAAGCTATGAGAACGATCAATTGAAGGCGGAGATCCCCCTGCGGCACTTAACGCTGGGCAGCATGGATATTTCGACGGTGATCAATGCGCGGGGTAATTTCCGCCTGGGTCTTTTTGGGGGCGAGGATTCGATCGCGGGTGAGTTTTATACGGAAGGGACGGTGGTGAACTGGAGCCCTTTGCCGGAAGAGTCTAAATTTCATTTTATTTTTTTACGGACAGGTTTTGAGCTGACCTCCGCGGATATTTTTGGGGGAATAGGGCTTGAGGGCCGGATCCTGTTTGACGAAGATTACCGCATGGAATGCCGAATTCGCGCGAAGGATTATCCTTTAAGCAATTTAAATTTTATTTTGAAGGCTTCGCCCAAGTCAATGCTTCCTTCGCGTATGGATGTGGACCTGCATTTTGAGGGGAGCCCTTTGGCGCCGGCGGTGGAGGGCATAGCGCGCATCCACGAGGGGTATATTGGATCCAAAACTTTTAAGGCGCTGGATCTGCAGATCAGCGGTGTTTATCCGACCGTGAGACTTGAAAACTCACGGTTGCTCCTCGAGGATGATTCGGTGATGAAGTTTGCCGATAAAACGCTGGAATTTCGCGAATTTTTCAGCAATAAAACGTATGAGACCTTGATCGGGGAGGCGCAGCAGGACACGGTGGTTTGGGGGGATTGGGAGTTTCGTAGGCCGAGGGACATCAAGGACAACCCCGAATTTCTTCTGCAGAGAACTTTGGGGGATCGGGCGCGCTTGAATTTTCGCGATTACAAACGCGATGAGATGATGCGTACGGAAGATTCCGACAAAGTCGAGGTGGGTTTGGAGTACCGGCTGGCGGAAAAAAATTCTTTGAAACTCCAACTGCGCGAGGACGAACAATTTGTGGGTGTGGAACGTAAGGTTAAATTTTAAAAAAGCGGGGTCTTTTTGATGGAGTTTATACGCTCGGCGGGAAAAAGCGCGATGGAGATCGTCCGTTTGGCCGGAGGTATTTTTATTCTGCTGATGCAAACGCTTCTGGCGGTGGCGATGCCGCCGTTTCGCGCGAAACAGACCTATGAGCAGATGGTCAGGATCGGTGTTGATTCGCTTCCGATCGTAACGCTGACGAGTTTTTTTATCGGGCTTGTGATCGCGCTTCAGAGCGCTTACCAGATGCTCAAGGTGAATGCCGAAATGTACATTCCGAGCCTCGTGGCCATCTCCATCACGCGTGAGATCGGGCCGGTGCTGACCGCGCTGGTGGTCGCCGGACGTGTCGGCGCTTCGATCGCCGCGGAGCTGGGGAGCATGAAAGTTACCGAGCAGATCGACGCGCTGGAAACCTTGGCGGCGCCGCCGGTGAAGTATCTTGTGGCGCCGCGTTTTCTGGCGCTTTTTACGATGCTGCCGCTTCTGACGGTTTACGCGGATGCCATCGGGATCTTCGGCGGTTACGTGGTGTCGGTCTATAAGCTGGGGCTTTCTCACGGGATGTACGTCAAAATGACATTCGATCCTCTGGCGCTCAAAGATATTTTTACCGGCCTGTTTAAGAGCGTTGTTTTTGCAGTGATCATTTGCATCACGGCTTGTTATGAAGGAATGCGTGTCGAGGGCGGCGCGGAGGGGGTTGGGGCCGCGACGACACGGGCGGTCGTAACTTCGTTTGTTTTGATCATTGCTTCGGATGCATTTTTTACCGTCATTTTTTACTTTTTAACTTAAGGAGATCATGAGCGAGCCGGATGTGATGATCGAAGCTAAAAAAATCTGCAGATCCTTTAACGGGAAGCTCGTGCTCAGCCAAATGGACCTGGAGGTCTGCCGCGGGGAAACGCTAGTCATCATCGGAAGGTCCGGATGCGGAAAAAGTGTTTTTTTAAAACACACTCTGGGCCTCATCAAGCCGGACTCAGGCGAGATCCGGGTGGAGGGGACGGATATCGCGGCGCTTTCAACCAAACAGATGAACCATCTGCGGATGAGGTTTGGGATGGTATTTCAAGGGGCCGCTTTATTTGATTCGATGACGATCGGTGAAAATGTCGGCTTTGCGCTCATCGAACATACGGAGTTGGGGCCGCGCGCGATCCGCGACCGCGCCGAAGAGGCTCTAGAACTTGTGGGATTAAAAGGAATTCAAGATCTGAAGCCGTCCGAGCTTTCCGGCGGCATGAAAAAACGTGTGGCGCTGGCGCGCGCTATTTGCATGAGGCCGGAGGTGCTGCTGTATGACGAACCGACGACGGGATTGGACCCGATCATGGCCGACGCGATCAATGATCTCATCATTTCTTTGCATGACAAACTGAAAGTAACGTCGATCGTGGTCACGCATGACATGGTCAGCGCTTATAAGATCGCCACGCGCGTGGCGATGATGTATCACGGAAAAATTATTGAGATCGGTCTTCCGGAGGAAATTCGTAATACAGCCAATCCGGTGGTCCGGCAGTTCATTTCAGGTTCGGCGTCGGGGCCGATCACGGATATTCAGTTTAAAAGCTTGAATAATTAAAAGGAGAAAACGCTTATCATGAAAAAAGGCGGCGTGGAGATCAAAGTGGGTTTGTTTGTTTTGCTGGCGCTGGGAACACTATCTTACCTGGTCTTCCGTTCGGGTGATTTTTACATGAAGCCCGGATTTACGGTCCGTTTTGTTTTCAGTTTTGTCCAGGGCCTGGATGCCGGCACACCCGTGAAGCTTGCCGGTGTTACGGTCGGCGAGGTGAAAGAGATCCATGTCGTGCGTAATCCCAAGGGAGAAACTCAAGTGGAAGTGGGGGCTTGGATCGCCCAAGGTGTCTATATCGAGAGCGACGCAAGAGCGGTGATCAAAACCCTTGGAATGCTGGGGGAAAAGTACATTGAGATCATTCCCGGCACTCCCAATGATAAAATGATCGGCAACGGAAGCACCTTGATAGGAAAGAGCCCATTCGCGATCGAAGACATCGCCGAAGGTACGCGCCAGCTCATTACGCAATTGCAGTCGGTGTCGGAAAACATCAACGGTGTTGTCAGCGACCCCGAATTTAAATCCGCTGTCAAAGGCACTTTTGTGAATGCCGACAAGACCTTTTCCGAGGCGAGTGTCGTCGTGAGCAATTTCACCAAGGCCAGCGAGGATCTCAAAGACGCCGCCAAGTCAGCCAGCATCGTTTTGGGAAGACTGCGGGACGGCGAAGGCACCGTAGGGCGGCTTTTCAAAAATGACCAGATCGCAAAAGACTTGGAAGCTTTCACGGCGGATATCAAAGCAAATCCGTGGAAGCTTTTGAAAAAGGGTTAACCCATGACATTTGGCTTCATCCGCACACTTTTTATTTTACTCAGCGCTGTCGCAGGTTTTCAGATGGGAAGTATTTTTCATGGCTATGGCTCTACCTGGGCGCTGGCGGGTTGTTTTATAGGCGCTCTTGGGGCTGTGGCGGTGATCTTTCTTGAGAACATCATGGGGAAGGTCTCGACAAGGGGTTTATCAGCCGCGGTATTTGGCCTGACGATGGCGCTTGTGGTCTCCAGGAT
>CAZBIH010000052.1:7042-10645 GCA_964492015.1 uncultured Planctomycetia bacterium | reverse complement strand
GCAAAAATGGGCCATGGGGAGGGCTACAAATACGCGCATGATTTTGAGGGGCACTTTGTCGAGCAAGAGTATCTTCCGGAGAAGAAAAAATATTATATTCCCACCGATCAGGGCCATGAAAAAACTTTTAAAGCCTATCTCAACGCGCTGCGTGCTCAAGCGCCTCTTCCAAAAACCTAAAAGTCTATTTTTTTCTTAAATTAACTCGGTTTACCAGCTATTCATTCCTTGACAGAGTCTAAGTAATTTTATACTATTATATAAATTTATTATAATTGATGAAAATCCAAAAAATTCGTCTCATTTGGCGTATTTCTATCTTAGCCTCCCTGATGTTGGGGGGCGCTTTTTTTATTAATAAAAGTTTTGTTTATGCGGAAGATGACGGCCTACTTGCGCTGCAAAAAGATGTCTTGGCCGCTAAGCAGCAGCAAGCGGGCTTTGAGAGCAGAGCTCAGCGTCTGGAGGTTTTAGGGGATTCAAAGTCTCTGCACATGCAGAAGGAAGCCGAAACTCTTATTTCTGAGTTAGCCAAGCAGGGAGCTCCTTCCGTGGACTCGAAAGAAATAGCCTCCAATCAAAAGATCGTGTTTCCCTCACCGCGTTCTTTTGAAACAAAACCCGGCCTGGAACCCAAAAAAACCTGGGTCTTTAATCCGATGCCAAAATTTTTGGGGTTCAACCGTGACGACACCTATCAGCTGACGGATGGCAAAGCTCTTTACAAAGTGGCGGTCTCCGACGGAAAAATAACCGTGCGCGAAGCGGTCAATATTGGCTTGGCTAATTCCATTCAAGCTCAGGCGCTCTCCAAAAAAATAGAGGTGGCCAACGCCAAATGGACAGAAGCCAAGCGCGCTCTTTTTCCGACGGTACAGTTTCAGTATGAAGACAACGGCGGCCGTGATCCAAGCACCGGTAATAACCGGGCACTCTATAAGGGCCGCAATATCAAGGCCAATCTGACACAGCCCGTTTATTACGGCGGAGAGCTTGTGTTGACTGCCAAGCAGGCCGAGGAAAACTTTAAAGCGGCGAAGATGGAATATCAAAAAGCGAAGAATGAACTGGTTCAGCAGATCCGCACGGCTTATTACAGCGTGGTGAAGACCGAATACAATGTTCAATACCAAAACGCGGTGCTTAAAGACGTCGCGGCGCTTTATAAGACCGTCAAGAGTGCGCATGATCAGGGATACATCGCTGAGGTGGACGCTCTGAGCGTCGAATCGCAATACCAGCAGGCCAATTTTACGGTGGATTCGACACACAACGACCTGTTGGCGGCGTATCTGACGCTGCGGCAGGCGATGAATCTGGATTCGACCGATGATCTGCCGCTGGATCTCAAGTTGGAACTCAAAAAGATCTCGCCCAATTTCAGCCAACTTCTGGAGCTTGCATTAAAAAATAATCCGGATATTCTTGCCAAGGAGCTGGCTTTTCTTTCAGCCAGGGACGGCGTAGAAATTTATAAGGCCAAAAAAAAGCCGCATTTTGATTTTCGAGGGTCGTTCGGGCGTTTAGGGGAGCACCGTACGGACTCCGATTCAGAGGCGGTCGAGGAGCGGGAAAAACTGCCGCAAAGAAGAGAATGGTACGCGGGAATTCACGGCAGTATGCCGTTTGGCGCCAATTCGGGCGAATTTGACATGATCAAACATCAGTATGGCAATACGATATCGGCATTTCAGGGCTCGACGGATTGGCGTCGGTCGTGGAAGTTCAACTTATTGGATAAATTTTCAGATATCACCGATGAGAAAGACGCGGCGGCCAAGTTTTTGCAATCGGAGGCAGATTGGCAGAAGTCGCGCAATGACGCGATCTTTAAATTGAAAGACAATTTTTACTCGCTACAAAAAGCATTGATCCAAATGGATACGTCCGTGGCCAAGATCCGTTATCAGGAAAAACAGAATGCCATTTTAAAATACACCATGAGTTTTCAGGAAGCAACTCCGGGAAATTATCTGGAGGGGTTGATCGAGCAGGCATCCAACCGCTTTGCGTTCATTCAGGCGGTCACTGACTATCATCTGGCAGTTTCAAACATCGGAGTGACATGTGGAGATCCGTTCTATTTTGACAAAGAGGAAAATAAATAACCTATGAGCGACAAACCATCTTTCTTGAAACGTAAAACGATATTTACGCTGATTGGCGGCATTCTTGTCTGCACGGTCTTGTTCACATTCATCAAAGACCACGTCAGCTGTGTCAGCGGGTTCCCGGTTTTTAAAAAATCCAAGACGAAGCCCGAGCCCCAAAAACTCGAGGAAGTGCCCATGCCGGTGAAGGTTTACAAAGCGGCCAAAGTCAGTTTCCGCGATACTCTGCCGGCGTTGGGGACGATCAAGGGTTTTCGGGAGTTTGACTTGAAATTCGCGACGCAGGGGAATATTGAATATATTAATTTTAAAGAAGGTGAAAAGATCACTCAAGGGGATATTATCGCCAGCCTCGATCAGAAAGAAGCGCTGTTGAAGCTTGAGTACGCGAAGATGGAGCTTGAAAAGCAGACCAAACTTTTCGAGCTGGGTTACAGCATCGAGACAAAATTAAAACAGAGCCAGCTGGAATATCAATCCGCCAAGGCGGAGCTGGACAAGACCAATCTCGTGGCGGTCTCGGACGGATACATCGGCGCGATCGAGACGGACAGGGGCGCCTATGTGTCGCCTCAGGATAAGATCGGGACATTCATCGATAACAAGGATGTCTACGCGGAATTTGGGATCATCGAAAAAGATATTGCCAAGATCAAAGAGGGGCAGAACGTGGAAGTGACGATGGATTCTTTCCCTGATCAAGTGTTCAAGGGCCAGGTAGACTCCGTATCGCCGATTGTCGAGGGCCGCTCGCGTACGCTAAAAGTACGCTCCAAACTGCCAAATGTGGATGAAAAAATAAAACCGGGGATGTTCGGCCGCGTCAATGTGCTTGTCTATGAAAAAGAAGACGCGCTGGTCATCCCCAGCGCCAGTTTCAAGAAAAAGGAAGATAAGTATCTGGTTTATATCGTACACGCCGAGGAAAATCAGGGCGGCTTGGCCGCTGAAGATGCGGTGATGCCGATGCCCGCGCCCGCGAAGAAGGGCAAAAAAGGCGGCAAAGACAAAGTGATCGCGGCTCCCGAAGAACCCAAGGCCGCGATGGGCACTATCGAGATCCGTCCGATCGAGATCGCTTACGCGACGCCGGATGCCGTTGAGGTGAAAGAAGGCCTTGAGGAGGGCGATACCATCGTCGTCGATGTCGAGCAGGAATTGCAGGACAAGGGAAAAGTGGAGATCACCGAAACTCAAGAAGGTATCTTTTAACCCATAAAAGGACTTTCGCTTTGAGTCTTCCTGAAATATCCATTAAACGGCCTGTCACCACGCTCATGGTGTATGTGGCCGTATTTTTATTCGGCGCCATCTCACTGACACTTTTACCGCAGGAACTTTTCCCTCCGATCTCTTATCCGCAGTTGTCCGTGGTGACTCCCTACGAAAACGCGGCTCCGGAAGAAATTGAGACGCTCATCACCCGGCCTATCGAGGAAGCGGTGGGCGGCATTTCCGGTTTGCGCCGCGTCAGTTCGATTTCGCGCGAAGG
>CAZBIH010000052.1:1422-6942 GCA_964492015.1 uncultured Planctomycetia bacterium | reverse complement strand
TCGCGGACCGTGAAGCAACGCACAAGTTTTTCGCGCTACAACGGAGTGGAGAACGTGACGGTCGCTGTGCAAAAACAGGCATCGGGAAATTCCCTGCAGATCGTGAAGGCCATTAAAAAGAAGATCAAGGAGCTGGAGGCGCGCCTTCCCAAAGACATTCGAGTAGATATTATTTCCGACGATTCCAAATTGATCCGGGACGCGTTGGATGACGTGATGAACGCGGGGATCCAGGGAGGGATCCTGGCATTTCTGGTATTGGTGGTTTTTTTGCGTGATTTCAAGAATTCGGCGCTAGTGGTCATCATTACGCCGGTGACGGTGCTGGCGACCTATACCATGATGTTTTTTTTCGGTATTTCTTTGAATGTGATCTCGCTTGGAGGGTTGTCTCTCGGTGTGGGGATGCTTTTGGACAACGCCGTAGTTGTTATTGAAAATGTCTACCGGAAGTTCCGTGAAAATCCCGAACAGGGCATGCAGAACGCCGCGATCAAGGGATCTGAAGAAGTCATGGGGCCGATGTGGGCCTCGACTTTCACGACCGTGTCGGTATTTTTGCCGTTGGTTTATGTCACGGGTATCGCCGGGCAGATCTTTAAACAGCTGGCGTGGGTGGTCGTCGTCACGCAGGTCATTTCAGCGGTGATCGCGTTTACGCTCCTGCCGATGCTGATCGCCAAGATCGGAGGCAAGTCGGCGCTCACCAAGCGCGACATTCATGACGAGGGGGGCACGGGGCCGGTCGATCTGATCTTGAGGATCGCCGCTACTCCTATTACGGCGATTGAAAAGGCCTACAAAAAACTTTTGCCTAATTTTATCCGCCATAAATGGGTGTACCTGTTCATTAGTTTTACGATATTTGCGGGTTCTTTATTTGTGCTGATGGACCGGGATAAGATCCTACTGCCCAAAGTGGATCAGGGGCAGTTCATGGTCAAGATCGATATGCCGGTCGGCACACGCGTCGAGTTTACCGATAAAGTTGCCGGAACCGTCGAAAAATATGTAACGGGGATCGAAGAAGTTCAGAGCGTGTCTTCGGTGGTGGGCTCTTCCAAAGGCGATTCGAGCAAAGAAGTGCTTGAGAGGCTGGGCGCCCATCAGGGGCAGGTCACGGTCACGCTTAAAGATGAAAGAAAAAGAGCCACCAACGAGATCGTACAGCAGGTACGCGGTCATTTTGAGCTTTCGGCTTCGGGGAGAAGATCTGTTTACCCGGCGCGGTTTGGTTATGTGCTTTTTGACAGCGCGTTCAAAGTAGGCGGCGACAACGACGCGCCGATCACGATCGATATCAAGGGTCCGGACCTGGAAGGCTTGAAAAAACTGGCGCTCGAGACCCAGGAAAAAGTGAGCGCTATCGAGGGAATTTACGGCGTCTCCAACAGCATCGCGGACCCGTCTCCTGAAGTGAAGATCATTATCGACAAAGATCGCGCTTCCTATTACCGTTTATCTGTGACTTCGATCGCGCAAGCCGCGAACATGGCGATCAAAGGTTTTACGCCGTCCAAATTAAAAGAAGAAGGCGGCCGCGAGATCGACATTCGCATTCAGCTCAAAGAAAAAGACAGAGATAAGCTCCAGAAGCTTGAACTCATGACCGTGCATTCCCCGCTGGATATTGAAATGCCGATGGCCGACTTCGTCAAATTTAAAAAAGGCAAGGGCCCCAGCGAGATCCGCCGTGAATCCCAGGAGCGCACCGTGCAGATCTACGCCAAAATTCATGAACGGGACCTAAAGAGCGTGACGGCGGATGTGCTGGACCTCATCAAACGAATTAAGTCTCCGGCGCGGTATTCGGTCAAGATCGCGGGTGAAAATATTGAAGTGCAGGAATCATTTGCCAGCCTTCAGTTCGCGTTCATTCTTTCCATTGTTCTCGTGTACATGATCATGGCGGCTCAATTCGAGTCTCTCTATCAGCCGTTCCTCATCATGTTTTGCGTACCGCTGTCGCTCATCGGTGTGGCATTCGCGCTGTGGGCTTCCAACACTCCCTTGAGCGTCGTTGTCATCCTGGGTATTATTTTGCTAGGGGGTATTGTCGTTAATAACGGGATCATTTTGATCGATTATGTGAATCAGCTGCGTGCGAATGGAACGCCCATGCTTGAGGCGGTGATCCAGGCGGGCCGCACACGCCTTCGGCCGATCTTAATGACCGCTTTTTCGTCGGCGATCGGACTGGCTCCTTTGGCGTTCGGCATCGGGCAGGGCAACGCGCTTCAGGCGCCGATGGCTGTCACTGTCATGGGCGGAATTCTTGTCGCGACATTTTTGACCCTGGTAGTCACTCCGGCCTTGTATATAGGCACTGAAGAATTCGCCGGCCGATTTCGAAAAAAATAAATGATCCCGGGCGCCGCCCTTAGGATTTCATGAGCATCCCCCAACTCTCGATCAAACGGCCCGTTTCTGTTCTGATGCTCACCTGCATCGTGCTGGTATTCGGCACCGTCTCGCTGACCAAGCTCCCTGTGGAGTTGTATCCCAACACCTCTTTTGGCGAGATCAGCATCATCATCAACGTCCGCGGGAGTATTCCGCCTACCGAAGTGGAATCCCAGGTCACACGCCTGGTGGAGGACGCCGTTTCCACGGTATCGGACTTGCAGCAGCTCCTGTCCATTTCCAAAGAGGGGGAATCCACGACCGTTTTGAGTTTTAACCCAGGGACGGACATGGATTTCGCGGCGCTGGAAGTCCGCGAAAAATTCGCGAAAATAAAGAACAAACTTCCCAAGGAGATCGAAAAGCCTGTCATCGCCCAGTTCAAGCAAGGCGACGTGCCGGTAGTGACGCTGGCTGTGACCAGCGAAGCCCGCTCGACCGAACAGATCCGTAAAATTGTGGATCTGCAGTTAAAAGAAGCGTTCAAACGCGTTCCGGGCGTGGCGAATGTGGAGGTCGCCGGCGGCCGTGAGAGAAAGATCCTCGTGGAAGTGGACCAGACCAAGCTGGCTTCTTTCGGGATCCCGATGGATGAGGTGACGGGCTCTCTGGGAGCCAATAATCTGAATCTTCTTTCCGGGCAGGTCAACCTGGAAAAAAATTATTTTCTGGTCCGTATGATCGGGGAATTTGAGACGATCGATCAGATTAAAAATATGGCCCTGCGCCGCTCACCCGAGGGCTCGATCGTACGCGTTAAGGACGTGGCAACGGTAAAAGACTCTTATTTGGATCCGCAGGAACTATCCCGTCTCAATGTTAAACCGGTCGTGACGCTCTACATTCAAAAAGAGAGCACTAAAAATACGATCACAGTCGCCAAAGAAATTTTGGCGCAGATCGAAGCCTCGAAGGAAAAACTTCCCAAGGATATCCATTTGGTGGTGACATCCAACCAGGCGGAATTCATCAAAAAAGCGATCGACAATCTGCAGGAGTCGCTTCTGCAGGGGATCGTACTCATTATTCTCGTATTTTTTCTCTTCCTTTTTAAATTAAATAAAAAGACGTTTGTGCTCGTTCTGCTTTTGATCGGCGTGACGGTTTTCATCCGCGGCTTGGCTCTGCAGGTCTATTTTCTGGCGCTCATCGCCTGCTTGATCGCGGTCCCGCGCTTTCGATCCATCATCATTATGACGATGCCGATTCCGGTATCGATCGTGGGAACTTTTATTTTTATGCAGACGGCGGGCCTTACCATCAATGTGATGACGCTTTTTGGAATGGCGTTGGGGGCGGGGATGCTCGTGGATAATTCTATCGTCGTGTTTGAAAATATCCTTCGAAAGAGAGAAGGCGGGGAAGAGATCATCCCTTCAGCGATCCATGGAAGCGAGGAAATGTATCTTTCCATCATTGCCTCGACGTTGACGAGTATCATCGTTTTTTTACCGCTGGCTTTTTCCGGGCAGGAATTGCAGAAGCTCTATTCCGGCATGGCATTGACCGTGGTGTCCTCGCTCTTGGTTTCTGTTGTCTGCGCGATAGCGCTGGTGCCGATGATGTGTTCAAGACCCAGTTTCGTGGCCGGTTTTAAGGTTGAGCCGAAAAAACACGGCGATGAAAACGATGGGTTCAAAAAATTCTCCCTCCTGGAAAGGCGATTTTTATTTAAATCCATACGCTACCGCTGTTGGGTACTTCTCATAGGCATCGTTATTGTTGTAGTGTCCTTTATTTTTCTATCGCGCCTCGGGAGTGAATACCTGGGAAGTACCGAGCAGAACAAATTTACGATCTTTGTCGAAATGCCCACCGGTGTGCGCCTGGAAGCCAGCGATAAAGTCGTCAAAAAAGTCGAAGCGCTGGTCAAAACGATCCCGGAAGTCAAAAATATCAGCGCGCGTATTGAGGGTTGGTCCTCCAAGGTTTACGTGGAGCTTGTCCCATTGAGCCAGCGCCGGCGTACGGTCAAGGAAGTTGAGGAGGCGATCCGTAAAGAAACCGACAAATTACACCCGGCATTTATCTATTTTCAGGAGGAAGAGCAGGTCGGCACCAAGGAACTTGTCATTGAAGTTTTTGGCTACAAATACGATAAATTAAGAGAGCTTGCGATCGCCATCGCCAATCGCCTGGAGGGTGTGAAAGGTTTGACGGATACCAAGATCCGCATGCGCGAAGGCCGTCCTGAAATGCAGGTGCTCGTGAACAAGAAAAAAGCCGCTCTTTCCGATATGACCGTCAGTGATGTCGCCAATCAGGTGCATGGCCAGATGAGGGGTTTGCGCGCCACGGTGTATCACACGGAGGGAAATGAAGTGGAAACCATTTCCCGTTTGGATGAAAAATTCCGCAAAACATTCAAAGACCTTCACAAACTGGTCCTATCCAACAAGAATCAGGACCCCATCCTTCTGGATCAAGTGGCGGATTTTAAATTCGGCCTGGGTCCCAGCGAGATCTGGCGCAAGGATAAATACCGCATGATCCAAGTGAGCGCCAATGTCGGGAAGGTGGCGCTCAGTAAGATCGTGGACCAGGCGAACATAAAGCTTAAAGATATTCCTTTTCCTGAGGATTATTTTTTTCGCATCGGCGGAGATTATCCGACGCTGGTGAAATCTAACAAGCAAATCCGTATCATGATCATCTTTGATCTGATCCTGGTTTATTTGGTGCTGGCGTCTCTTTTCGAATCCCTTTATCAGCCGGTTTTGATCATGGCCGCTGTGCCGTTGGCGTTAACTGGCGCTGTGGTTGCGCTCTCTCTCGGACCCAAGACCGTGGGTGTCGGCGCGATGTTGGGAATGATGATGTTGGCGGGTATTGTTGTCAATCACTCCATCATGCTTCTGGATCGCATCAATTATTATCGAAAAAAATACAAGCCTGTCCGCGCGGCCATTCTTGCCAACCGGGACCGTCTGAGGCCTATTTTAATGACCGTTTGCACGACAACTTTAGGACTTGTCCCAATGGCTATTGATAAGACAGAAGGCGCTAACCTCTGGTCACCATTAGCGTTAACTGTTATTGGAGGTATTGTTAGTTCAACAATACTCACCCTCATGGTAACCCCCGCTTTTTATATCATTTCTCAGGATATTTTTTCAT
>CAZBIH010000052.1:0-1322 GCA_964492015.1 uncultured Planctomycetia bacterium | reverse complement strand
GATCTCGTTTTTTTCAGCCGGAGGCTGATCCGCCTGTGGCGGAAAAATCCAGATTTCTCTGCCTTTGGCATCGAAATGACACTTATTTTTTGTAAATTTAAAATTTTGTTCTATTAATTTTTATATAAATATTTAACATTTTTTTGCGCCATTCCTATTGATAATTAGATAGAACAATGGCATAATTCTATATGTAGCAGAAGTTTTTTAAAGTTTTTAATAAAGAAGTCTCTCGGAATTTGTTTTTCACAGAGGGTTAACTATTCTTAGTGAAAACTTTATGGATGATATAACAAAACTTAATCAGGAAGAAATAAAGCCATTTAAGAGCCGCTTCTCGCTGACATTTCGTGCGATTTCGCTGGCTCTCATCGTTTGTTTTTTTACTGAAAGTATCGGCTACACCGAAGAATTTCGTCGGGGCCGTGAACGCGACCAAGACAGCAGTTTTCTCCCCCGCTATCTCCTCAAACAGCAAAAAAACCACGAAGACATCATTCAGCGAAAAGAAGACGGCGAGAATCTTATGAATTCTCTCGACGCAGATCTCACCTCAAGGCTTCGCAAGAGAAAATTGGCGTTTGATGAGGACCCTCGCCGTACTGGCGGCGGGGGCCAGCTGACGTATACGCTGGGGGACAACAATACAACGATCAATGTTTATGAGTACAAGGGCGATGAGTTATTTCGTATCAAGACATTTGACGGAACGGGGGTTATTGATGATCTCATCAGTTCTTCCAGAGAAATAGAGACAGAGGATAAGGAAAAGTCCGAGCCGCTTATGGGAGGGTATTCTCTGATCGATAGTGGCCGCTTTGATCCGGAGCGGCAGATCAGCGAGACCTATTTTTCAGGCAAAGGTGACCAGCGCCGCGCGGCGTATGTTTTGACCGGATTTGTGGACGGCCAGCCGACTCAGATCTCCGTGAATGAGTACGACGGAGAGGGCGCGCTTAAGAAAACAGTCAGTTATGACATTGAGGACCTTGAGGCTGACTTTAAGACACCGGAAGCGCAAAGTATGCTCGGCGAGGATCAGAGGATCGCAGAGTCTTATTTTAAAGGACAGAAGGGCAAGGAAAAGATCGATTCAACGTTCAGTGAATTTGACGAGAACAATGACCCGCAGACATTCACCAAGTACACCTATGAAGGTAGCGTCCTGAAGGATTCCAAGTCTTACGATATGGAAGACTTGAAACAATTTTTTACCAAGGATGGGCTTGATCTTTCGAATGAAGAATTAAAAAATATTCTTCTCTCCGACAAGCTGCAAGGAATGAGCAGTTTAGAATTGCTCAAGGTTTTGGAAGAGAAGG
>CAZBIH010000051.1:7423-10719 GCA_964492015.1 uncultured Planctomycetia bacterium | reverse complement strand
GGCATCACGCTGGTGACGTTTCTGGTGATCCATTTGGCGCCGGGGAGTGCCGTGGACGCGAAGGCGAGCTTTAATCCCAAGATGACGGCGCAGGCAAAGGCGAAGCTTGAGAGCCTTTATGGGCTGGATCGTCCGATCTTGATTCAGTATGGGGATTGGATGGGGAGACTTGTGCGATTTGATTTTGGGGCCTCTTTTACGGATGGGCAAAAGGTCAGCCAAAAGATCGTAAAAGCAGCCGGGATCACGCTGGTCATCAATTTTGCAGCTCTTGTCTTGATATTGGGTTTGGGGATCCCCCTGGGGATCTTTGGGGCGGTGAGGCCGGGGAGCGCGGCGGATAAAATTCTTACGGTGCTGATGTTCGCCGGGTTTTCTATTCCTACGTTTTGGTTGTCACTGCTTCTTATGTCATTTTTTGGCGTACGGCTGGGGTGGTTGCCGGTGTCGGGGATCCATTCGCTTTTTTATGAGGAGATGAGTGCGGTGCAGAGGCTGTTGGATGCCGGAAAACATTTGATACTGCCGGTGTTTATCGCGGCGTTTACGGGGATTGCGGGGATCTCGCGGTATGTACGAAGCGGGATGATCCAGGTTTTGGACAAACCTTTTATTCGCACAGCCCGCGCCAAGGGGCTTTCGGAAAGCAAAGTTATTTACGGGCATGCCTTGCCCAATGTTTTTTTACCTCTCATTACAATTTTAGGGCTGTCGATCCCGGGGCTTTTGGGGGGCAGTGTGATATTCGAGACGATATTTTCGGTGCCGGGGATGGGGAGGCTTTTTTTTGACTCGGTGTTTACACGCGATTATCCCGTGATCATGGGGATCCTGGTTTTGGGGGCATGTCTGACGCTTCTGGGGAATTTTCTCGCGGACATTTGCTACGCGATCGCGGATCCGCGTATCCGTGTGGGAGGACGCTCGTGAAAGCCGCGATGTTTTGGCTGGGGCTTATTCTGCTGGCGGCGCTCGGGGCTCCTTTATTTTTTTCGGACGCTTCGACGGTGATGAACCTGTCCGGTTCGTTGGAGACCCCCTCGCTTGGGCACTGGATGGGTACTGATTCGCTGGGTCGGGATCTTTTTTTAAGAGTTCTTTGCGGGACCCAAGTATCCGTGGGGGTCGGTTTCGCGGCGGTGCTCCTGGCGACGATGCTGGGAGTTTTGATCGGCGCGGTTTCCGGGTATTTCGGGGGGTGGGTGGACAGGATCTTGATGGCATTCACCGATGCCATGCTCTGCTTCCCGGCTTTTTTTCTGATCTTGGCGGTGATCGCTATTCTGGGGCCGGGGATGATCCCGATCGTTGTGATCATCGGAGCCACCGGGTGGATGGGGACGGCGAGGCTTGTGCGCAGTGAAGTGTTGAGTTTGAAGCACCGTGAGTTTGTGTTGGCCGCGCGCGCGTTCGGCGCGGGGAACCGGTGGATCCTCTTCAAACATTTGATCCCCAATGCTCTGGGCCCCGCGATCGTCCACGCGATCCTCGGTGTTTCGGCCGCGATCTTAACGGAGACGGGTTTGAGTTTTCTTGGTATTGGGGTCCAGCCGCCAACTCCCAGTTGGGGCAATATCCTCATGGACGGCAAGGCAGTGCTGGGCGTTGCCTGGTGGGTCACCTTTTTTCCCGGCATGATGATATTTTTGACGGTGTTGTCGGTTAATTTTTTGGGCGAGAGAGTTTCTGATAAGGTCCGGGGGAGCCGCTGATGAGCAAGATACCGCCCATTCTTGAAATTCAGGGCCTCAATGTTTCTTTTTTAGATCCGAACGATGCTTCGCAAAAAATTGAAGCGGTCCGGGAGGCGTCGCTTGCGATCGGGGAGAACTCATTCACTTCGATCGTGGGGGAATCCGGGTCGGGAAAGAGCGTCACAAGCCTGGCCATTACCCGATTGGTGAAGCCGCGACACATTTCAGGCAAAATTTTATGGCAGGGACCGTCGGGCGCAAAGGATCTGTTATCTTTGGACGAGAAAGAAATTTTAAAAATTCGCGGCAAAGAGATCGCTTATGTATTTCAAGACCCCGCTTCCTCCTTCAATCCGGTTTTGCGGGTAGGCCCTCAGATCGCCGAAGCCTATCGGGCTCATTTTGATGTGAGTGAGGCCGCCGCCAAGGCCCGCGCGCTGGAATATCTGGTAGCGGTACAGATGAGGGATGCCGCGCGTGTCTATAGCAGTTATCCCCATGAACTCTCCGGCGGCATGCGCCAGCGTGCGATGATCGCCATGGCTTTGATCTTGGAACCCCGGCTTTTGATCGCGGATGAGCCGACAACGGCGTTGGATGCCGCCGTGGAGACGGAAATCCTGAAGCTCTTGGTCAAGATCCAACAGGAAAGAAAGTTAAGCATTCTTTTTATCACACACGACATGGCTCATGCGGTGTCCTATTCAGATGCGATCTATGTGATGGACCGCGGCCGTGTCGTGGAGAGGCTTGAGCCTCAAGAAGGTGTATTTCATCCGCGGACTGATTGCGCGAAAAAACTTTTTTCGGTGAGCTTGTGGGATGTGCCGCCGAAAACTCTATTGGAGATCTGATGCTTCTCGAGGCCAAAGGACTGGTTAAAAGTTTCAAAAAAGGCGGCGTTAAAGCCGTATCCGACGCGTCGTTTTCTCTGGAGGCAGGCAAGACTCTGGGTATTATCGGTGCCTCCGGTTGCGGAAAATCAACACTTTTGAAAATTATTTTAAGGCTTCTCGCCTCGGACAGCGGCGAGATCTATTTTGAAGATAAAAGAATTGACGGTCTGCCTGAAAAAAAATTGAAACATTTTCGCCAAAAAACACAGATCATTTTTCAAGACCCCTATTTATCTCTGGACCCGCGGATGAAAGTAGCGGCTATTTTACAAGAGCCGTTTCTTATTTCAGGAGAGAAGAATAAGGAACTGATAAATAAAAAAATTGAGACGCTTTTAGGCTCCGTCAGTCTGCCGGCGCGGTTTTTAACGCGGTATCCTCATGAGTTGTCAGGGGGAGAGTGTCAGAGAGTCGCGATCGCCCGCGCGGTTAGCCTAGGTCCGCGGCTTCTTTTGTGCGATGAGGCGGTTTCTTCGCTGGATGTGGTCAACAAAATTCAGATCTTGAACTTGCTTTTGACATTCCAAAAAGAACGGGGAATGAGCCTTCTATTCGTTTCTCATGACGAGAGGGCAGTGCGCCATATGAGCGACCAAGTACGGGTCATGGCGGACGGAGTCCTTCTAGCCTGATTTCCTTGAAAAGGGCTAATATCCGCTTTATAATACTTAATTCAACTTCAACCAACGAGGTTGTCATCTCGAGC
>CAZBIH010000051.1:5263-7323 GCA_964492015.1 uncultured Planctomycetia bacterium | reverse complement strand
GCGAAGCGAGAGATCTCGTTTTTTCCGCCATAGGCGGATCAGCCTCTGGCTGAAGAGCGAGATTTCTCGGCCTTTGGCCTCGAAATGACATTGTGACGTTATGAAAAAATTACTGACATTTGTGATGGCTGGCGGCAAAGGCGAGCGTTTGGCTCCTCTGACCAAGGATCGTGCCAAGCCCGCGGTGCCGTTTGGCGGAATTTATCGCATCATTGATTTTACGCTTTCCAATTGCATCAATTCCGGCATGCGCCGTATTCACATTCTTGTTCAATACAAATCCATGTCTCTTTCGCGCCACATCCGCATGGGATGGAATATTTTGAACGCCGAAGTCGGGGAGTACATTGACGTTGTCCCCGCCCAGCAGAGGATTGACGATCATTGGTATCAGGGCACGGCCGATGCGATCTACCAAAATCTTTATTCGATCGATATTGAAAACCCCGATCAGGTGCTCATCCTGGCAGGGGATCATGTGTACAAAATGAATTATCAGCCGATGTTGGATCTTCATCGGGCATCGAAGGCGGATCTGACCATCGGCGTTGTTCCGATGCCGGTGGAAGAGGCGCCGTATGTGGGGGTGATCCAGACGGATGGCAACGGGGTCGTGGTCGGGTTTGAAGAGAAGCCCGCACAGCCCAAAACGATCCCGGGGGATCCCGCGCAGGTCTATGGGTCGATGGGTATATATATTTTTGACCGCAAAGTACTTGAAGAAGAGTTGATCGAAGACGCCAAAAAGGACACCGAGCATGATTTTGGTAAAAATATTATTCCGCAAATGATCCAAAATGGAAAAAGAAAGATCGTCTCCTATAATTTTGTCGATGCCCAAGCCAAAGAGGCGATGTATTGGCGCGATGTCGGTACGCTGGACGCTTATTATGAGGCCAACATTGATCTGGTGAACGTGACACCGCAATTCAATCTGTATGACCGCGATTGGCCGATCCGTACGCATCAACTCCAGTATCCTCCGGCGAAATTTGTGTTCAATAATCAGCTCACCGGTGGCCGCCGGGGAGAAGCGCTGGATTCGCTGGTTGCGGACGGCTGTATCATTTCAGGGGGCTCTGTCCGCCGCTGTATTTTGTCGCCGAATGTCCGTGTGAATAGCTATGCTGAGGTGGAAAACTCTCTGCTCTTGGAGAGCGTTGAAGTCAGCCGCTACGCCAAAATTAAAAACGCCATCATCGATAAACACGCCAAGATCATGCCCGGCGCGACGGTGGGACATGATCTGGAGTTGGATAAAAAACGCTTCACCGTGACGCCCAAGGGGATCGTGGTCGTCGAAAAGGGTGCGGTGGTGGAAGCGGTATGAGTTTGGGTGACGTTTTAAAAATTGGCCCTCATTCGCTAAAGTCCCGCCTGATCGTCGGAACCGGCAAATACCCTACTTTTCAAATGATGGAAAAGGCTTTGGAGATCTCGGGGGCCGAAATGGTGACGGTTGCCGTACGCCGCGTGAATTTCGACCGCTCAAAAGAGTCTTTGCTTGATTTTGTTGACCCCAAAAAGTATATCCTTCTTCCCAATACCGCCGGCTGTTATACGCGGGATGAGGCGGTTCGTGTGGCACGTCTGGGGCGGGCCGCCGGCCTATCCAACCTCGTGAAGCTCGAGGTGATCGGGGATGAAGTGACGCTCATGCCGGATGTGCTGGGGCTTTTGGAAGCGACCGAAATTTTGGTGAAGGAAGGCTTCATTGTCATGCCATACACGACGGATGACCCGATCATGGCCAAACGTCTTGAAGATGCGGGCGCGGCTTGTGTGATGCCTCTGGCGGCTCCGATTGGATCGGGGCAGGGCATTCAAAATAAGTTGAATATTCAGCTTTTGATAGAAAAAGTAAAAATTCCCGTGATCGTGGACGCCGGGGTCGGGACCGCGTCGGATGCGGCGATTGCGATGGAATTAGGCGTGGACGGAGTTTTGATGAATACCGCCATTGCCGGCGCCAAAGATCCCGTGAAAATGGCCGAGGCGATGAAATTGGCGGTACGTGCGGGACGTTTGGCGTTTGAAGCGGGGCGAATGGAAAAAAGATT